>NZ_BOOA01000001.1 GCF_016862995.1 Acrocarpospora phusangensis
GCGCCGGACTGCTGGGCGCGACCCCCGCGCACGCCAACCCCACCACAAAGGAGCGGATCGAAGGTCCGACGGGCCTTGAGGGCCTCAAGTTCGCCGGGGGAGACATCAGTAGCGGAGTGGCGGGTGTCATCACGTTCAAGGTGTTCCCGAACGGCAGCTGGAACATCGCCGCCGACGCCGGCAACGGGAACATCGCCGGCCGCTGGTACCGCTGGCGATGCCTCCTGGAATTCAATTACCCCCCGGGTACGCAGAACGTCGTCGGGACGGTGAGCTTCACGACGGGCAGAGAGTGGGTCCCCGGGTGGGGGAAGCGCCGCAGCATCACCGCCAGCGGAAACTTTTTCGGGATCGCGTCCGGCTTCAATCAACTTGTGGATCACGGTACGGCCGAATGTGACATCGTCATCGGCTGATGGTTCGCCGGACTCGGCGGGACCGGCACGCTCAGGTGACGGGCCAGAGCCAGCGAACAATCTTCGGCACGCACAGGCAGCTGCGGACGGTCCTGGACACGTACGTCCGGCACTACGGCCGGTATCGTCCGGTTCGGACGGGTGGGGCCTGCGCGCGAGATCGCCCGATCGGGTGACTCGCACGCGGGCTTATCGTCAGAAGATGAGCGGACGGAGGCGGAGATCTTGCTGATCGCCGGATCGGCTCCGCGTGGACGTCACGCTGTGGCGCAGATCGCGTAGCCTCCCAGGGACCAGCTCTCGTCGCTCCGGGCGAGCCTCTCGGCCTCAACCTCGACCTGGGTCGACTGGCCACCGACCAGGTTCTGGGTGACGTCGAGGTTGTGGACCCCGATCTCCCCCTCGCGCGCGGTCAGGTCGATCATGCTGATGACGTGACCACCACTGAGGAGTCGCTTGCCCGAAGCGCAGGTCCCGGTGACTTCCATGCCGTCGACATCGTCGAAGGCGTGACCGATGCTCGAGAAGGCGAGCCCACTGACCGAGTCGGCGCAGATCGCCCAGCCCCGCAGGCTCCAACTCCCCGAGTAGGAATCCTCCTCGTGGGCTTGCAGAAATACGGCGGTGGGCGTTGTGTTGAATCCTCGCGGACGCACTTCGTTGACGATTGCCTGGCCGGCTCCATTGTCGACGGCGAACCCACTGCCGGTCATCACCTTGCCGACATCGCATGCCGCTTCCGCGTTCCGGGAGGAGGCGCTGCTCGAACCGGCTGACGGGCCCGACACGAGTTCCATGCCCGGGAGCGGGTTCACGCAGAAGACCTGAATGCCGAGCTGCCAGTTGGCGCTGGTCGCGTCCGTCTCGATGGCGGTCGCGTCCGATATGCAGACCTTCCGGCTGCATATCGGACAGCACCGAGATCGCACGACGCGTGCATCGCCGTACGATCGGGCACCATCAGCGGAGCGAGAGCCTGCCCGAACCCGGCGGTCAGGAGGTCAGGGCGCAGCCGCGGTCCGGGAAGGCGCGGGCGAGTTCCTCCGCGTAGGCGCGCAGCAGGTCGTGGAAGCCGTAGCGGCCGGGGGCGGGCTGCTCGACCAGGCGGACCTGGGCGAGTTCGCCGAGCAACGTCCTGGCCTGGTGCTCGGGCACGCAGGCCAGGGCCGCCACGGACGCCGCGTCGAAGTCCGGCCCCGGATGCCGGGCCAGGAGCCGGAACAGCCGTGCCGCGGGCTGGCTGAGGCTGAGGTAGGACCAGGAGAAACCGGCGCGCACGTCGGTGGCCGGGTCGCCGCTGCCCAGCGTGCTCAGATCTGACCTGATCCCGCGTACCTCGTCGGCGAAGGCGGCCAGCGGGAAGCCGGGGTGGGAGGCGGCGCGGGCCGCCATGATCGCCAGGGCCAGCGGCAGGCGTTCGCATCGGGCGACTATCTCGCCGACCGCGTCGGGTTCGGCGGCCACCCGGTCCGAGCCGAGACGCCGGGCCAGCAGGTCCCTGGCCTCGGCCTCGGTGAGCAGATCGAGCGGGATCGGATGGGCGCTCTCCCTGGCCACCAGGCCGGAGAGCTGGCCCCGGCTGGTGACGATCACCAGGCCCTCGCGTGCGCCCGGGAGCAGCGGGCGGACCTGCGCGGCGTCCCGCGCGTTGTCCAGCACCACGAGCATTCTGCGGCCCGCGAGCAGGCTCCGGTACAGGCTGAACCGGTCCTGGTGGCCGTGCTGGGCGGGCACCCCGAGCGCGTCCAGGAACCCTCGGACCGCCTCGGCGGGTTCCAGCGGGGATCCGCTCGGATCGAAGCCCCTCAGGTTAACGAAAAGCTGGCCGTCCGGGAAGCGGCGGGCGATCCGATGCGCCCAGTGCACGGCGAAGGCGGTTTTGCCGACCCCGGCGGTGCCCGACACGACGAAGATCCTGGCCGCCAGTGAGTCGCTGGTGAGCAGCCGATCCAGGTGGTCGAGGAGCCCCGCACGGCCGGCGAATCCGGCCACGTCGGCCGGCAGCTGGGCGGGCATGGGCGGCGCGGGGGTCCAGGCGGGGCGGTTGTGGGCGCCGCCGAGTTCGGGGTCGTCGCGGAGGATGGCCGCGTGTAACTCCTGCAGCGGCGCGCCGGGATCCAGGCCCAGTTCCCCGTTGAGCGCCCTGCGCAGCCGCTGGTAGGCGTGGAGCGCGTCCGCCTGGCGTCCACACCGGTGCAACGCGAGCATGAGCTGCCCAGCCAACCGCTCCCGCAGCGGGTTCGCGGCGACGAGCTCGGTCAGCTCGCCCACCAGCGCGCCCGGCGGGCCGAGCGCGAGCTCCAGGTCGAGGCACCGCTCCAGGGCCGCGAGCCGGTCCTCCTCCAGCCGTGCCGCGGCCGCCGCCATGATCCGGCCGGCCAGGCCCGCCAGGGCGGGGCCGCGCCAGAGCCGCAACGCCGACCGCAGCCCGTGGGCCGCCGCGGCGGGCCGGTCCCGCGCCAGGCGCACGGCTCCGGCGACCCGGTCGGCGAAGACCTGCGCGTCCAGCGCCCCGTCGGCGGGCCGGATCCGGTACGTTCCCCGGTCCGCGACGATCACGGGCTCCCGGGTCAGGGCGTCGCCGATCGCCCTGCGTACGGCCGATACGCAGTTCTGCACCTGCCGCCTGGCGGTCAGCGGCGGGCGGTCCTCCCAGAGCACGTCGACGAGGTACTCCAGTGACACGACCTGGTGGGGGTTGACCAGCAGCGCGGCGAGCACCGCGCGTTGCCGGCCGATCAGCGGCACGACGCCGTGGCCGATGACGACCTGCGGCGGTCCGAGGATGCGGAACTCCACGGCACGAAGGTAAGCGCCGCGGGGCCCGCCGTACTGCGCAGTCCTGCACAGATGCAGCGGCAATGCGGAACTCGTGCGACGGACGTGAACACTCCCCGGTGGATCCTCGTCGAGATTCTGGGAGTGAGACATGAGAATGAGCCGAAGTCGGCTGGCCGCCCTCGCCGGCGCCGCCGTCCTGCTGGCCACGAGCGTCGTGGCCGGGTCGGCCACACCCGCGTCGGCCGCCCTGCCCGGCCTGGAGCGGGTGTTCGCCGCCGCCCCGATCAATCCGGACGCGCTCAAGAACGTGCACGTCACCTGCCCGACGGGCAAACAGCTGGTCGGCGCCACGTACGTGCTCAGCGGCAACTCGGCGGGCAACGTCGTGGTCGACGACTTCGTCCCGAACATCATCCCGAACGGGAACCCCAACCCGCAGGCGCCGACGGACATCGGCCTGACCGCGTACGCGGTGGACTCCTTCAGCTCCTCCTGGGGAGCGACCGTGATCGCCTTCTGCGTCAATCCGCTGCCCGGACTGGAGGTCGTGGCCGGCGTGCCAGACCCTCTCGGCTCCAACGACTTCCACACCGACGTGGCGTCCTGCCCGTCCGGCAAGGTGCTGACCGGCAGCGGTTACTCGATCGACGGCGCCGAGGGCGAGGCAGTGCTGGACGACTGGGTGCCCAACGGCGGCGCCGCGACCGCGCCGACGTCCGTGTCCATGATCGCCTACGAGGAGGACTCCTTCGCGGGCGCCTGGACTCTCCAGGCGTTCGCCATCTGCGCCAACCCGGTCAGCGGCCTGGTCCGCGTCACCGGCCCCGCCGTGGGGGGAGCCGGCGACAGCCACAACTCCATCGCGACGTGCACGGGCAGCCGGGTGCTGATGAGCGCCGGCTTCGAGGTCATCGGGGGGACCGGCGAGGTCGCCGTGGACGACCTCATCGTCACCCGCCAGTTCAACGCGAATCAGCAGTCCATCGGCGTCGAGGGCATCGCCCACGAACTGGACCCGCTCAGCTCGAGCTGGTCGATGACGTCGTACGCGGTCTGCGCGAACCCGTGACGGCTCCGGGGACGGCACCCCGGCGACGACGGTCAAATCCTCCACGAAATGGGCGAAATAAGGGTCGCCTCTCGGCGGGAGCAAACGACGCTCCCGAACCGCTCCGAACGGGCATCAACCTTCCCCTAGATTCCGCCCAAACGGGGATATATGGAGAAACCCCAGGTCAAACCATGATCGGAACTACACCGACACGGAAGAGGTCACTGGTTCAATCCCAGGCCCGTCCACCCAGCTCCGTTGCACACCAGGTCCGACCTGGTCGAACATGAATCAAAGCCCCAGCTCACGGCCGATACCGGGAGCTGGGGCTTCTTGTTGCCTGCGGTTGATCGCGGCACTCGCCATCACCGTGCTGACCTCACCACTACCAAGATCTGCCAGGCCGCCCCCCTGCCGGACCTGACCAGGCCTGAGAACGCCTCGTCTCTGATCCGCCGAGCACGGCGCCGGGCCAAGGAGCGCTGTTACGTCTGCGGACGCCCCGGCCGGGCAGGGGACCGCATCATCCCCATTGCCGAAGGCGACACCTGGGGAGCACCCGGCCTGCATCCGCGATGCCTGCCACAAGACCGAACGGCCCACGAGGCTGCGCGAGGGAGGGCGAAACACCGATGACCCGTTCCGGCTGTGACGGCTACTGCGGCTCCTGCGTGACCCCATGCTTCCTGCGGGGCTCTGCCACTCCCGCAGACCCCATGACCGACCCTGAGGTCGCCTACAGCGAACTGGCCGACGACATGGACAAGTCCGACGCCGAAGCCCTGGGCTGCACCGGCTGGGACGACAGCCCGGCCGAATGCCCGCCCGAGGCGTGCACCGGCAACTTCTTCTGCCTGGCCAGCTATGCCAAGCCCGAGTAGGTCTCCCGCCCGACCCCAGATGGACAACCGGCACACCGACCGCGCCGACATCGGCGAGAAACCCCCGGTCATTGATCTGGTCGTTTCAAGACCGTTGACCATGGAATCGGGCGGTCACTCGATCTTCGGAGGTCTGCCCCGGATCATTCGGGATACCTCTGATCCACAGCACGAGGCTCGTCATGAGGGCGATGGCGCCGAGTCCTGCGCGGATGTAGATGGCGGAGTGAGTACGCCCATGACGAGCAGATTCGGGTTCGGTCTGCACCTCTTCGGTTGATCGCCTGTCCTCCAGACCGTTGACCAGGGCCTCTTGGACATCTGCCGTGACCGATCGGATCGCGAGGCGATCCAGTAAGTAGACGATCAGCCCGAAAGCCGCGACCTGCGTGTGCTGTCGAAAATGACAGCCACCGGCTGGTTCGTGCTCCGGCACGTACGAGAGGAGTCCGTCGGCTTCGCCCGGGATATCGAACGGAAGCACGCGCAGGGGCGTACGCCGTCACTCTTCGGGCTGGTCTCGTAGCAGGCGGGCCTGCTCGAGGATGAAGGGGTCCACGCGCGGGTCGTCAGCGTAAGCCAGGATGCCGTCGACCAGCTCCGCCGACCTGGCGGTGTGTCCTGAGGCCGAGTGCACCACGGCCAGATTGAACGTCAGCGCGAGTTCGTGGGACAGGAGGTCGTGGCCGGCCAGCAGGGAGATGGCGTGTTCGAAGACCTCCACCGCCTCGGCCGGCCGATCCAGGTGCAGCAGGCATTGCGCGCGTTTGTCGAGCAGGGGCACCCGGTCCAAATCGATCAGGTTCGCGTCGTCCAGCGCCCGGTCGATCAGGGACAGGCAGGCCGGGTAGTCCTGTTGTCGCCACGCCTGCCGCCAGCCGACCAGGTCGCCGTTCTCCACCAGGTCGAATACGCCCACGCCGTCCGGCCATGCGGCGAGGTAGCCGCGACGGAAGTTGTACCACTTCGACGCGGTGAATCCGGACATCAACGGGATCATGTCGGTGGCGCACTGGGCCGGCGACGGCGGCAGGTACAGGTATCGAATGGTGGCGAAGTCCAAAGCGGCGACGTCGAAGTCGCCTTCGCTGAAGTTGCCTTCGTGCGCGTCCCGGACCGGCTGCTTGAGGTACGCGAGGAGTTCTCCCGCTATCGCCGGTACTTCGCAGAATTCAAGGCCGAACTGCAGCAGGCGGAGAGCATCAAGCGCCGTGCCGAGTTGCTCACCCGATACCGGCGGCTGCTGGAACTCGCCAGCGGCCCGCGGGCGGAGGTGGTCACGGCCGTGGAAATGCTCAATTTCGCCGAAACCACCGTCAAGACCGCCGCCGACCCGGCCTCCTTCTCGGCGAGCCTGCTCGCCCAACCGGCCGACTGGCTACGCCGCTGGTGGCAGCGGCGCCCCCTGGCCGTGCTGTTCCGGCTGGACGGCAAGCTCCCGAACCTGACGAACTACCGCGAGCTCATCACCAAACACTGGGGCACGACCATCAACGACGAGGTCCTCCTCGAGTACGCCCGCCACGCGACCGACATCAAACGCCTGATGGGCGCACCCTGATCGCCTATGGCGACGCTGAGGAACCCGGCGGAGGTAATTCTCACGGCTGGCATGTGTCGAGCCATCACCCCTGGCGGACCCCGTTTGGGGGCCCTGCGAGGACATGCATGCCCGCCCCTGGCCGAAGTCGCGCGGGCGCTACCTCCGGCGGGAGACCGCGCTCTCGACTCGCGGGCGGAGCCACTCGATCCCGGCGCCGATGACCGGTGGCACCGTGATCAACATTGCCAGTGCGTCACCGGGGTTGTCGGCCCCCGCCATGAGCACCATCCAGATGAGCAAGGGGGTGAACAGCGCCCATACGCGGAGATTGGACCTGAGGAGCCACCAAGTCGTGAGCAGGAGACGTGCGCGTGCGGCGTCGGTCAGTTCGCGATGACCGAGGCGGTGCCAGCGCAGTACCGCGGCCAGGCGCGGCATGCCCGCGAGAAGCTGGACGGTGAACCGTCGCCGCGTGGGCCGGTCGGGCAGACTGTGCAGGTCGCTCAGCCATTCCTCGAGATAGCGCGCCCGGGCCGCGGGCGGCAGGATCACGGCGCCGGTGCTGATGGCGTGGAAGGCGAGGCCGATCCCATGGCCGTCCGAGGTGTCGTATCTGGCCCTGGCCAGGCTTTCCAGCTCTAGGCGGATCTCGTCCAGGCCGAGTCGCGCCGCGACGGGCACGATGATCTCAAGTGTCTCCCTGCTCCTGAGGCGTATCATCTCAGGCGGCATGACGTCGATGGTCCGCATGTTGTGCAGGCGGTCGGCCAGCTTCAGCGTCAGTATTCGTTCGTTCACCGAACTCGTTGAGGTGTGGTCCCACGCGTGGTACTCGCCAAGGAAATCGACCAGATCATCCCCAAATTCCGCCCGGAGTAGCGATTCGGGACAGTCTGTATCTTCCGGCACGTCGTGGAGGAGCCCCGCGCAGAGCAGCAGCCAGTCGGCGCCGAGTTCCGCGAGGATCACCGCGACGGCCACGGGATGGACGATGTAGGGGTCGCAGGACTTGCGTTTCTGGCCGCGGTGCCAGTAGGCGGCGACAGCGTGGGCCCGTTCGATCTGCTCGACCTGCTCGACCGTGCAGGTGGCGGGGAGGACCGCGCGCAGGGACATGGGCAGGGAAGACTGGATCATGATGGGCCTCCCGCGCTACGCGGCCGGCGGAGCCAATCGGGGATGGACTGGCGACGCGAGGTGTAGGTCTTGGCGATGGCTTCGCGCCCTGATTCGACGCCGTCCCGCGTGATCTTGTAGTAGCGGCGGCGTGGACGTTCCTGGTCGGCGTACGCGTCTGGTTCCTCCCAGTGGCTTTCGATCCAGCCGATGTCCTCGAGCCGGGCGAGGATGGGGTAGATCGTGCCGCTGGGAAGGGAGGTGATGGCGGACAACTCCAGTCCGTACCGCTCCTGGGCGGGATCGGTGAGGAACTCGCGCAGCACCATCTGGACCTGGAGTGTCATCCGTGGAGCGCTGGGCATACTCGTACTCTACATAGGTACCCTCATCGTTGGACGGTGGCCGCCGCGCCATACATGCCTGTCCGAGAGGGGGGCGCCTCCGCCCCGGCCCGGGCCACATCCGTGAAACGCTCAGAACCCGGTCAGCCACATGGGATCACAGATATTCACGGTGCGTTTGGTGTTTTGTTCTGCGTTGGCGGGCTGCGGGGACTTCGCTCTGTCGGAGCGGTTGCTTCAGCCGCCCGACAACTTTCGGAGGTACTTGTGCCCAGCACAAGGTGGCCCGTACCGGCCCTCGCGGCCGCGGCGGTCATCGCCATGCTCGGCGTGACCGTCCCCGCAGCCGGCGCGGCGACGTCACGCGATTCCAAGCCCGATCTCGGCGCTCCCTGCTCGGCCGACGTGGCCCTGCGCGGCTTCACCGACAGCCTGGACAAGACCACGTTCGAGGGCACCCCCGTGGGCGGCCTGTCCGCTCTCGCGCTGCTTCGCGATGACCGCGCCCTGGCCCTCGTGGACAACACCGGCACCGTCCCCGCCCGCCTGTACGACATCGCCCTCACCACCGGGAAGAAGCCCTTCTCGGCCGAGGTGCGCGGCATGACGACGCTGCGGCGGCCGGACGGCGTGCCGTACACCGGCGCCGACTTCGACGGCGAGGGGCTCGTCATCGAGGCCCACGGCCACACCGTCCTGGCCAGTTCCGAGACCGAGCCGTCGATCCGGCGGTTCCGGCTCTCCGACGGCCGGCAGGTCGCCTCCCTCGACGTGCCGGCCAGGTTCCGGGTCACCCCGGCGGGCCAGGCGCAGGTCAACCAGACCTTCGAGTCGCTGACCGCCACGTCCGACGGCAAGGTGCTGTACGCCGGCATGGAAGGGCCGCTGTCCGCCGACGGCCGCGACGCGGCGGGCTCCGGCCTGCAGCGCATCCTGCGGTACGAGGGCAGCTCCGGCGGCACCTACACCCCCGCCGCCCAGTACGCCTACCGCACCGACCCCGGCCTCGGGCTGGTCGAACTGGTGGCGCTCGGCGACGACCAGTTCCTGGCGCTGGAGCGCGGCTTCACCGCGGGCGTGGGCAACACCGTGCGCGTGTACCGGGTCTCCGCCACCGGCGTGCCGGACGTCTCCGGCGTCGCCTCGCTGTCCACCCTGACCGACCCGCGCGCCTGGCTCGGCAAGCGGCTCCTGGCCGACCTCGTCAACTGCCCGCCGTCGGGGGCGACGGCCAAGCAGCCCCAGCCGAACCCGCTGCTGGACAACATCGAGGGCATGGCGCTCGGCGACCGGCTGGAGGACGACACCCGCATCCTCTACCTGATCTCCGACGACAACAACAGCGCGACGCAGATCACCCGCGTGTACGAGCTGAGCGTCCGGATCCCGGACGAGGCGCGGCTGAGGGACCGGGCGCTGCTGTCCGCGACCGACTACCAGCCCGGCCCCGTCTCCGGCACGCAGCTGCCGCCGACGCCCGTCAACGGGATCACGCCGCCGTTCGCCGGCCAGCCGATCCCGGGCTTCTCCGCGGTGATCCCGGCCACCCGTGGTTCCAAGTCCGCCAACCGTCTGCTCGCCATGCCGGACAACGGGTTCGGCGCGAAGAACAACTCGGCCGACTTCCTGCTCCGGGCGTACGTCATCGAGCCGGACTACCGGAGCGGCGAGATCGAGGTGCGCAGCCACATCAGCTTCCGCGACCCGGACCGCAAGGTGCCGTTCCCGATCGTGAACGAGAACACCCCGGACCGGCTGCTGACCGGGGCCGACTTCGACATCGAGTCGCTGGCCTGGGACGCGGACGGCACCCTGTGGATCGGTGAGGAGTTCGGGCCGTACCTGGTCAACACCGACCGTACGGGCAAGGTGCTGCGGGCGCCGATCCCGCTGCCGGACGGCACGAAGTCTCCCCAGTCGCCCGATCTGGCCCCGGGCGAGAGCCCGACCCTGCCGGGCAGCCGGGGGTTCGAGGCCATGGCCGCCGGCGATGACGGGTGGACGCTGTACCCGATCCTGGAGGGCGCCAAGATCAACGAGCCCGACCAGCGCAAGCGGGTGGTGTACGAGTTCGACGTCCGGGCCGGCGCGTACACCGGTCGTACCTGGACCTTCAAGGTCGACGACCCCGGGCTGTTCGTCGGCGACGCGTCGGTGCTCGACGGCCGGCGGCTGCTGCTGATCGAGCGGGACAACAACATGGGCCCGAGCTCGCAGATCAAGCGCCTGGTCGTGACCGACCTCGACGCGGCCGGGGCGGACGGCGTGCTGCCGCGCCGCACCGCCGTGGACCTGCTGCGGATCGCGGACCCGAAGGGCGTCTCCACGCCGGCCCGGCCGAACGAGTACGGCGTCGGCGCGCTGTTCTCGTTCCCGCTGCAGTCGGTCGAGTCGGTGCTGCCGCTGTCGGGCGACCGCGTCGTGGTGGCCAACGACAACAACTTCCCCGGCAACGACGGGCGCATCCCGGGCCGCGCCGACGACACCGAGGTGATCGTCATCGACGTACCGGGCCTGCGCGACTGAGCCAAATCCCGGGCACGGTGGCGAACCGCCATCGTGCCCGGGATCGTGGGCGGTCCTCAGACGCTGCGCAGGACCGACACCACGATGCCCAGCACGACGGCGTCGTCTCCGTCGATGTCGTCGTAGGCGGGGTTGCGCGGTTCGAGGACGACGTGCCCGCCGCGGCGGCGGAACACCTTGACGGTCGCCTCGCCGTCGATCATCGCGGCGACGATCTGGCCGGAGTGCGCTTCGGGCTGCTGCCGTACCACGACGATGTCGCCGTCGCAGATCGCCGCGTCGATCATCGAGTCGCCGCGTACGCGGAGGCCGAACACGGTTCCCCGGCCGATGAGGTCGCGGGGCAGGGTCAGGGTGTCGTCCTCGTACTGGTCGGCCGGGATGGGGGTGCCCGCGGCGATGTCGCCGACCACGGGCACGCTGACCAGGTCGGCGGCGGGTCGCGGCTCCGGGGCGCGCAGGAACAGCCGGACGTCGATCGGCCGGGTCATCGCCGTGCCCCGGCGGAGGAAGCCCAGTTCTTCCAGGATTCTGAGGTGTTTCGACACCGACGAGGGCGAGCGCAGTCCGACCGCCTGGCCGATCTCGCGGGTGCCGGGCGGATAGCCGTACCTGACCACCCAGTCCCGGATCGTGGCCAGGATCCGCTGCTGCCGCGGCGACAAGACCGAAGTATCCAGGTATTCGGCCATGTCAGGATCGTCGTAGGCGGTCACCTGCGACATGCTAAGGCCCAGCACCTCCCGCAGCGTCATCCATCGTGACGGCAGCGCAAGCGGTCCCCATGGCCGCTGCAAGGGCGATCCAAGTGAGACACGTCACATTGCCCGCATACGTGCTCTCACGCGAGGAGGAATCGGATGTTTGTCGGTGCGCTGTTACGGAGGCCCCGAGTCGGGGCGGTGCTGGCTGCCGTGCTGGTGGCCATGGCAGGCGGGGTGGTGACGGCGGGGGCGGCGCAGGCGGCTCCCGTCGGCGTTCCGCCGTCGGGGATAGGCGGCACCGTCACCGCCTGGGGCTGGAACAACCAGGAGCGCGCGTGGGCGACGGTGCCGGCCTCGCTGCGGGGGAAGCGGGTCACGGCGCTCGCCGCGGGCAACCAGCACTTGCTGGCGCTGACCGATGACGGCGCCCTCACCGGCTGGGGCGGGAACCCCTATGGCGCGCAGGTGGTGCCGGATTCGCTGACCGGCAGGAGAGTCACCGCGGTCGCCACCAGTGCGGCCCATTCTCTGGCGCTGACCAGTGACGGAGCCGTCACCGCCTGGGGCTGGAACGACTACGGGCAGTCCACGGTGCCGGCCTCGCTGGCGAACAAGAGGGTCACCGCGATCGCCGCGGGCAACTTCCACTCGCTGGCGCTGACCGACGACGGCGTCATCACCGCCTGGGGCGAGGGCCGTCTCGGTCAGACGACCGTACCGGACTCACTGACGGGCAAGACGGTCACGGCGATCGCCGCGGGCAGTTCCCACTCGCTGGCGCTGACCGATGATGGCGTCATCACCGCGTGGGGCCTGAACAACCACGGGCAGACCACGGTGCCGGCGTCGCTGACCGGCAAGAGGGTCACCGCGATCGCCGCGGGCGACTACCACGCGCTGGCGCTGACCGATGACGGCGCCGTCACCGCCTGGGGCGACAACATCCGCGGGCAGACCTCGGTGCCGGACTCGCTGGCCGGCAGGACCGTCGTCGCGATCGCCACCGGCGAGACTCATTCGCTGGCGCTGACCGGTGACGGCGCCATCATCGGATGGGGCGCGAACCACTTCGGGCAGGCGTCGACGCCGGCGCAGCTGGCCGGCAACCGGGTGACCGCGATCGAGGCCGCGAGCGGCCACTCCCTGGCGATCGCGGTGGACACGACGCCTCCGGTGGTCTCCGGGGTGCCCGCCGCCATCACCGTGCCCGCCACCGACTCCTCCGGCGCGGTGGTGACCTACACCGCCCCCACCGCCGTGGACGCTTTGGACGGCAACGTGCCGGTGAACTGCAACCGGGCCTCCGGGACGCTCTTCCCGATCGGCGCCACCGTCGTCGCCTGCGCCGCCAGCGACACCAGAGGCAACGCCACCATCGTGTCGTTCCTTGTCACGGTCGACCCCTCCCGGGCGGCCAGCGCGGTGTCGGCGACCCTCAACCCGTCCTCCGTCGCGTACGGCGCGGGCGCCCGGATCCAGGTCACCGTCACCGGCGACGTCCCCGACACCGACCCGAGCGGAACCATCCAGGTCTTCGACGGCACGGTGCAGATCGGGACCGAGACCCTGTCGTCCAGCGGCAAGGGAACCGTCACCCTCGCCCGTGACATCCCGGTCGGTACGCACACGCTCCAGGTGCGCTATTCCGGCGACGACCATTACGTCCCCTCCTCCGCCACGGTGACCCTGACGGTCTCCAAGGCGGTCACGACCACGACGCTGTCCCTGAACAAGACCAGCATCACCGTCGGCAAGGACGCCCGCGCGAGCATCGAGGTCACCTCGGAGACCCGCTTCCCCGTGACCGGCACCGTCACCCTGCAGGTGACCGGCCCGGGCGGCGCCACCACCAGCGTGGACGCCACCCTGGACGCCACCGGCCGTACCAGAGTCGACCTGGGCCCCTACACCGAACCCGGAACCGTCACGGTGACCGCGACCTTCCCCGGCTCGGCGTCCTTCCTGCCCGCCACCTCCCCCACCCAGACCCTCACCGTCACCCCCGCCACCTGACACCGGCAACCGCTGAGCTGCTCTGCCCTTGCCGGGGGCAGGGCGGCTCAGCGGATGCGATGACCGTCGACCGGAATCGTCCTAGTGGACGTGGGTAGTCGCCTTCAGCACATCCGCGAGGAGGGTGTGATGAGGCAGATACGCACGAACATCCCGGCACGGCTCGACCGCCTTCCCTGGTCCCGCTGGCATTGGCTCGTCCTCATCGGGCTGGGCACCGTCTGGGTGCTGGACGGCCTGGAGGTGACCATCGTCGGGGTGATCGGGCCAAGGATCACCGAAGAGAACAGCGGACTCGGCCTGACCGCGAGCGAGGTCGGCGTCGCCGCGGCCGTCTACGTCGCCGGAGCATGCCTCGGCGCACTGCTGTTCGGGCACCTCACGGACAGGTTCGGGCGGAAGAAGCTCTTCCTCGTCACCCTCGCCGTCTACCTGGTCGCCACCGTCGCCACCGCGTTCTCGACCGAAGCCTGGTTCTTCTACCTGTGCCGGTTCGTCACCGGCGCCGGCATCGGCGGCGAGTACGCGGCGATCAACTCCGCCATCGACGAACTGATCCCGGCCCGGGTACGCGGCAACGTCGACCTGGTCATCAACGGCTCCTTCTGGCTCGGCACCGCCGTCGGCGCGGCCATCGCCATCCCCCTGCTCAACCCGGACGTGCTGCCCGCCGACATCGGCTGGCGCGTGCTGTTCGGCCTCGGCGCGATCCTGGGGGTGGGCATCCTGCTGGTCAGGCGGCTCGTGCCGGAGAGCCCTCGGTGGCTGTTCATCCACGGCCGCGAGGAGGAGGCCGAGCGGATCGTCACCGAGATCGAGGAAGCCGCGGGCGTCTCCCCGGCCGCGGAAACCGACGAAGGGCTCACCGTCAACCAGCGCAGGCACACGCCGCTCAGGGAGGTCGCCGCCACGCTGGTGCGAACCTATCCACGCCGTACCGTCGTCGGCCTGTCGCTGTTCGTCGGGCAGGCGTTCCTCTACAACGCGGTCTACTTCACGTACGCACTCGTGCTGACGACCTTCTTCGGCATACCGGACGGCTCGACGCCCTGGTACATCATCCCCCTGGCGATCGGAAACTTCTTCGGCCCCGTACTGCTCGGCCGCCTTTTCGACTCCGTCGGCCGCCGCGTCATGATCGCCGGTACGTACGCGCTGTCCGGCGTACTGCTGGCCGGCACCGCTGCCCTGTTCAACGCGGGCGTACTGACGGCCGCGACCTTGACGGCCTGCTGGATGGTCGTGTTCTTCTTCGCCTCGGCGGGAGCCAGCGCCGCGTACCTGACAGTGTCCGAGATCTTTCCCATGGAGACGCGAGCACTGGCGATCGCGCTGTTCTACGCGGTCGGCACCGCACTGGGCGGGATCATCGGCCCGCTGCTGTTCGGCCGCCTGGTGGAAACCACCGATCCGGCCATGGTCGCCCTCGGGTACGTGATCGCGGCCCTGCTCATGACCGCCGCCGGAACGGTGCAGTGGCTGCTCGGCGTCGAAGCCGCACGGCGCTCACTGGAAGACATCGCCAGTCCCCTCAGCCTCCACCAACCCGCGACCAGAACATGAGCAGGATCTACTTGCCCTGATGGCCAGTCTTCGGAGGTGAAGGTCACGCGGGTTCGATCGAGCTGACCGCGTTGGCCGGCGGGAAATCTCACCTCCGAAGGTTTGAAGCACGGGGCGGCTGGGGTAGCTGACCGGGCTTGCGCAAAATCCGACGGAAGGATGACTTCCATGCGCCGCACCATCAGTGTCGCGGCGGCCGTGACGATCGCCGCAGGATTAACGGTGGCGACCCCCGCCGCCGCGACGGCCACCGCCGAGGGCGTCACCGCACGGAGCGCGGACGTGCACAAGAAGTCGCGCGCGTGCAGCAGGCCCAAAGGCAAGAAGTTCAACATCTCCTGGAAGGACGGGGTCTCCTCGACCACGTTCTACTTCAACAACCACTGCCGGCAGACCCAGCGGATCCGCGTCTGGTACGCCTCATCGGGCATGAAATGCAGGGCGATCACCGTCAGGCCAGGGATCAAGGGCAGCAAGAAACTGCACCGGATCTACTACCACAACCTGATGAAGGTCGACTTCGGCAAGTGCCCCTACTGGCCGTGAGCCGTGAAAGGAGGAGCGTCATGCGCCGGATCATCGGCGTGACGAGCGCCGTCATCCTCGCCGCAGGGCTGGTCGCGGCGACGCCGGACGTGGCCGAGGCGGCTGCCGGAAAGAAATCCCTGAAGTGCGTGAAGCCGAAGGGTTCGAAGTTCAACATCTCCTGGTCGCCGGGGACGTCGTCGACCACGTTCTACTTCAACAACCACTGCAGGGAGACTCACCGGATCAAGGTGTGGGCGACCGACTCCGCGTCTCACCTCACCAAATGCGTGAATGTCGCCGTCAAGCCCGGGGTCAAGGGAAAGAAGCGCCTCTGGGGCGTGATCAAGGGCAACATCGACATGGTCACCTTCGGCCGCTGTCCGTGAGCCGTCCTGTCGCGCGTGGCCATGGCAACGGCTCGACGTACATGCGTCCCCTCCTCGGCGACCTGATCGCCGGGGAGGGTGAAACGCCGCATACGAAGGTCGAACGATTACGCCGGCAGATCCCGATCCCGGCCAAGCTTGCCCGGGCTTTGTCCCATCCCGGCGTTCAATTCACCGGAGCCGCTCACTACCAGAAGACCCGTTTCCGAAATCTGATTCCGGCCATGCCAATACGGTTTTATCGTGAAATAGCAGGTCGGACGATCCGGATCATCGTGACCAGGGGACCGCGACTCCTCCCACGCTCTTCTCACGGCGACGACCCACCGACGATCCGTCTGCCACGATCCCGAATCCGGGGAGGGCGCGATGACCACCAACGGCCGGCCGGCAGCCGTGGACACGGCGGCCGAAGGCCACGCGGACGTGCGGCTGCTCTACTCGGACGCCATCCTGTCCATCACGCTCATCGAGACAAGCCATTCCACGCTGGCACAACTCACCGGAGAGATCGACATCTCCAACAGCACCCCCGTCCAGGCCGCACTCACGTACGCCAAGGGACGCGCCCTCCCCCTCGTCATCGACGTCGCCGACGTCACCTTCGTCGACGTGGCGGGCGCCAGAGCACTGATCGAATTCACCCGGCAGGGCCAGGTCCCGCCTGTGGACGTACGCAACATCTCATCCCGGATGCGCTTCCTGCTCGACATGCTTCAGTGATCGAAGCCCGTTTCAGAGCCTCAGCCAGACATCGGGCCCTCCGGCGATCGCCCGGGCGTCTTCCGGTCGCACCCCCGCCCCGGCGCAGCAGTACGCAACGGCCTGACCCTGGTAGAGGTAGACGGCAAGGATCTCCTCGGCCGACAGATGCCCGCCCGCGTCGCCGCCGCCAGGATGCGTGTCGGAGTCCACGACGACGCCGTCCCTCGTCACCTGTCCCTGATTGCCGCTCTTCGGATTGACGAACAAGCTGTAGCAAACGGTGCCGGCGGACAGAGCCTTGGTGACGGCGGGGAGGGTCAGCGCGTACCCCCACGGCTGGGTGAGCACACATCCGCCGGGAACATCGGTCGCTCCGACGATCAGGTCGCCGCCATCGATGTCGGACCAAGGATCGTCGATGAGCGCCTCGACGACCTCCGGATCAGCCGGGACGGCCGCCAGACGGCGGGCGGCGTCGGCCGCCGTGATCCCTGCCACGCACGCCAGCCTCAAGCCTTCCTCGCCGGTGTCGCCCACCGCCGCGATCAAGCGCGGGGCCTGGGCCGCGGCCTCGGCCTCCGCCTCGGACAAGCCCATACCCCCTGGAGGAAAGGGATGTGGACGTGGGACCTGCATGATCAATCCTGCCGTACCGCGTGGGTTTTCGTACCAGAAGCCGACCTCTCGTCCAGGCGGACCCTGTCTCTTGAATCCGGCCAGTTCAGGTAGGGCTACATCTTGCTCGGGACCTTGCCGTTCAAGTCGTAGATGGTCTGCCACTGGCCCTTGTTGAAGAGGTGGCGGCCCCACTTGTCGCTCTGGCTCACGCGGACCTTGACCAGGTCGACGTTGCGCTTCGAGACGTTGAAGGACTTGTAGTTCGGGCCGCACCACTTGACGTCGTGCCAGTCCCAGCGGTCCCGGGCCCGGTGGATCTTGATTTCGAGGACGGCGCACTTGCCGTGGTCCAGGTTCCACAGTTCGCCCTTCACCCGGACCCTGTTGGACTTGATCTCGGGGGCCACGTCGGCGATGACGTCGCCCTCGGCCTTGGCCTTCTCGTTCTTGGCGTGGTACGGGCCCCAGTGGTACTCGTACGTGGCCCAGGTGACGGTGGGGTTGGGGGTGGTGGGGTGGGTGGTCGCGGCGTTCGCCGTACTGGTGGAAGTGGCGAGGGCCAGGGCGACGAGAGGGGCCGCTGCGGCGGCCGCCGCGAGGGCCGCGCGGGCCGGGTGGATTCTGCTGCGGGTGGTCATGATCGGTCTCCTTGTGGTCGGGCGCGTCCGGATGACAGCGCCTCGACCACAAGGGCGGGACATTCCGTTCCAAGGCGTGCCACCCGCCTGCCCGTCCTGGACCGGCGTCACAGGTGCCGGCGGGCGAGGGGCAGCCTGGTCCTCGTGACCAGCGCCGCCGCGGTCGCCAGCAGGGGCAGCCCCACCACGACGGCGATCACGAACGGCCACGGGACGGCGATCGTGGCCGGGTCTCCGGCGCCGCGCGTCGTCATCGGGCGGCTCAGCGCCACACCTGTCACCGCTCCCGCGACCAGCCCCACCAGCGCGCCGAGCCCGGAGATGTACAGGGCCTGGCCCGCCACGACCAGCCGCAACGTCCCGGGCGGGGCGCCGATGGCCGCCATCGTCGCCCGGTCGGGCCGCATGTCGGCGGCGGCCAGGCGGGTCGCGGTCAGCGTGCCGCCCACGACGAGGACGAGCGCGCCGACCAGCCAGCCCCACAAGCCGGGGTCGGGCGTGTTGCGATAGCCCATCTCGGAGGCGACCGTGATGCGGGAATTCACCTTGCCGAGGTCGCGCCACAGCGTCGAATCGCCCGGCAGCGAGTGCATGGCGTAGAGCTGGCGCTCCACCGTCCTGAAACCGGCCTGCTCGACCAGGGCGCGCGGCAGCAGGGCGCCACCCTGGTGCTCCTCGGCCGGGGTGGCCACCACCGCGGGCACCTCGACCGTGCGCGGCGGGCCGGACGTGGAACCCGCCCGGAGTCTCAGCTTGCCGTCCCGCACCGCGGCCGGGTCGAACACCACGGCCTTGCCGCTCTCCAGCGCCGCGACCGCCCGCGGGTCGTGGCGGCCCTGCAGCAGCTTGAGCAGGACCGGGTCTCCGACGGCCACGGTACGGCGCGTCCGCGTCCCGTTCCACCGGATGATGTACCGCAGGGTGTACCGGCGGTTCTCGGCGTCCCGTATCTGGTAGCCGGAGGCCAGCGACACGCCCGGCAGCAGGCGGACCGCTTCGCCGCGGAGCTTCGACCAGGCCGCGTCGCCCATGCTGCCGCCCCAGATCGCCAGCATGCCGGTCGGGCGCGCCGAAGTGTAGGCGTTCCGCCGGTCCATGTACTCGCTATACGACCCGATGCTCACCGCCACGACCGTGGCCGTGACCGCGAAGACGGCCGCCACGGCGCTGACCGTACGGGATCGGTGGCGGACCGCGTCACGGACGGACACCCGCAGCGGAGGGCGCAGGCGCGCGGCCGGCCGTCCCGTGAAGCGGATCAGCCAGGGCGTCAGCATCAGGAGGCCGAACAGGACGAGCATCGCGGAGGCGTACACCCACACCGTGTCCGACTGGCGTCGCGCCACGACGGTCGCGACCAGCCCGGCCAGCACCAGCGCGGCCCCCACCAGCGGCCATCCCCGCCGATCGCCCGCCGTGGACGCGCGGCCGGCCAGCACGGTCGCGGTGTTCTGCCGGGCCGCCTGCACGGCGGGGACCAGCGCGGCCACGAGCCCGCTGAGCAGGCCCAGCGCGGCGACGCCCAGGATCGGCCCCCACGGCACGTCCGGCGGGCCGAGCCGCCCGCCCGAGCGCGCCACGACCGGGGCGGCCAGTAGTCCGGCCCCGATGCCCAGCGCCGTCGCCACGAGGGTCGCGGCGCCGCCGAGCACCAGTCCGTCGGCCAGCACGATCGTCCGCAAGTGCCGGGCCGAGCCGCCCTGCGCCGCGATCTGGGCCAGTTCCCCGCGCCGTCTCCGTAGCCCGACCGCGAAGGCGGGCCCGGCCATCAGCACGGTCACCAGCATCCCCGTGATCACGAGGCCGCCGATCGCGACCGTGTACCGGACGCCGACGCCGGTGGGATACAGCGGAGAGGGCGGGTCTGTGATCATGGCGCGGGATATTACGTACAGGCCGGCCTTGTTCAGCGCGGGCACCTCGGCCCAGGGCACGGGCGCCGTGGTGTCGGCGAGCCATCCGGTGCCCTGCTCGTCGGGGGTCCAGATGTCCTCCGGCACCGACAACGGGAGATCCGGGCCCACGACCATCCGGCGCGACGGCTCGTGCGGGTGCTCGACCACGCCCACCACGGTCAGCGGCGCCGCGCCGTCCGGACGCAGGATGTCGCCGGGCCGCAGGCCGTACGCGGAGGTCACCGCGACCTCGCGGGCGGAGGGGAACCTGCCTTCGCTCAGCGTCAGCATCCCCTTGGTCAGGGGATCGCGCAGGTCGGTCTCCAGCGCGTCGACCCGCGCGGTGCCCAGCCGGAGCACACCGACGTTGTAGGGGATCAACCGGGTTCCCGGCGGGAGCAGTTCCGCGACCTCGGCGGCGCTGAGGCCGGGCCAACGCGGCCGGTTGCCGTCCGAGTGCCAACTCGCCCCATACGGCTCCTGCTGGAGCTCCGTGCCCTCGGGGATCTGCACGAGGTGGGCGTCAGCCGCGCCGAGTCGGGCCGTCAGGTCTTCCTGCGGGGTGACGGTCACGGTCGCGAGGTAGGTGAGCAGCGCCGTCAGCACCAGGATGGGTAAGCCGATCATCACCATGATCAGTGTGCTCCGCCCCCGGGCACGCCACGCGCTTCTGCGGGCGATGCGCAGCCCGGCCCGGAGGGCGCTCATCGGGCGCTCGCCAGCGGCACGTCCGTGGAGTCCGCGATCTCCCCGTCGCGGAGGAACACCACCCGATCGGCCCAGGCCGCGTAGCGCGGCTCGTGCGTGACCAGCAGGACCGTCGCTCCCGCGTCGCAGCGGCCGCGTAATATGCGCAGGATCTCGTCGCCGGCGCGGGTGTCGAGCGCGCCGGTCGGCTCGTCGGCCAGCAGCAGGCGCCGCTCCCCGACCAGGGCGCGGGCGATGGCGACCTGCTGGCGCTGGCCGCCGGACAGCTCGTCGGGGAAACGGCCGGCCATGTCCGCCAGGCCGATCTCCCCCAGTACGGCCATGGCCTCCTGCCGGGCGCGGCGGAACCGCACGCCGTCGAGCTCGCGGGGCAGCATCACGTTCTCCACCGCCGTCAGCGACGTGATCAGGTTGAGGTCCTGGAAGACGTAGCCGACCTGCCGCCGCCGCAGCCCCGCCAGGTCACGTACGCCGGCCAGATCCTCGTCATAGAGGAAGACCGCCCCCGACGTGGGCCGATCGAGCCCGCCCGCCAGATTGAGCAGGGTCGACTTCCCCGACCCGGACGGCCCCATGACCGCCACCAGCTCGCCCGCGCCGACCTCAAGGCTCACGCCCTTCAGCGCGTGTACGGCTGACGCCCCCTCACCATGGACCCTGTCCACCTCGGCAAGGCGCACGACCGTCATCTTTCCTCCTTGAGTACGGCCTCGCAGTGGTCCAGCCACCGCTGCTCGGCCTCAGCCTGGAAGATCATGGAATCGAGCACGAGCCGCTGGGCGACGCCCTCCGTGGCGGCTCGTTTGGCCCTGGTCAGCTGCTGGAGGGCGCGCATGGTCGCCGTACGCTGCCTGCGGATGACGTCGGTGACGTCCACGTTCTTCCCGGCGACGGCCATGGCCAGCTTGATGACGAGCTCGTCCCGCGGCCGGTCGGACTGGACGACGGGGGTGCTGAACCATCGGTCCATTTCCGCCCGGCCGGCCGCGGTGATGGTGTAGACGACCCGGCCCTGCTCGTCCGATTCGCCCGGTTCGACCAGGCCGTCACGCTCCATGCGGGACAGCGTCGTGTAGACCTGGCCGATGTTGAGCGGCCAGGTCGCCCCGGTCGACGCCTCGAACTCCACCCGCAACTGGTAGCCGTGCCGGGGCCCTCTGCTGAGCAAGGCGAGCAGCCCGTGCCTGATCGACATACATACGAAGTATGCATATTCAGTATGCACCGCGCAAGGAATCCGCCACGTTCGGCATCGGCGCATGGCGTTACGTCACCTGGCGCCCGTTTCGGGTGGTCCAGGCGCGGGTGTGAGGGGTTTGGTCAGGCTCGGTCGGGGCGTACCGCCTCGGCGTGGTGGTGGACGATGAGCCAGCCTGCCGCCGAGTGGCGCAGGACGTCGGTGACCCGGGTGTGTTCCGGTTCGCCGTCGGGTGGGACCGCGACGAGCACGTATCGGGCGACGGCGGTGTCGTCCCAGACGTCGACGCGCATGTCCTGGGTGCTCAGCGAGGCGAGGGACGGGCGGGCACCGGCGGCGTCGCGGCTCGCGCGGTAGGCGTCGAGTTCGGCGCGGGTGCGGAGCGGGCCCGGGAGGTGGGTCTCCCAGGTGGTCACGTCCGGGTGGAGGTGGCTGTCGAAACGGTGCCGGTCGCCTGCCAGGAAGGCGTCGTACATGTCGTCGATGCCGGCGGCGACGGCGTCCTGGCCGGTCATGCGGCTGCCCATCCGGTCTGGTCGTCCCGTACGACTCGGCCGCCGGACATCACCCAGCGCACGCCCCGGAAGGCGGAGGCGCTGGCGAGCGGGTCGGCGTCCATGGCGACGAGGTCGGCGTACTTGCCGAGTTCGACGGTGCCCAGGTCGGCCTCCGCGCCCAGCCACCGTACGGGGCCGAGCGTGCCGGCGTGGAGGGCGCGGGCGGGGCCGAGGCCCGAGTCCGCCATGTGTTCCAGTTCTCGGACGGAGGCGTTGGTGCCTTCGAAGGTCCAGAACGGGGGCATGTCGCTGCCGAGCAGGACCTCCACGCCCGCGGCGAGGGCCATGGCGTAGCTGTCCAGGTGGCGTGGGCCGGCGTCGAGCGAGCGCCGTTGCATCCACTCCGGGACGCCGAGTTCGTCGAAGAACTCCTTGCAGCGGGTGACGAGCAGGGTCGGGACCAGGGCGGTGCCCTGGGCGGCCATCGCGGCCGTCACCTCGGGGGTGAGCTGGTAGCCGTGTTCGACGCAGTCCAGGCCGAGGGCGACGGCTTCGGCGATGACGGGCGCGGGGCCGGCGTGGGCGGTGACCTTGCGGCCCCAGGCGTGGGCGGTCTCGATCACGGCGGTCAGTTCGTCGGTGAAGAGCTGGCGGGTGTGGATGGCCTCGTGTTGGCCGGCGATGCCGCCGGAGATCATCACTTTGATCAGGTCGGCGCCGGCTTTGACCTGGCTGCGTACGCCGCGGCGGAATCCGTCGGCGCCGTCGCATTCGAGGGTGTCGGTGCCCTCGTGGCCGTGGCCGCCGGTGGAGACCAGGGCGCGGCCGGCGGTGAAGATGCGCGGGCCGATCGCCTGTCCGGATGCGATCGCGCGGCGCAGGGCGAAGTCGGCGTGGTCCTTCTCGGCGACGCAGCGGACGGTGGTCACGCCGCAGAGCAGGGTGCGCCGGGCGCCGTCGGCCATGTAGTAGGCCAACTCGTGCGGGTTCAGGCCCTTGACCGTGTCGCCGCCCTGGCCGGGGAGGGACAGGGACAGGTGGGTGTGCATGTTCACCAGGCCCGGCGTCAGGTACGCGCCGCCCAGGTCGACCCGGCGGTACTCACCGGCGGCCCCGGCCTCGGCCAGCACCTCCCCGGCGGGCCCGACGGCTGCGATCCGGTCTCCGCGCACCCACACCGCCGCGTCCGGCAGGGGGGCGACGCCATCCAGGACCCGGGCGTCGACGACCGTGCAGCCGGTCAGCACCGTCGCGTCCGACTCCCCCGCATCGCGCGCGGCGTTCATGCATGCCCTCCCGGGTTATCACCGACGGCCGGTTCGACAACCGCCGGTTCGGTGGCGGCCAGCTCGATAGCCGCCGGTTCGGTGGCAGTCAGCTCGATAGCCGCCGGTTCGGTGGCGGCCAGCTCGATAGCCGCCGGTTCGGTGGCAGTCGGTTCGGTGGCAGGGGGTTCTATGGCGGTCAGTCTGATAACCGCCGGTTTGGTGGCTGTCGGTTCGGTGGCGGTCGGTTCGGTGGCGGTCACTTCGATAACCGGCGGTTCGGTGGCAGGGGGTTCTATGGCGGTCAGTCTGATAACCGCCGGTTTGGTGGCTGTCGGTTTGGTGGCGGTCAGGGCCGGGAGGACCTCGCTGCCGAGGAGTTCCACGGCCTCACGTGGGTCCGGGCCGAGTGGGGGCCCGAAGGACAGGTGTTCCGCGCCCGCCGCGCGCAGCGAGCGGCAGCGTTCGACCACCTGGGCCACGCTGCCCGTGATGCCCAGGGACAGCATGCGGTCGTCGACCAGGCGGGCGGCGGCGTCCAGGCCGTCTCGTTCCAGTACGGCCGTGATCGGGGCGAAGTCCTCGATCGCGAGCCCGGCCCGGCTCAGCAGGTATGGCGCGAATGAAGGACCGTAGTAGGCGATCTTGGCGGCCATGGCGAGCCGGGCCTGCTCCTCGTCGTCGCCCGCCGACACCCAGAAACAGGCGGGGATGTCGAGTTCCGCTGGGGACCGGCCGGCCTTCTCGGCTCCCCGCAGTACTTCCGCCCTGGCGGTGGTGAAGTGCTCGGGCGGGTAGAGCAGGGGCAGGACGCCGTCGGCCAGTCGTCCGGCGAGCTGGAGCATCTTCGGGCTCATCGCGCCGACGTACACGGGGACGGGCTCGCCAGGGGGCAGGCGGAGCTGCGAGAGCGGCCCGAACCACGCGGGCAGTTCCTCCCTGGCCTCGCCCCTGACCTCGCACCTGACCTCGTCCCTGACCTCCGCTGAGCCGAGCAGGGCACGCAGCACGGTGACCGCTTCGGCCGTCCTGGCGAGCGGGCGCGGGCGCTCGATCCCCGCCCAGGCGAGGAACTCGGCGGATCCGGCCGCGACGCCGAGCAGGAACCGGCCGCCGGTGGCCTCCTGCATCGTGGCCGCCATCATGGCGATCTCCGACACGTGCACGGAGTACGGGTTCATGATCCCGACGCCGAGTTTGATCCGCTCCGTCTTCGCGGCCAGGATGCCGAGCAGCACCGGGGCCGAGCGCAGGAACAGGTCGTTGGACACCCAGAGCTGGTCGAACCCGTACCGTTCGGCCCGCCGCGCCAGATCCACCAGGGTCTCGATGTCCAGGTCGTTGTTGACCCGCAGGGAGTACGTCACGCGCCGGCCGCCTTCGCGTCGACCTCGACCTCGACGAGGAAACCGGCCCCGATCAGCGAGCCGACCACGTACGTGCTGTTGGCGGGGGCCACGTCGCCGAACACCTCGGCGTGGGCTCGCGCGGCGGCCTGCCAGTCCGCCTCCGGCGCGAGCAGCAGCCTTGTCCGAAGCACCGAGGTACGCGCGCCGCCCAGCTTCTCCACCGCCGTCACCGCCCGGCGCAGGCATTCGAGAGTCTGGGCGTAGGTGTCACCCGGGTGCAGGGCCGAACCGTCGGCGGCGTGCGCGGTCGTCCCACTCACCGCGATGTCCTCACCCTGCCGCGCCGCCCGTGAGTAACCGGCCTGCTCCTCCCATCCGGTACCGTCCCGGAACCTCGCGCCCGAATAGGGCACAAGGGACTCGACCCCGGAGTCGGATGCAGCGGGCTCGCGCACACCGACCTCGAATCGACC
The DNA here is from genome assembly GCF_016862995.1 of Acrocarpospora phusangensis. Taxonomy (GTDB): domain Bacteria; phylum Actinomycetota; class Actinomycetes; order Streptosporangiales; family Streptosporangiaceae; genus Acrocarpospora; species Acrocarpospora phusangensis. The sequence continues at coordinate 25,199 of NZ_BOOA01000001.1, forward strand.
GGACTCGGGCCCGCTCACCGCAGATCCCCCGGACCCGGGCACGCTCACCGCAGATCCCCCGGACTCGGGCCCGCTCAGCTCAGATGCTCCGGACCCGGGCACGCTCACCGCAGATCCCCCGGACCCGGGCACGCTCAGCTCAGATGCTCCGGACCCGGGCATGCTCATCTCGAATGCTCCGGACTGGGACGCATCGGCGGATTCGGACCCAGCGGACTCGGGTACCGAGCCCTGGGCGGGGTCGGTGTACTCCTCGATTCGGGTCACCCGGCCGTCACGGACATCGACGCGCATCATCGCGTCGACCGCCAGCTCGGCGCCGGTCCCCCGGTCCCGTCCCCGGTAGACACAGCGCTGCACGTAGCCGCCCGGCACGGGGTCGATGCGTACCTCCGTGGCATGGAAGCCGTCGTAGTGCGCGGCGATGAGGCGCACCGCGTTCAGGCTTTCCGCCTTGTCCCGGGCTACGCCGTCGTAGTTGTGCCAGACGCGTACGTCGTCGGCGTAGAGCAGATCCACCCGCGCCACGTCGCCCGAGGTGATAGCGTCCAGGAGCTCCGCGCCGAAGCGGCGCATGTCCGCCCCGGACTCGGCGAGCGCGTCGGCCCGCAGCAGTTCACCCGCGTCGCCGAGCAGCTGCAACCGCTGCACGGCCAGCGGCACGTTGCCGTCCGACCAGAGCGCGTTGTGGAAGGCCCGCAGGTCGAACCCGTCCCGGTCGCGGCGCGCCGCGTCCGCCAGCAGGCGTACCACCTGCGCTTTTCCGACCTGGTACGACAGTCCCTGTCCCGGGGTGGCCGCGAAGAAGGCGGCTTCCTCTCGGGCCGTCTCCAGATCGACCGGCACGAGCTCGTGGAGCATCCGCGCGGCGCCGTCGATGTCGATCTCGCCGAGGGCCAGGCGTACGTCCACTTCGACCCGGATCGCCCGCAGCCGCATGAAGTTGTAGACGATGGCCCGGCTGAGCGGCGCGTCCTCGAACAGGCCGGCCTGGAGCATCATCTCCTCGTTGTAGAAGGCGATGCCCTCGTTGGGCACGGAGTCGTAGAACCGCCGGTGCGCCGGATCCGGGTGCCGCCAGGTCAGCGCCAGCTGCTGGTAGTGAACCCCTTCGTGGATGATCCCGGCCCGGGGGTCGGCGGCGTTGGCCCGGTAGAAGTACGGCAGGTCGAGCCCCGGCACCGGCACGTAGCTGATCCCGTCCTGGTCCAGCCGGTCCTCGTCGGTGAGGTCGTCGCTGACGCCCAGCCAGCGCAGCGGCTCCAGGTAGGCGGGCCGGGGCAGGTTCCGGTAGTGCCGGAGCTCCGCGGGCTGGGACAGCAGGCCGCGCTCCTCGTAGAACGCGCGTACGTCGAGCTCGGCCGCCCGTTCCGCCGCGCACTGCTCCTCCGCCGTCGCGGGCGGGGCCGGCCACTCGGGCGGCCCTGACCTGGCGCGTTCGAACAGCTCGAACGCCTCGGCCCGGTCCCGCTCCTGGGCGGCGAGGCTGAGGATCTCCGCCGTCGACCAGGGCAGCAGGGCCACCCTGTGCAGGAAGAAGCCGAACGCCTCAGGGCCGACCGGCGTGTGCGGGGCGAACGTGGCGAGCCGGCCGCTCAGCCAAGAGCGCCAATCCGCGAGCGCCCGCGCCGCTGCGTCGGCCGCCTCGCCGGCGGCCTCCCGCCACTCCGCGTCGAGCATGGGCGCGAGCAGCGCGATCGACGTACGGAGCTGCTCGGGCACCTCGGCGCTGTCGTCCAGCGCGAGCTCGGCGAACTCGCGGGTCGCGGTGGCGTCCAGGTTGTCCCTGGCGGTGTCGAGCGTGCCGGGGATCCAACGCAGCCGTTCCACGAGGTCCGCGCTGCGCGCCGCGCCGAAGGGACCCGGCGCGAGCAGGGCGTCGTAAATGTGGCCAACCGTCTGATCAAGGTAGAACCAGGGGTCGCGCCGCCAGCTCCGCACGACGTCGAGCTCCCAGCGCACCCGCGCCGTGGCCGACCCGAGCAACCGCCGCGCCACCTCGACCCCGACGTCCGAGGACCGCGCGACGGCGGCCAGACCACGCTCGATCTCCGCCAGGAAGCGCAAGCCGTCCTCGACGGATGCGGCGTCCCACGCCGGGCGCCACCCGGCGGGACGGGTCACCCGCGGAATGTCGTCCCGGGTACGCGGGGTGGTGTCCAGCCGCCAGGTCCAGAACCGCTCTGTCAGATCGGTCAGATCGGCGAGCACCGACGCATCGTCGGTCATGTCACGTCCTTCCATCAAAATTCACTCCGCCACCAGGGCCCGTGAGCTCCACAGCCACCAAACCGCGTCAGACCCGCACCACCGGAACACTCCCTCCGCCACCACGGCTCACAAGCCACGACCACGCCAGACCCGCATCACTCGAAAAGCTCACTCCACCAAAACGACGCACGAGCCCACCAACCACAACCGCGTCAGACCCCCGCCACCGGAGAAGCTCACTCCACCAAGACGACGCACGAGCCCACCAGCCATGACCGCGTCGGACCCCGCGCCGCCCGAAAGGCTCATCCCGCCACGACGGCTCACGAACTCCACGAGCCGCAACCGCGCCAGAAGCGCACCCATCGGAAGGCTCACTCCGCCGCCACGGGCCGTGGCTCGGCGAGCGGGCGGGCCGCCTCACCGGCGGTCTGCAGCACGCAGGCCGCCGACCGCCCGTCCCGCAGGGCGACGAGCGGCGGGTCATCCCGGGAGCATTCGGGCCGCGCCACCGGGCAACGCGGATGGAACCGGCAGCCGCCGGGCGGGCGGGCCGGGTCGGGGACGTCGCCAGGGAGTTCGACCGGGAGCACGCCGGCGCCGTCGGCCCGGGGCACCGCCGAGATGAGCGCCTGCGTGTACGGGTGAGCGGGCGCGGACCACACCTGCCGGGTGGGGCCGACCTCGACGACGCGCCCCAGGTACATGACCGCGGTGCGGTCGGCGATCTGCCGGACCACCGACAGGTCGTGCGAGATGAACACCATGCCCATGTCGAGCTCGCGGACCAGCTCCACCAGCAGGTTGGCGACCGATGCCTGCGCGGACGCGTCGAGCGCGCTGATCGGCTCGTCGGCCACGATGCAGCTCGGCTCGGCCGCGAGCGTCCTGGCGATCGCGATGCGCTGGCGCTGGCCGCCGCTGAACTCGTGCGGGTACCGCCGGGCGGCGTCCGCGGGCAGGCCGACGCGTTCGAGCAGCTCCCCGGCCCGGCGCAGCGCCTCCGCGCGGGCGGCTCCGCCGAGGAGGTACCCGTCCCCGACCTGGTCGCCGACCAGACGCCGGGGGTTGAGCGACGCGTACGGATCCTGGAAGACCATCTGAAGCCCGCGCATGCCGGGCGCCCGCCGGCGCAGGCCCAGCGGGACGACCGGCCGGCCGTCGAAGCGGATCTCACCGGCGGCCGTGGGCAGCAGGCCCACCACCGCGCGGCCCAGCGTGGACTTGCCGCACCCGGACTCGCCGACGAGCCCGAGGATCTCGCCGCGCGCCACGGTCAGGTCGGCCCGGTCCACGGCGCGCAGGGCGGGAGCGCCCCGCCGGTGGTACTCCACGGCGACGCCGGTCGCCTCCAGCAACGCGCTCACGCGGCGCCTCCCAGCGGGTCGGGCGGGCAGGCCGCCAGGTGCCCGGATGCGACGAGCACCGGCTCCGGGCGTACGGCCCGGCAGTCCGGGACGGCGAATCCGCAGCGGGGGTGGAACGGGCATCCCTCGGGTACCGCGCCGAGCGCCGGCGGGCTGCCCGGGATCGGCTGGAGCGTCGCCGCCCCGCCCTCCGGGTGCGGCAGCGCGTCGAGCAGTCCCCGGGTGTACGGGTGCCGGGGGCGGGTCAGCACGTCCTCGCGCGGGCCCACCTCGGCGGTGCGCCCGCCGTACATCACGCAGATGCGGTCGGCGACGGCGGACATGACGCCGAGGTCGTGGGTGATCACGATGACCGCGAGGTCCCGTTCGCGGCGCAGCCGGTGGAGCAGCCGCAGGATGCCCGCCTGGACGGTGACGTCGAGCGCGGTCGTCGGCTCGTCGGCCAGCAGCAGGCGGGGTTCGCAGGCCAGGGCCACGGCGATGGCGATGCGCTGGCGCATGCCGCCGGAGAACTGGGCGGGGTGCGCGCGCAGCGCCTGCTCCGGGTCGGGGATGCGCACGGTGGCGAGCAGTTCGACGGCCCGCCCGCGCGCCTCCGACTTGCCCAGCCCGAGGTGGTGGCGCATGTGCTCGGTCAGCTGCGTCTCGATGCTGAGCATCGGGTGCAGGCTCGTGGACGGGTCCTGGGACACCATCGCGATCTTCCGTCCGCGTACGGCGCGCAGCTCGCGGGCGGGCATGGCGAGCAGGTCGCGGCCCTCGAACACCGCCCTGCCCGCGGTCTTGGCGGCGTGCGGGAGCAGGCCGAGCAGGGCCAGCGCGGTCATCGTCTTGCCGCTGCCGCTCTCCCCCGCGATGCCGAAGATCTCCCCGGCGTCCACCTGGAACGACAGGCCGTCCACGGCCTTGCGCGGGCCGCCGCGCGTGGCGAGCCACACGGTGAGGTCCTCGACCTCCAGAAGCGCTCCCACGGTCACCCCCTGATCGCACGCGCGGTACGCGGATCGAGGGCGTCCCGCAGCGTGTCTCCGACGAAGTTGAAGGCGAGCACGACGGTCAGGATGGACAGCCCGGGGAAGAGGCCGACCCACCAGCGGTCGAAGTTGGCCGCGCCGGCCGCCACCATGGCCCCCCACTCCGCGGTGGGCGGCTGCGCGCCGAGCCCCAGGAACGACAGACCGGACAGCAGCAGTACGGCGTTGCCCACGTCGAGCGCGGCCATCACCAGCACCGGGCCGGCGATGTTGGGCCGCAGGTCCACCATCATCGTGCGCACGGACGACGAGCCGAGCAGGCGGCCGGCCATGACGTACTCGGAGTTCCTGGCCGTCAGGACCAGGCCGCGCACCAGCCGCGCGTACGACGGCCACGACACCACGACGACGGCCAGGACGGCGTTGCGGAGCTCGGGGCCGAGCGCGGCGGCGACGGCCATGGCCAGGATGATGCCGGGGAAGGCGAACACCAGGTCGGCCAGGCGCATCAGCGCGCCGTCCACCCAGCCGCCGAAGAAGCCGGCCACGGCGCCGACGACGGAGCCGAGCGCCGCGGCGAACGCCACCAGCAGGAAGGCCAGCGGCAGCGACACCCTGGCCCCGTGGATCACCCGGCTGAGCACGTCGCGGCCGAGCTCGTCGGTGCCGAACCAGTGCTGCGCGGACGGTTCGAGCAGCTTGTCCGCCAGCTGGTCGAGCGGCCCGTACGGGGCGAGCAGCGGCGCGAGCAGCGCCACCAGCACCCAGAGCACCACGAACGCGGCGCCGACCAGGGCGAGCGGCTGCCGCCACGGCGAGCGGGCGGCCGGGTCGCGGCGGGCGCGGGGCGCGGGCAGAGGTGTGGAGTCACTCGTCATGTCAGCCTGATCCTCGGGTCGATGACTCCGTACAGGAGGTCCACGAGCAGGTTGATGAGGATGTAGACGGCGGCGACGACGATGCTGACGCCCATGATGCCGGGCAGGTCCAGGTTGACGGCGCTGCGGTAGGCGTACTGGCCGAGGCCCGGCCAGGAGAAGATGTTCTCCACCAGGACCGCGCCGGACAGCAGGCTGCCGAAGGCGACGCCCGCCACCGTGATGATCGCGACCATCGCGGGGCGCAGCACGTGCCGCATGATGACCACCCGCTCGGGCAGGCCCTTGGCCCTGGCCGCGCGGACGTAGTCGTTGCCGAGGATCTCCAGCACGGACGCGCGGGTGAAGCGCATCAGCATCCCCACGGTGTAAACGGCGAGCACGAGCGAGGGCAGCACCAGGTGCCCGGCCGCCGACGCCAGCACGTCCCACTGCCCGGCGAGCGCCGCGTCCACCGTGTAGAACCCGGTCGCGTACGGCGGCGGCGTCATGCCCGGATCCAGGCGGCCACCCCCCGGCAGCAGGCCGAACTTGAAGAACAGCAGGTAGAACGCGACCAGCGCGACCCAGAAGGTCGGCATGGACACCCCGCCCAGGCTGACCACGCGGAGCACCTGGTCGGGCCAGCGGTCCCGGTTGACGGCGGCCACGACGCCGAGGGCGACGCCGACCAGGAGCGACAGCACGATCGCGAAGATCGCCAGCTCGATGGTGGCCGGGACGTACTCGGCGAGGTCCTGCGCCACCGGGCGGTGGCTCTGCTGGGACATGCCGAGATTGCCCTGGAGCACGTTGCCGATGTAGGTCAGGTACTGCACCGGCAGCGGCTGGTCCAGGCCGTACTTGGCGCGGAAGGCGGCCACCGCCTCCGGGTCGCCGATGGCCCGCTGCCCGAGGTTCGCGGCGGCGGGGTCGCCCGGGACCAGCTGGGTCAGGACGAACGCGATCAGCGTGATCCCGACGCACAGCAGCACGGCGGCGGCCAGGCGCCGGGCGAGGAACCGTGTCACCCCGCCGGGGCGGGCCGGACGACGCCGGCCCGCCCCGGGAGGACGGCTGGGGGCTTTAGCCGAGTTCACGGACGTTGACCAGCCAGAGGGCGTTGGACTGCAGGTTGCTCACCGACTTCGCGGCGACCAGGATCTGGGCCGGCTGGATCAGCGGCATGATCGGCCCCGCCTCGTTCATCTTGTGCTGGATGTCCACGTACAGGCCGGACCGCTCGCTGTCCTCCACGGTCGTCCCGGCCTTGGCGCCCAGCTCCTCCAGCTCGGGGGCCGCGCCCTCGGCCCATCCGGCGCGCAGGCCGACCAGCTGGCCCGGCAGGAAGTTCAGGTAGTTGCTGGGGTCGGGGAAGTCCGGGCCCCACTGCCACAGGCCCATCTCCTCGGTGCCGCCGCGGTAGGACTCCAGCGCGGTCTGCACCGACGCGGGAGCCAGCTCCACGTTGATGCCGACCTCCTTGAGGTTGGCCTGCACGCGGGCGGCGAGGTCGCCGAAGTTGAGCCCGTTGACCTGCACGTCGCTCGGGTAGTTCAGCTTCACGGTCGGGTTCTGCAGGCCGGACTCGGCCAGCGCCGCCTTGGCCCGCGCGACGTCGCGCTTGACCCCGTCGCCCGCCGGGAGCGCGCCCAGGAAGACCGACGGGACGACGCCGGGCGCCTGCACGGCTCCCTCACCGGCGAGGTCGACCAGGCTCTGGTAGTCGATCCCGTACCGCACGGCCTCCTGGAACTTCGGGTTCGAGGAGATCTTGGAGATCTCCGGGTTGTTGTTGGTGAACACGAAGAACACGTTCGGGGAGGCGCCGTTGACGATCTGCAGCTGGTCGAGGCCCTTGGCCTGCTCGGGCGAGAGGTCGACCGCGATCTGCGACTCGCCCTTGAGGACGTTGAGCCGCTGCACGTTGGCCTGCGTGTTGCGGACCACGACCTTGGCGTACGCCGGCTTGGGGCCCCAGTACTTCTCGTTGACGGTCAGCACGACCTGCGAGGTGGTGCTGTAGCTGTCGAGGACGTACGGCCCGCTGCCCAGGGACTGCGCGTTGAAGAAGCTCTCCGCGGTGTCGGCCTTGTCGGCCCCTTCGGCGTCGCTCGCGCCGTTCTTCTTGGCCACGGCCGAGTTGACGATGCCCAGCGCGGGGTTGGGCAGGATGAACGGGACGGCCGTGTTCGGCTTCTCGCTGGCGACGACCACGGTGGCCGGGTCGGGGGCGGTGACCGTGAGGCCGTCCATCAGGAACGACGGGTTGCCCTTCACGTTCTTCACCCGGTTGAGCGAGAAGACGACGTCGGCCGAGGTGACCGGGGTGCCGTCGGAGAACTTCGCGTCGGTGCGGAGCTTGAACGTGAAGCTCTTGGCGTCCGGGGCCGCGGTGTACGACTCCGCCAGCGCGGGCACCGGCTTGGTCACGTCGCCGCCCTTGAAGGTGAGCAGCGTGTCGTAGATCGACTGGTCGATGAGCAGCCCGGTCGGCTCGAACATACGGGCCGGGTCGGTGGTCTTGAGCTGGAACGCGGTGTCGATGACGAGGGTCTTCCCGCCCTGCCCGCTGGCGGAGGACGGGGTGGCGCCGCCACCGCCGCAGGCGGCGAGCAGGGTCGACAGCGCCACGGCGGCGGCGAGTACACCGGCAGACCGGCGGATCTTCATGGGGGTCTCCAAGGCCGGGCTACGAGAGCGTTCGGGCAGGACGTATGGGACAGCGCATGGGCCGGGCGGGGGGTCGCTCGGGCGTATGTGGCGGATTCATGACTCTCCTGTGTGGCGGCGGCCGGGACCGCGACCCGACGTGCAGCCTTACTGCACGTTGACCGGGCACGCTAGGGCGTACAAAGGGACCACGTCAATACCCCTGAATACGGACAACCTGCTCACCGTGTCGGTTGACGGGGGCCACGCCCGCCCCTACGGTGCATGCCACGTGTGAAGTTAACCTGCACGTGACAGAGCGATGGTAGGAAGGACGGCGTAGGTGATCGGAGATCGCTTACACGAGCTGCGCACCGAACGGGGGATGAGCCTGCGCGCGCTGGCCGAGCAGGCGGGGGTCTCCCCGACGCTGCTCAGCCAGATCGAGCGGGGCGTCACCGAACCCAGCCTGTCGACCCTCCGCCGCCTGGCCGGGGTGTTCGGAGCGTCCATCGCCTCGCTGTTCGAGGATCCCGCCGCCCCCTCGGTGTGGATCAGCCGTCCCGGCGAGCGCACCACCCTCGGCGCGCCCAACGGCCAGATCCGGTACGAACGGCTCACCCCCGGCAACGGGCAGCTGGAGGTGCTGCACGCGGTCCTGGCCCCCGGCGAGGTCTCCAGCGACGAGCTGTGGAGCCACCCGTCCCTGGAGTGCGTGTACGTCGTGGCGGGGACCCTCACCGTCCAGGTGGAGCGTGCCACCTACACCGTCGCCGCGGGCGAGAGCCTGACCCTGGACTCCAACCGGCCGCACCGCTACCTGAACACCTCCGACGCCGAAGCGGAGATCGTTCTGGCCATAAACCCCCCGACGCCCTGAGCGCCGGGTCCACGGAAGGACTCGCCCGATGGACGACCCCCTATCCGATGAAATTTCCGGTGATATGGAGATCTACGACCTGCGGGTCACCGTCGATCGCATCGAGGGCCGGTCGGTCTGCGGCATGCGTACCGGCGACCACTTCGACCTGACCGAGAGCGCCCACCTGAGCCTCCCCGACGGCAAGCACTTCTGCGTGTACGCGCTGGCCTCCGTCCTGCCCTTCCTGGCCGCCAAGCAGCGCGACCTGGCGGCGGGCGACTGGCTGGCCCAGGACTCCCTGTTCGCCTGCCCCGACCCCGAGGAGCGGCTGATCATGCGGGTGTCGCGCACCCGCCGCCGCCGGATGAACTCCGCCGACCTCACGTGACCGACCAGAGGAGAACCCTGCCGTGACCGCCGTGGAGATCGGGCTCGGGCTGCAGAGCGACAAACGGGCCGGCGACTACGCACGGCTGGCGCGCAGCGCCGAGGAGCACGGCTTCGACGTGCTGACCGTGTTCGGCGACCTGATGTACCAGCCGCCGATCTTCCCCCTGCTGGAGATGGCCGCCGCCACCGAGAGGGTCCGCCTGGGGGTGGCCTGCCTGAACCCCTACTCGCTGGCGCCGTACGAGATCGCGGGGCAGATCGCGGCGCTCGACCTGGCCTCGCGCGGCCGGGCGTACCTGGGGCTGGCCAGGGGGACGTGGCTGGGCGCGGTCGGGATCGAGCAGCACCGGCCGCTGACCACCATGGCGGAGGCGGCGGAGGTCGTCTACCGGCTGCTGCGCGGCGACGCCGAGGGGTACGCGGGGAAGGTGTTCCGGCTGGCTCCGGGCACCGCGCTGCGCTATCCCGTGCACCGGTCCGATCCGCCGCTGCTGCTCGGCGCCTGGGGTGCCAGGGGGGCGGCGCTGGCCGGGCGGATCGCCGACGAGATCAAGGTGGGCGGCAGCGCCAACCCGGCCATGGTGGCGGTGATCCGGGAGCGGCTGCGGCCGGGCGCGGAGGCCGCCGGGCGGGCTCCCGGGGAGGTCGGGATCGTGCTCGGCGCGGTCACCGTCGTCGACACCGACGGCGGGGCGGCGCGGAGCCGGGCGCGGGCCGAGGTGGCCATGTACCTCGCGGTCGTGGCCGAGCTGGACCCGACCGTGGACATCCCCGCGGACCTGCTGGCCCGGGTGAAGGAGCTGATCGACGCGGGCCGGCACGAGGCGGCCGGCCGGCTCATCCCCGACGACCTGCTCGACCTGTTCGCCTTCGCCGGGACCCCGGACCAGGTCGCCGAGCGGGCGCAGGCCCTCATCGACGCGGGCGTGCGGCGGGTCGAGTTCGGCACCCCGCACGGCCTGAGCGACCGGCGCGGCGTGGAGCTGCTCGGCTCGGCGGTGCTGCCGGCGCTGCGCAGGGAACCCGCCGCGGTGTCAGGCGGACGGGCGTGACCGGTCCCCGGCCGGAGCCCTGGGCGGGGTGACCGGATGCCACGCGAGCGGAGTGGACAGCACCATCGTGCTGGACGGCTGGCCGTACGGCGCGAGCCGGTCGATGACCTGCTCGAAGGCGTCCATCGACTCGGCGGCGACCTTGAGGATGCAGCAGGCGTCGCCGGTGATCCGGTGGATCTCCAGCACCTCCGGCCACCCGGCCACCGCAGGGTCGCGCAGCATGCAGCGGGGGCCGTAGCAGGACATCCGGATGATGGCCATCACGGGCCAGCCGATCCGGGCCAGGTCGACCCGGGCGTGGTAGCCGGAGATGACGCCGGTCTCCTCCAGCCGCCGTACCCGTTCGGCCACGGCGGGCGGCGACAGGTGCACCCGGCGGGACAGCTCACTGAAGGAGAGGCGCGCGTCGACCTGCAGCTCGCGCAGGAGCGCCCAGTCCATATCGTCCATGGCCACCTTCGGTTCGTGAAGCGAGCGGGCGTTTTCGCCGTAAAACTATAAGACAATGATGCATCGCACCTTTAAGTCGTCCTTCACGGCCTCTGACCGTTTGGGAGAGCATTAAGGCACTCAGGGCGCACATGTCACGCCCGTAAGGGAGCCGACTCGTGGAGACCACCGACAGGGCCGTACGCCCGTCCAACGCGGGGGAACGCGCGGCCAGGGCGGCCGCCAACGCCGGGGAGCCCACCCTGGAGTTCGTCGGCGGCCTGCCGTACGACGCGTACGTGCACGCGGGCACGCTGCACTCGCTGCAGAAGCCCATCAGCAAGGACCCCGGCGAGATGTCCTTCCTCATGATCAGCCAGATCATGGAACTGTACTTCGGACTGACCTGCTTCGAGTTGCGCGAGGCGCAGCGGCTGCTCCGGGAGGACGACGTCTGGGGAGCGCTCGGGCCGCTGCGGCGCGCGTGCCTGGACATCGAAGGGCTCAACGCCGCCTGGCGGGGGCTGCGCTGGATGACGCCGGCCGACTTCAACCGCTTCCGGGACCAGCTGGGCGAGGCGTCGGGCTTCCAGTCCGCCATGTACCGGCACCTCGAATTCCTGCTGGGCCTGCGGAACGCGGCGCTGCTGCGGCCGTTCCACCGGCACCCGGAGGCGTACGAGGCGCTGCTGGAGGCCATGCGCGCGCCGAGCCTGTGGGACGACGTGATCGCGGTGCTCGCGCGGCGCGGCTTCGGCATCCCGCGCGACCTGCTCGACCGCGACGTGGCCGCCGAGCACGAGCGGCATCCCGCGGTGGAGGCCGCCTGGGTCGACATCTACCGTGACGAAACGCCCGGCAATCCGCTCTGGATGCTCGGTGAGGCGCTCACCGAGCTCGCGGACGGGTTCGGCGACTGGCGCTACCAGCACCTCAAGGCGGTGCAGCGGAGCATGGGCGAGAAGTCCGGCAGCGGCGGCTCGGCGGGAGCGGCTTGGCTGCGCCGGAGCATGGACCGCGTGGTCTTCCCCGAGATCTGGTCCGCCAGAACGCTCGTCTAGGACCAGACTGAACCGGTGCGGCGCGACATGGCCATCTGCGCCGGCGGACCGGATAGCGCACGAAGCGGCGACCTCGGGCCATTCTGTTGAGCGGCACGATCGATGATCATCGCACGGTTCGCGGCCCGCTTCCTGAGCGGGCAGACCGCTGTCCGGCAGGACGCCGCGTTCCTGGGCAAGGCAGGAGAACTCCCATGACGACGACAGTCGACCGCGTTCTGGTCGTGACCGGACCCGGGCCGGTCGCCGACCCCGCGCTGGTCCGGCAGGTGGCCGAGGGCGAGTGGCGGCGGCTGGGGGTCTCCGGCCGCCTGGTGGACGCCGCCGACGCGGAAGCGCTGGGGCACATCCTCGACGAGGCGGGCCGGGACGCCTCCTGCGCGATCGTCGCGCTGGCCGGTCCCGGCTCGCTGCGCCTTCGCTCCGGCCCGCACGCGCCCCGCACGGTCTGGTACGACCTGGCCGACACCGGCCCGATCGAGGTAGCCGCCGGATCCGCCCACGTCCACGGCCGTGGCCTCGGGGGCCTGACCTGGGCGATCCGACACGCCGTGCACCGGCTGCGGCACCCGGCCCGCCGCATCCCGTACGGCGAGGACGACGAGCAGTGGGGCGACCTGCGGCTGCCGCCCGGCCACGACGGACGGCCGCTGCCGGTGGCGGTCCTGATCCACGGCGGCTACTGGCGCTCGATCTGGGCGGCCGACCTGATGGACGCGCTCGCCATCGACCTGGCCCACCGCGGGTACGCGGCGTGGAACCTGGAATACCGCCGCCCGGACCGGCACGGCTGGGCGGCCACGACCGCGGACGTCGCGGCGGGACTCGCCCGGCTGGCGGACCTCCCCGGCGTCTCCCTCGACTCCCTCGACCTCGATCGGGTCGCGGTCCTCGGCCACTCGGCGGGCGGCCAGCTCGCGCTGCGGGCCGCCGCCGACGGCGCCCGGGTCGCGCTCGCCGTCTCGCTGGCCGGTGCGGTCAACCTCGCCGAGGGAGCGCGACGCCGGATCGGGACGGGCGCCGTCCCGCACGCCCTCGGCGGCTCCCCCGCCGAGATCCCCGAGGTGTACGCCTCCGCCGATCCGATGAGCCGCCTCCCGTCGGGCGTGCCGCAGCTCCTCGTCATAGGCCGGGACGACGACCTCGATCTGATCGACTTCAACCGCCGCTACGTCGCCGGGGCGCGGGCCAGCGGCGACGACGTGACCTATGTCGAGCAGGCGGGCGACCACTTCGCGGTGATCGACCCGGCGTCCGCCATCTGGGACGCCACCATGGTCCAGGTGGACCTGCGGCTGAGGGGGTAGCCACAGTTTAGAGTCCATGCTCTAATTAGAGCATGGACTCTAAACGTATGCCGCGAGACTCCGCGAAGGCGGTCAAGACCGGCAAGTCGCTGGCCACGCGGGGGCGGATTCTCGCGGCGGCGCGCGACCTGTTCAACGAGCAGGGGACGGCGGCCGTGAGCACCAACCACATCGCCGCCGCCGCGGGCCTGAGTCCGGGGAACCTCTACTACCACTTCTCCGACAAGAAGCAGATCATCCGCGGCCTTCTGGACGAGTACGTGGCCGAGTGGACCGACCGGTGGGACCCGAGCCCGGACGCCCAGCGGAATCTGGAGACGCTGGCCGCCGGATTCGCCCGGGGAGCCCGGCTCTCCTGGGAGAACCGCTTCTTCGGCCGCGAGATCCTCGCCCTGCTCCAGGCCGACGGGGAACTGCGCGCCGTCTACGACGCGGCCTACCGGCGGCGGCTCGGCGAGTGGTCCGCCTTCGCCGAACAACTCGTCGCGCAGGGGCTGATGCGGGCCCCCGAACCGCCCGGCACGCTGGCCGACCTGACCGTCGCCATCTGGCTCATCTCCGAGAGCTGGCTGGGCTTCCTGGACGTCACCGGCGATCCGCGGGATCCGGCGCAGGTGGGCCGCGGCCTGGACCTGGTCAAGGTCGTCCTCGCCCCCTATCTGACCCCGGCCGCCCTGCGCGTGCTGTCCGGAGGGACCACGGGATGAACGAGACGCCCCGCGGGCGGGACCTCAACCGCCGCCGCTTCCTTTCCCTGGCCGGACTCGGGGCGGGCACGCTGGCCGTCGCCGCCGGGACCGCGTCCACCTGGTACGCGATCGACCGCGGCGTGTTCACGAGCGAGACCGGTCCCGCGTACGCCGCCTGGGAGCAGGCCGGGCCGGTGGCGGGAGACCCGCGTGCCCTCGTCAACGCCGCCGTGCTCGCCGCCAACGCGCACAACAGCCAGCCGTGGCTGTTCAGGGTCGCCCCGGACCGCATCGACGTCTTCGCCGACACCTCCAGGACCCTGGGCGCGATCGACCCGCTGCTGCGGGAACTGCACATCTCGCTGGGGTGCGCGATCGAGAACCTGCTCCTGGCCGCCCCGTCGAACGGCCTGCGCGCGACGGCGGAACTCATGCCGGACCCCGCGCAACCCCGGCATGTCGCCCGGGTGACCCTCGCCGGGTCGCGTCCGCGGACGGCCGAGCTGTTCCCGTACATCGCCGGACGGCACACCGACCGCGGCGCGTACGACACCGGACGGCCGGTGCCGCGGCGCGTCCTGGATCAGTTGGGCGGCCTGGCCGGGTCGAGCGAGGACGGTGGCGTCGAACTGGTCTGGTTCGACGACGGCCCGGGCAGGCAGGCCTTCGGCGACCTCACGGTGCGCGCGACCCGGGCCGTCATCGCCGACCGGCAGCAGACGACCGATGATTTCGCCTGGTATCGCGGCACCCGCCGGGAGATCCAGGCCCGCAAGGACGGCGTGACCGTCGACGCGTCGGGGCAACCTCGCCTGATCAGGACGCTGGCGAAGCTGCTGCCCGCCTCCCACAGCCAGAACAACGACGGCTGGCTGCGCGGCACCGCCGAAACCCAGGTGCCCACCGCCGCCGCTTTCGGCGCGCTGCTCACCCGCGATCCCCTCGACCCGGTGCAGCGGCTGCGGACCGGGCGGGCATGGCAGCGTCTGCACCTGTGGGCCACCGCCAACGGGCTGGCCATGCAGCCTCTGTGCCAGATCCCCGAGCGCATCGACCGCGAACGTTCGGCCGGCCTGCCGCCCGAGTTCACCACGGCCGCCGCGACGCTCTTCCCGCCCGGCCTGCACCCCTTGATGACCTTCCGCATCGGCTACCCGACCGCCGCCGCGCCGCCCAGCCCGCGGCGTCTCACCCGTGACGTCCTGCTCGGCTGAGCACTCCCCCTCTGGAGCGACCATGAACCTTCGCCTGTGGTGGCTGTCGGCGCTCACCGCGGCCTGCGCACTCCTGTACGCCTGGGTGGCGCTGAACATCCAGGGCCTGCCCCGCGTCGCCGGCCTCGCGGGCGCCGCCGCGATCCTGGCGTCCCTCGCCCTGACCGTCCCCGGCGGTACGGCGTCCGCCCGCACCCGGACCGCCGCGATGATCCTGCTTCCCCTCGGCGCCCTGCCGCTGGCCGCCCTCACCTGGTGGAGCGTCGTGACGCCGATACTCGCCCTGCTGATTCTGATCATCGGTACGGCGACCCTCCGTCGCGCCGCGCGATGACAGCGCGTGCATACTCCAGACATGTTCCTGCATTTCCTCGCCGCGGCCGGCGCCCTGGCCGTCCTGACGATGATGCCCGGTCCTGACATGGCGGTGGTCACGAAGAAGGCCGTCGCGTCCGGCTGGCGGGACGGTCTGCGGACCGTCGGGGGGATCACCGCGGGCCTGCTGGTGTGGGGGGTGCTGACGGTGGCCGGGCTGGCCGCCGTGCTGGCCGCCTCCACGACGGCGTACACGATCCTGAAGTTCGCCGGTGCCGCGTACCTGCTGTATCTGGGTGTCCAGGCGTTGATTCACAGCCGTCGCCAGGGCGTCGAGCCCGTGGTGGCCGGTCCTGCCCCGGCGGGCGGCCCGTGGCGGACCGGGCTGATCAACAATCTGCTCAACCCCAAGATCGCCGTGTTCTACACCGGCCTGCTCCCCGCCCTCGCGCCGTCCGAGTTGTCCCCCCACGTCGGCATGGCCCTGCTGGTCCTGGTGCACGCCGCCCTCACCATCGCCTGGCTCGGCGGATACGTGATGCTCCTGTCCCGGGCCAGGGCCTTCTTCGCCAAACCCCGGGTACGCCGCATCATGGACCGCGTCACCGGCACCGTCCTGATCGGATTCGGCCTGAAGGTCGCCGCCTCCCAGCCCTGACCTCGCATACTCGCCATGCTCGGGGCCGACGACCCGGGTCAGGCGCTGAGCGACCTGGCCCTGGACGGCATCACCGGCGGAGTTGAAGCAGCGTGAGCCCGGTTTCGGATTCCACCCGTGAGCCGAACGGCACGAATCCCATTCGCCGGTAGAAACCACAGGCACGTTCGTTGAGTTCGTAGACCTCGACGGTGAGTTCGCCGTGAATCGCCGCGGCGTGTTCGACGAGAAGGCGGCCGATTCCCCGGCCCTGCGACGGCGGATCCACGAACAGCCCGCCGATCTCGGCTCCGAGCAGACCGAGCAGACCCACGATCTCGCCCGTCTCGTCCAGGGCCACCCACATGTCGGCCTGGCGGAGATGGACCTCGCGCATCTCGTCGGCTCGCGCGCCGACTCCTTCGCCGTCGACGAACGGGTGCGCCAGGCGGGCCGAACGCGACCACACCCCGACGACCGCGTCCTGATCCGCCTCAGCGTACGGCCGGACGATCACCCTGGGGGACACAGAGCGATGGTACCCACGCACAGGCGCCCCGGATGCTCAACCGGAGTCCGCCCGAATCTCAGTGTTGCCAACTGGTCACATCTGTGAAACTTTCACTTTCGCGGGCGATCTCCCTCCGGGCGAATGTCCTGGCTGGAAATGTGCCGGTGGCAATGCGCAGGTCAGCGGGGCTCGCGGCTCGTTGACGCCGGATCGGACCGTCGGATGTACTCCGCGACACGTACCCACAGGAGCAGGACGTGTAGATCCGCCAAGAAATGTTAGCGATAACAAGCACGAGCTCCCCGGTCCCGTCTGGAAGGCGCGGGACCGGGGCCCTTCGGGAAGGAACATCCGTGTCGCATCAGGGATACGTCCCGATCGCCAAACTCGGATTTCTTTATAAGCAAAATGTTAGCGCAATCATGCATTGGATTTCCGCCCCTCACCCCCAGGAGCTCCCATGTCACTAAGCCGCCGCCAGCTCTTCCAGGCCGCCGGCGCCAGCGTCGCGCTCACCGCCGCCGGTCAGGTGGCCGGCACCTCCGCCGCCCAGGCCGCCCTCCCGTGGGCCAGGTCCGAGATCGGCGTCTCCGCGTACGAGTTCGATCTCGGCCTGGTGCGCCTGAACTCGGGACGCTGGCTCGACAACCAGAACCGCACGCTGTCCTACCTGCGCTTCGTCGACGTCGACCGCCTGCTGTACGTCTTCCGCGCCAACCACCGCCTCTCCACCGGCGGAGCCTCGGCCAACGGCGGCTGGGACGCCCCCAGCTTCCCGTTCCGCAGTCATATGCAGGGGCATTTCCTGACGGCCTGGGCGCAGGCGTACGCCGTACTGGGCGACACGACCTGCCGGGACAAGGCCAACTACATGGTCGCCGAGCTGGCCAAATGCCAGGCCAACAACGGCACGGCCGGGTTCGCCTCCGGCTACCTGTCGGGCTTTCCCGAGTCCGACATCACGGCCGTGGAGAACCGTACGCTGAGCAACGGCAACGTGCCGTACTACTGCATCCACAAGACGCTCGCCGGGCTGCTCGACGTGTGGCGGCACATCGGCAACACCCAGGCCAGGACGGTGCTGCTGGCCCTGGCGGCATGGGTGGACACGCGGACCGGGCGGCTGTCGTCCAGCCAGATGCAGGCGATGCTGGGCACCGAGTTCGGCGGCATGAACGCCGTGCTCACGGACCTGTACCAGATGACGGGCGAGTCCCGCTGGCTGACCACGGCCCAGCGCTTCGACCACGCGGCCGTGTTCAACCCGCTGGCGTCCAACTCCGACCAGCTCAACGGCCTGCACGCGAACACGCAGGTGCCCAAGTGGATCGGGGCCGCGCGCGAGTACAAGGCGACCGGCACGAGCCGCTACCGGGACATCGCCGCCAACGCGTGGACGATCACCACCACCGCGCACACGTACGTGATCGGCGGCAACAGCCAGGCCGAGCACTTCCGCGCGCCGAACGCCATCGCGGGCTACCTGTCCAGGGACACCGCCGAGTCCTGCAACACCTACAACATGCTGAAGCTGACCAGGGAGCTCTGGACCCTGGCGCCCACCCGGGCCGACTACTTCGACTTCTACGAGAGCGCCCTGCTCAACCACCTCATCGGCCAGCAGAACCCGGCCGACAGCCGGGGGCACGTCACCTACTTCACGCCGCTCAACCCCGGCGGTCGGCGCGGCGTCGGCCCGGCCTGGGGCGGCGGCACCTGGAGCACGGACTACAACTCGATGTGGTGCTGCCAGGGCACCGGCATCGAGGTCAACACCAAGCTGATGGACTCGATCTACTTCCACGACGGCACGACGCTGTTCGTGAACCTGTTCGTGCCCTCCACGCTGAACTGGTCGCAGCGCGGCATCACGGTCACCCAGTCCACCTCCTACCCGGTGAGCGACACCACGACGTTGCAGGTCAGCGGGAACGTGAGCGGGTCGTGGTCGATGCGCGTCCGGATCCCGGCCTGGACGCAGGGCGCCACGGTGAGCGTCAACGGGGTCCAGCAGAGCATCGCCACCACGCCGGGCTCCTACGCCGTGCTGACCCGGTCGTGGTCCTCCGGCGACACGGTGACCGTCCGGCTGCCCATGCGGGTGATCATGAAGGCCGCCAACGACAACCCCAACCTCCAGGCCGTCGTGTACGGCCCGGTCGTGCTCTCCGGCAACTACGGCAACACCACGCTGTCGTCCGCCCCGACGCTGAACACCTCGACGATCAACCGGACCAGCACGTCGGCGCTGGCGTTCACCGCCACGGCCAACGGCTCC
The DNA here is from genome assembly GCF_016862995.1 of Acrocarpospora phusangensis. GTDB lineage: Bacteria > Actinomycetota > Actinomycetes > Streptosporangiales > Streptosporangiaceae > Acrocarpospora > Acrocarpospora phusangensis. The sequence continues at coordinate 44,008 of NZ_BOOA01000001.1, forward strand.
TCGGTCAACCTGGGGCCGTTCTACGACGCCCACAACCACAACTACGTCGTCTACTGGAACGCCACCGGCGGGGGCGGCACCGGCGGCGAGGCCAGTTTCCGGCTGGCCAACGCGGCGAGCGGGCTGGTGCTCGGCATCCAGAACATGTCCACCGCCGACGGCGGCCTGGCCCTGCAGTGGACCGACAACGGCAGCACCGACCACGACTGGGTGCCGATCGTGGACGGCTCGGCGCTGCGGTTCCGCAACGTCAACAGCGGCAAGGTGCTCGGTGTCGAGAACATGTCCACGGCCGACAACGCCCGCGTCATGCAGTGGACCGACAACGGCACCGCCGACCACCGCTGGACGATCACCGACGCCGGCGACGGCTCGGTCAAGATCCGCAACGCCAACAGTTCCAAGCTGCTGGGCGTTCAGGGCGGGTCCACCGCCAGCGGGGCGCAGGCCGTACAGGATCCGGACAACGGCAGCGCCGACAACCAGTGGCGGTTCGTGCCCAACGGCGCGCGGCGCGTCCAGAACGTCGGCACCGGCATGGTTCTCGGCGTCACCAACATGTCCACGGCGGACGGCGCGCTGGTCGTGCAGTGGGGCGACACCGGCACCGCCGACCATCTGTGGACCGCGATCGTCGACACCGGCGGCTACCTGCGGTTCCGCAACTCCAACAGCCAGAAGGTGCTGGGCGTGGAGAACATGGGCACCGCGGCCGGCTCCCGCGTCGTCCAGTGGGCCGACAACGGCACCAGCGACCACCGCTGGCGCCTCCGCTACGGTTCCAACGCCGCTTTCCGCATCCAGTGCGCCAACGGCGGCCGGGTCCTCGGCCTCGGCGGCACCTCCCAGGGCGCCCAGGTCGTCCTGGCCGACGACAACGGCTCGAACAACAACCTCTGGAGATTCCTCTGACGAAAGGAACTTAGGTCATCCGACCGATGGGCCCACCGTTTCCCCGCACGAGAATTGAGCGCATCCGAACTCAGGCGCACGTCCTTCTCGGGAAATGAATCGGGCACATTCTGAGGACGGGACATCCGGCGGTCCCGGGTCAATCCCGGGACCGTCCGGAAGAGAACCCCGCGAGGGCGGCCGGTGTCGAAATGACATGAAGCCCAGCAGAGTACTGGCCGTGATCACCGCCGCGGTCCTTTCCGTGACGGGTTGTACGAGCACCGAGACCACACCACCCGGCCCCCAGAACTGCCCGGTGACGCATCCCGGCAGGTCAGGCCCCTCGGAGATCCCCGAAGAATCCCTTTTCGGCTGGGACCGCTCCTACGGGGACGGCCGGCTCGCGGTCGGCGGCCTCTGGCCGGACGGCGTGATCGACGCCGGCCCCGACTTCATCGAGAAGGACGGCGCCATCCGCATGAAGTTCGGCTGGTGGCGCGGCAGCCCCGGCGCATTCGAGATCACCGGCCGCCGCCTGGACGGCTCCGCCCCGCCCCTGCGCGCGGACATCCCCGACGGCTACGGAGACACCGGCTTCCAGGCCACCGGCCTTTACTTCCCCGCCGAGGGCTGCTGGGAGGTCACCGGCCGGATCGGCGCGACCCGCCTGGTCTTCGTCACCTACGTGATGAAGACCAGGCAGCCCCGATGAAAGGGATCAGCCGGCGACCAGCTGGTCCCGGAGGGTGGTGCGGACGTCGCAGTTGGCGAGGGCGAAGGAGTCGGCCAGGGCGACGAGGTCGGCGTCGGTGAGGTCGCGGAAGAGCTCGGCGTACTCGTACGCCAGGGGCTGGGCCACCGTGAGGTTGAGGATCAGGGTGCGGACCCAGTCGAAACGGCCCCACGGGTACGGGTCGAAGTCGGGGAACTCCGTGGCCATCATCTCGTGGAAGGGCTTGATGACCTCGGGCACGCCGAGGCCGTCGCTGCCCCACTGGTCGGCGCCGAGGCGCACCTTCTTGGCGACGAAGTCACCGAAACGCTTCAGGTACGGCGAGTCGGGCCGCACCATGACCAGGCCCTGCCGGCCGAGGTCCTTGTACATCCAGATGGACCAGCCGGCGTCCTCCCGGCGGTAGATCTCCAGCTGGTCGGCCAGGAGCTGGCGGCGCATGGCGTCCACGCGCTCGTCGCCGGTGTAGATGGGGCCGAACTCGCCCACCCAGACGGGGGTGCCGGTGCGGCGGCAGTACTCGGTGCGCTCGGCGTACTTGGCTTCGAGGGCCGCCTTGTCGAAGTACCTGCCGTCGGTCAGGCCGGGGTAGTCGCCCCCGCCGCCGAGACCGGGCGCGGCGTAGTCGTGGGCGACGTAGACGGTGTTCTCCCACGGCTCGTCGAAGACGTCGAACTCGGTGGAGTAGGTGTTGCCGTCCAGGAACAGGATGTGCCGCTCGTCGATCGCGCGGATGGCGTTGACCAGGCTGGTGTAGAACGGGCCGACGACCTTGCGGGACTCGTCCGCGGGCTCGTTGATCGGGTTGTACCCGGCCACCCAGGGGTTGTCCTTGTAGTGCTCGGCGATGTGCTCCCACATGGCGACCACGCGGTCCTGGAAGTGCGGGTGGTCCCAGAAGGCGGGGCGGTGGGTGGGGTTGTCGGAGTGCCAGTGGTGGTTCTGCGAGCCGGGCAGCGCGTGCAGGTCGATGACCGAGTAGATGCCGTGCCGCGCGCACGCCTCGATGGCCCGGTCCAGGTGCCGGAACCCTTCCTTCTTGAACTCGAAAGGCTTGCTGTCGTCTTCGAAATGGCGGTAGTTGACCGGGAAGCGTACGCAGTTCATGCCCAGATCGGCCAGGAGCTTCGCGTCGTCCTCGCCGAAGAACGCGGTCAGCAGGCGCTCGAAGAAGAGCTCGTACCGCTCCTCGCCCAGCACCTCGCGGACCGTGCCGCGCATGAGGGACTCATTGCCGGAGTATCCGGTGATGAAGTTCTCCATGTTCAGCCAGCCGCCCACCGCGACGCCGCGCAGACGGACGGGCGTGCCCGACTCGTCGACGATCTGGCGTCCAGCGGTACGAAGAAACGTCATGGGTGGTTCCTTACCTTCGATAAATCAGGGGCTATTTGATCGCGCCGGCCGACAGGCCCCGCTCGAAGAGGCCCTGCAGGCACAGGTAGGCGACGATCTCGGGGATCGCGGTGATGACCGCGCTGGCCAGCACCTTGGTCTGGTCGTTGCTGAACTGGCTGACGAAGAACTGCGGCAGCAGCGTGACGGTCTGCTGGGCCGGGTCCTGGATGAGAACCAGCGGCAGCAGGTAGGCGTTCCACGAGCCGATCAGCGTCAGCACCACGATCGCGGCGGCGATCGGCCGCGTCATCGGCAGGACGATGTAGCGGAAGGCGGTGAACGTGCCGGCGCCGTCGATCCTGGCCGCGTCGAACAGCGCGTCCGGCACGCCGTCCACGAACCGGCGCGCGATCAGGACGGTGAACGGGATCTGCAGCGCGGCCAGCGGCAGCACCACCGCCCAGTACGTGTCGTACACACCGAGCGCGAGGGTCGTCGCGAACAGCGGGGTGAGCAGCACGACCTCGGGCAGGGTGAGCGCCGCCAGGATCATCCAGAAGTAGATCTCCTTGCGGCGGATGTGCAGCTTGGAGAAGCCGAAGGCGGCCAGCATGGTCAGGACGTACACGATCAGGATGGTCGAGGCGGAGATGATGACGCTGCTCTTGAAGAACGTCCCGATGGCGCCGACCTCGAACACCGCGCGGTAGTTGCCGACGCCCTCCCCGGCCAGCGAGCCCTGCACCATGACGATCAGGGGGAACAGGTACGGGACGATCATCAGGGTGACGATGAGCTGCAGAATGAGCTTGGCCGGCAGGCGGCGGGCCTCAAACACCGGTCTCACTGTCCTTTCGGTTGGCCCGGACGGCGACGGCGATGGCGCCGACCAGGGCCAGGATGAGCAGCATGATCGACAGGGCCGCGCCGTAGCCGACGTGGGCGCTGGGGATGCTGATCCGGTAGATGTAGGTGCCGAGGAACTCGGTGGCGTAGTTGGGGCCGCCGATGGTCACCAGGTAGGGCACGTCGAAGGTCTTCAGCGCGCCGATCACGCTGAGCATGCCGAGCGCCACGGTGGTGCCGCGCACGCCCGGCCAGACGATGCTGACCAGCGTGCGGATGTTGCTGGCGCCGTCGGTGCGGGCCGCCTCCAGCGTCTCGGGGTCGATCTGCCCCATCGCGGCGTAGTAGAGGACGAAGGTCAGTCCGGTGAAGTTCCAGACGGTGATGAACATGATGACCGGCATCGCGGTGCTGGACTGGGCGAGCCACGGCTGGGACAGGAAGCCCAGGCCGATGTGGTCGAGGGTCCAGTTGAGCTGGCCGTCGGCGGCGAACATCTGCCGGAAAACCGGCGCCATCGTCGCCGGGGCGATCACCACCGGGGTGAAGACGATCACCTTGTAGAGGGTGCCGAGCTTGACCTTCGAGTGCAGCAGCGCCGCGAACACGAACCCGATGGCGGTCTGCGCGGTGAAGGTCACGATGAAGAAGATCACCGTGTGCCAGATGGCCTGCCAGAAGATCGGGTCCTGGAGGATCTGCTCGTAGTTGCCGAGGCCCACCGAGGTCGGCGTGGGGCTGGTGCCGTCCCAGTCGAGGGTGGACAGGTAGCCGGTCTCGCCGATGCAGTAGTAGAGGATGCCGACCACGAGGACGAACGCCGGCATGATCCACGGAAGGCCGGATGGTCGCGCCATCCTTCCCCGGTCGCCCGGGGAAGGTGGCGCGGTGGACGTCGGACGGCGCGCCCCGGTCTTCGGCGAGGTCGTGGAGGTCATGGGTCTCCCTGCACGTAGTGGTTGGGACGGGCCGTCCGCTGGGGTTACTTGATCTTCGCGGCGGAGGCCTGCAGCGTGGCCGCGGCCTGCTCGGGGGTGGCCTCACCGGCCGCCACCGTGGTCGACGCGACGCCGATCGCGGTCTGCAGGTCGGCGACCACGGTCGCCAGGCGCGGCTCGGTGGACTTGCCGGAGTCGCTGATCAGCTTCTCCAGCGCCGGGCGCTGCACCTCGGGGTTGACCAGCTTCACGGTGTCCCAGTTGGGCTGGGTGGTGATCAGGGCGGGGATGTCGTTGAGGACGTCGGCCACCACCTGCTGGCCTTCGGCGGAGGTGCCGAGCCAGGTGGCGAAGGTCGTGGCGGCGGCGATGTTCTTGGACTTCTGGTTCACGGCCAGGCCGAAGTCCGCGTCACCGTAGAGCGCGCCGACGTTGCCGGTGCCCGCGACGTCCGGGAAGGGGATGGGCAGCTGGGTGAACGGCTTGGGGTCGGCGACGCCGGCGCCGGAGATGGCGGCGGTGTTGCCCTCGATGGTGGAGTACTGCATGTACCAGGTGCCCATCATGACCATGGCGTACTTGCCGGACATGAAGCCGTTGTTGGCGTCCGGGTACTGCTGCATGCCGAGGGCGCCCTCCTGCATGATCCCGTCGTCGAACAGCTTCTTCCAGATGGTCAGCGCCTGGACGATCGCCGGGTCGGTCCACGGGACCTCGCCCTTGAGGGCCTTCTCCCACACGCCGGGGGCGACGTTGTCGGTGATGGCCTGGAGGGTGTCCTCGTTGAACGCGGTCTGCGCGGCGCCCTGGACGAAACAGCCGACGTTGTTGGCCTTGAAGGTCTCACAGACCTTCTTCCACTCGTCGTACGTCTTCGGCGGGGTCAGGCCGTACTTGTCGAAGAGGTCCTTGTTCACCCAGATCGTTCCGGAGAAGACCGAGCCGACGGACAGGGCGGCGAGCTTGTCGCCGTTCATCAGGCTGCTCACGCCGATCGGGGCCAGTTTCGACTCCCAGTCCGCGCCGAGGGTCTTCTCCACGGCGGGCTTGAGGTCCACGGCGTTGACGCCGTAGATGTCGACCGAGCCGTTGGCGGCGCCGGGCGCGACGGCGAAGACGTCAGGACCCACCGAGGAGGCCAGCGCGGGACGGATGGCCGCGTCGTAGCCGTCGATGGTGAGCTTCTTGAAGGTGACCTTGATATTCGGGTAGACCTTGTTGAAGGCCTTGATGTACGCCTCGGCGGGTGTCGCGTCGGGCGTCCACCCCCACCAGGTGATGTTCCCCGAGTCGGCGGACCCCTGGTCCGCGTTCTGGGCCGGGGCGCCGCCGGCGCACCCGGCGAGCGTCAGCCCGACGACCATGAGGGCGGCGACAGCTCCGAGGGGTCTGCGCTTACTGACTCGCGAGGATCCCAGCATGTGATCTCTCCTTGCACGTGATAGGCACGCACCGTGATATGACACCGGTTCCGCGCCCTGCGAGAACTGCCGACGGTTCGACCGAACGACGAGAGCCGGACCTTGTTCACAACTCCGAAACTTTCCGAAATTGTCTCGGGAGAGCGAAACATCGGCCGGTCTGCGGTGTCAAGAACTTTGGCCTAATTGTTTCCGCCGAGTTTCGAAATCTCCGATCTTCACGACCTGATCTCCCCGGCGTCACGAGGGCGGGGGCGAGATCACTGGTGACGAGTTTCCGCTGCTCCGGGCCACCCTGGACCGCTTCGTCCACACCGATGCTACGGTTATAGAAAGTTTCGACAGATCGAACCTACGAAGGACGAGGTGTCGTGGCGATCGAACCGCTGGCCCCGAGCGCACGGAAACGGGCCGCAGGCAAGCGCGCCAGCCGCGTGACCATCGCGATGGTCGCCCGGGAAGCGGGCGTGTCCGTGCCGACCGTGAGCAAGGTGCTCAACGGCCGTGACGAGGTCGGCCCGGACACCCGCCGGCGCGTCCAGGACGCGCTGAGCTCGACAGGCTACCAGCGTAGGGCCAGGTCGGAGCCACGCAAGGTGGGCCTGGTGGACTTCGTGATCACCGAGCTGGACACCGGGTGGGCGTCCGAGCTGCTGCGCGGCGCGGAGCAGGAGGCGTACCGGCTGGGCACCCAGCTGGTGCTCACCGTGACGCACGACCGGCAGGCCAACCCGCGCGACTGGCTGCGCACGCTGACCTCGCGGCCGACCGACGGCGTGGTCCTGGTCGGGTCGAGCACCCGGCACGTGCCCGCCTCGCGGCTGCGCACGATCGAGGCGCCGTTCGTGGTCATCGACCAGTTCGGCGGGTACGAGCAGGACATCCCCACCATCGGCGCCACCAACTGGGCCGGGGGTTTCGCGGCCACCGAGCACCTGCTGGAGCTGGGCCACCGCCGGATCGGCGTGATCACCGGCCCCGACGACGTGCGGTGCAGCCTGGAGCGCCTGGACGGCTACCGCGCGGCGCTGCGCCGCGCGGGCCTGCCGGTCGACGAGAGCCTGGTACGGCAGGGCGACTTCTACGCCGAGGGCGGCAGGCGCGGCGCGGCCGCCCTGCTCGACCTGCCCGAACCGCCCACCGCCGTGTTCGCGGGCTCCGACCAGCAGGCGGCGGGCGTGTACGAGGAACTGCGGGTCAGGGGCCTGCGGGCGCCCGAGGACCTCAGCGTGATCGGTTTCGACGACACCGACATCTGCGAGTGGCTGTACCCCCGGCTGACCACCATCCGCCAGCCGCTCGCCCAGATGGCGGTGCTGGCGGTGCGCAACGTGCTGGAGCCCGCGCAGCCGGCCGGGGAGTCCCTGCGGCTGGAGCTGTCCACCAGCCTGGTCGTCCGGGAGAGCACCGGCCCGCTGCCCGGCAAGCGCCGCCGCAAGTGAGCTGCCCTCCGGTGAGATGCCCTCCGGTGAGATGTCAGAGCATGTCGCGCCAGGAGTAGGCCGGCTCGAACCCCAGCTCGGCCGTGGCTCTGGTGATGTCGAGGGCGGTCTCGTAGGCGTCCAGCGGGCGGCGTACCGGCACGTCCGGGAACACCTCGGCGGCCAGGTCGGCCGTGGGCCGGTCCATCACCGTGTCCTTCGCGGCGATCACGTACGAGGGCGCGCCGGACACGTCGGCCAGCAGGCCGAGGCGGCACGCCTGCGCGACGTCGCGGTCGTCGATGTAGCCCCACAGGTCGAACACCCTGGTCAGCGGGTCGTCCCAGTACGAAGGCAGCTTGGGGTAGTCGGCGGCGGAGTGGATGTTGGACAGCCGCAGCGACACGATCGGGATGCCCGACCAGGACGAGATGTGCTCGGCCATGGTCTCGCCGAGCACCTTCGACAGCGCGTACGTGGAGAGCGGGTACGGGTAGTGCTCCTCGTCCACGGGCAGGTAGCGCGGCGGGTTGTCGGGGGCGAACGGGAATCCGAGCGCGGTCTCGCTGGAGGCCCACACGATCCGGCCGACGCCGAGCTTGGCGGCGGCCAGGAAGACGTTGCCGTTCATGGCGTTGTTGACGTTGAGGGTGCGGGCGTCGGTGAAGTAGCCCGGCGCGGGGATGGCCGCCAGGTGCACGACGCCGTCCACGCCGGTCAGCGCGTCGACGGTGTCGCCGAAGTCGGTCAGGTCGGCGCGCAGCAGCGGCGTGCGGAGCTGTTCCCACAGCTCACCGCGGTCGCCGGGGGCGCCCGTCACGTCGATGGCCCGTACCTCGTGCCCGTGGGCGAGCAGGTCTTGGAGTACGGCCCGCCCGGCCTTGCCACTCGCCCCAGTCACCGCGATCTTCACGGCCGGCCTCGCTTTCACCACATCGTTCCCGGAACAGCAGAGACCTACGGTAGTAGATCGGGCACCGAAAGTTCATCGAAACTATCGCGCCTCCGGATTTCACGCCCGGAGCGCGCTGACAGGCAAAAATGCGGTCATCACGCCCGGCGAAGTGGCGTCCGTGCCTTGACGTCCGAGACCGGCAGCCCTACTTTGTCAACGTACCGCTGAAGTTTCGGATAGTTTCCGAAATTTTTCCGCGTAACTTTCGTTACATCACCTCCCCCGAAGGAGTCACCGGTGCCTCTGGTGCAGATCGACCTTGAGCGTTCCCTCGCCGAACGGCTGGGCGGGCAGATCAGCGACGGGATCCATCAGGCGCTGGTGGACGCGCTCGGGATGGACCCGGCCGACAAGTTCCAGATCTTCCGCACGCACGCGCCCGGCGAGATCGTCTTCGACCCGGCGTACAACGGCGTGGACCGCCGCGAGCTGATCAGCATCCAGATCCAGATGGTCCACATGTACGACGTGACCACCAAGTGGGCGATGTTCGACCAGATCGCCAAGCGGCTGGAGGAGATCGGCATCCGCAACGACGACCTGCTGATCAGCATCGTGGAGAACGGCTTCGAGGACTGGTACGCCGGCAAGTCGCGCAACTGACCCACGATCCACCCAGAGCGGGAGACCCCACATGAAGGTCCTCTACATCGGCGGCACCGGCACGATCAGCTCGTCGTGCGTGGCCGAGTCCGTACGCCAGGGCCAGGACGTGTACGTCCTGAACCGCGGCCGCACCTCCAGCCGCCGCCCCCTCCCCGAGGGCGTCACGACCATCACGGGCGACGTCCAGGACCCCGAGTCCGTACGCGCGGCGCTGGACGGGCGGACGTTCGACAGCGTGGTCAACTTCCTCAGCTACGGCGCCAAGGACGCCGAGGCCGCGGTGGACCTGCTGGACGGCCGCGTCGGCCAGTACGTGCACATCAGCTCGGCCTCGATCTACCACAAGCCGGTCCGGCAGTGGCCGGTCACCGAGTCCACCACCCGGCGCAACCCGTACCTGGCCTACGCCCGGGACAAGATCGCCGCCGAGGACACGCTGCGCCGCGCGTACGAGGAGCGGGACTTCCCGGTCACGGTGGTGCGCCCGTCGCACACCTACGACGACGCCAACCCGCCGCTGCCCGGCGACTGGACCGCGTGGGACCGGATCGCGCGCGGCGACGAGCTGGTCGTGCCCGGCGACGGCACCAGCCTGTGGACGCTGACCCACGCGCGGGACCTCGCCGTCGGCCTGGTGGGCCTGATCGGCAACTGGCAGGCCATCGGCGAGGACTTCCACATCACCTCCGACGAGTCGCTGACCTGGGACGAGATCTACGGCATCATCGGCCGCACCGCCGGCGCCCCGGCCCGGCTGCTGCACCTGCCGTCGGAGTTCCTGCCGCGGGTGGCGCCGGACTGGTTCTGGTCCGACCTGATCGTCGGCGACCTGGCGCACACCGCCGTGTTCGACAACAGCAAGATCAAGCGGTTCGTGCCCGCGTTCCGGCCTGCGACCACCTGGTCGGAGGGCGCGCGGCGGCTGCACGCCTGGCGGGCCGCGCACCCGGAGCAGACCCGGCCAGACCCGGCCACCGACGCGGTGCTGGGCCGGCTGGTCGAGGGACACCGGGCCGCCGCCGCCGCGCTCACGGCCCTGGCGCCGTGATGCGGGGAGACCTGACCGCCGAGGTCTGGCTGGAGGTCTCCGGCGTGCACCTGGAAGGCGTGGTGTGGGATGGCACGGCGGGCCGCCTGCGGTTCGTCGACATCCCCCGGGGGCGGGTCTTCGACGCCGACCCCGGCACGGCCGAGGCCGGTTGGTTCATCCTGCCCGCCCCGGTCACGGCCGTGCACCCGACCACCGACCCGGCCACGCTGCTGATCGCGGACGGCGAGGGCATGGCGCTCACCTCGGGCGGCGTGCTCACCGAACGGCTGGCCTCGCCCCTCGCCGGGCGGCCGGAGATCCGCATGAACGACGGCAACGTGGACCCGGCCGGGCGTTACCTGGCCGGGAGCATGGCGTACGCGATCACGCCGGGCGCGGGCGCGCTGTACCGGCTGGACACCGACCGCTCGCTGCACACGCTGCTGACCGGCGTGACCATCGGCAACGGACTGGACTGGTCCCCCGACGGCACCTTCTGCTACTTCGTGGACAGCACCACCCGCCGTGTCGACGTGTTCGACTACGACGTGCCGTCCGGCGCCCTGACCGGACGCCGGACCTTCGCGGACACCTCCGAGCTGCCCGGCATCCCCGACGGCCTGACCGTGGACGCCGACGGCGGAGTGTGGGTGGCGTTCTGGGGCGGCTCCCGCGTGGTCCGCTACGACCCCGGCGGCCGGCTCGACCTCACCATCCTGCTGCCGGTGACGCAGGTCACCTCGTGCGCCTTCGGCGGGCCCGGCCTGGACCAGCTGTTCATCACCACCTCGACCGAGGAGCTCACCCCCGGCCAGCTCCGCGACCAGCCCGCCGCCGGCGCGGTCTTCCGGGCCGAGCCCGGCCGCCGCGGCCGACCCTCGAACAGGTTCGTGATCTGACATGGCCGACCTCCTGGCCGACCCCGTGGCCGACGGCCCGGCCGCGCGCCGCCCGTTCGGGCGCACCGGGCTCAGCGTGACCCCCATCTGCATCGGCACCAGCCCGCTGGCGAGCATGCCCGCCCTGTACGGCTACGCGGTGGACGACGCCCGCGCCGAGGCCACCGTGGACGCCGTGCTCGACGGCCCGTTCAACTTCCTGGACACCTCCAACAACTACGGCGGCGGCAGCGCGGAGCGCCGCATCGGCGCCGTGGTGCGCCGCCGCGGCCTGCCCGACGGCTTCGTGCTGGCCACCAAGGCCGACGCCGACCCCGACACGGGCGACTTCTCCGGCGAGCGGGTGCGCCGCTCGGTGGCGGAGAGCCTGGAGCGCCTCGGGGTGGACCACGTGCCGGTCATGTACCTGCACGACCCCGAGTACCACATCACCTTCGAGGAGGCCATGGCCCCCGGCGGCGCGGTCGAGGCGCTGGTCGCCCTCCGCGAGGAGGGCGTGGTCGGCCACCTCGGCGTCGCGGGCGGCCCGGTGGAGCTGATGCGCCGGTTCGTACGCACCGGGGTGTTCGAGGCCGTCATCAACCACAACCGCTGGACCCTGGTCGACCGCGCCGCCGGACCCCTGATCGAGGACGCGGCGGCCCACGGCGTGGCCTTCGTCAACGGCGCGCCGTACGGCGGGGGCATGCTCGTCAAGGGTCCCGACGCGCAACCCCGCTACGCCTACCGCGAAACCGGCGAGCCGGTGCGTGACGCGGTCCGCGCGATGCTGCGCGCGTGCGCCGCCCACGACGTGCCCCTGGCGGCCGCCGCGCTGCAGTTCTCGCTGCGCGACCCCCGGGTGACGTCGACCATCGTCGGCGTCTCCGAACCCGAGCGGGTCGCCGCGACCCTGGACCTCGCGACCACCCCGATCCCGGCCGAGCTGTGGGACGAGCTCGACCGGCTGACGCCCCCGCCCGGCGGGTGGCTGGAATGACCCGCCGTACCACACGGAGTGACATATGACCATGACGACCGCGACCACCGCGACTGCCGCGACCACCGCGAACGCGGACACCGCGCCTGAGGTGTGGAAGGACGCCACCCGCTCGCCCGGCGAGCGGGTCGAGGCCCTGATGGGCCTGATGAGCCTCCCCGAGAAGATCGCCCAGCTGTACGGCGTCTGGGTGGGCATCGACAACACCGACGGCGAGATGGCCCCGCACCAGCACGAGTTCACCTCGCTGCCGGTCGAGTGGGACGAGCTGGTCAAGGTCGGCATGGGCCAGCTGACCCGGCCGTTCGGCACCGCGCCGGTGGACGTCGCCAAGGGCGCGGCCATCCTCGCGGCAGCCCAGCGGTCCATCATGGCGGCCGGCCGGTGGGGCATCCCCGCGGTCGTGCACGAGGAGATCCTGACCGGCCTGGCCGCGTGGCAGGCGGGCGTCTACCCGTCGCCGCTGTGCTGGGGCGCCACCTTCGACCCCGAGCTGGTCGAGCGCATGGGCGCGCAGATCGGCGCCACCATGCGGCGGCTCGGCATCCACCAGGGCCTCGCGCCGGTGCTGGACGTCGCCCGCGACCTGCGGTGGGGCCGGGTCGAGGAGACCATCGGCGAGGATCCCGTGCTGGTGGGCACGATCGGCAGCGCGTACGTGCGGGGTGTGCAGTCCGCGGGTGTGATCGCCACGCTGAAGCACTTCGTGGGCTACTCGGCGTCCAAGGGCGGCCGGAACCTGGCCCCCGTCTCGGCGGGCCGCCGCGAGATCGCCGACGTGCTGCTGCCGCCGTTCGAGATGGCGCTGCGCGCGGGCGCCGGCTCGGTGATGAACTCCTACGCCGACATCGACGGCACCCCGGTCGCGGCCGACCCCGCGCTCCTCACCGACCAGCTGCGCGACCGTTACGGCTTCACCGGCACGGTGGTGGCCGACTACTTCTCCGTGGCGTTCCTGCAGACCCTGCACAACGTGGCGGAGTCCCCGGCGGACGCGGCCCGGCTGGCGCTCACCGCCGGCATCGACGTCGAGCTGCCCACGGTGAACTGCTTCGGGCCGCCGCTGGTGGAGGCGGTCGAGCGCGGCGAGGTGGACATCGCGCTGATCGACCGCGCGCTGCGCCGGGTGCTGCTGCAGAAGTGCGAACTGGGCCTGCTCGACGAGGGCTGGGCGCCCGAGCCTCCCGTGCTGGACGAGGAGGGCGAGATCGTGCTGGACGACGCCGATGTGCGCGCCCTGGCCGGGGACATCGCCCGCCGCTCGGTGGTGCTGCTGCGCAACACCCCGGGCACGCTGCCGCTGGCGCCGGGCCTGAAGCTGGCCGTCGTCGGGCCGCGGGCCGACACGCCGCAGGCCATGATGGGCTGCTACTCGTTCCCGATGCACGTCGGCGTGCACCACCCGGACACCGGCATGGGCATCGAGGTGCCGACGCTGGTGGACGCGCTGCGCGCCGACCCCGCCGGCTACGACGTGCGGTACGCGCAGGGCGTGCCGGTGCTGGGCGGCGACGACGAGGGCATCGCCGCGGCCGTGGCGGCGGCGGCCGGGGCCGACGTCTGCGTGGCCGTCCTCGGCGACCAGGCCGGCCTGTTCGGGCGCGGCACCTCCGGCGAGGGCTGCGACGCGAGCGGTCTCGGCCTGCCCGGCCGGCAGGAGGAGCTGCTGGAGGCCGTGCTCGCCACCGGCACACCGGTCGTGCTGGTGCTGCTGGTCGGCCGGCCGTACGAGCTGGGCCGGCAGATCGACCGGCTGGCGGCCGTGGTGTGCGGGTTCTTCCCCGGTGAGGAGGGCGCGGCGGCGCTGGCCGACGTGCTGTCCGGCCGGGCCAACCCGGCGGGACGGCTGCCGGTGAGCTTCCCCCGGGACGGCGGCAACCAGCCCGCGACCTACCTGGGCGCGCCGCTGGCCCTGCGCAGCGAGGTCAGCAACGTGGACCCGACCGCGCTGTTCGCCTTCGGCCACGGCCTGTCGTACGCCCCGGTCACCTGGGCGGGCGTCACCGGCGGCGAGTCGTGGACGACCGACGGCACGATCGACGTGCGGGTCACCCTGCGCAACGAGACCGAGCGGGAGTCGTCCGAGGTGGTGCAGGTGTACCTGCACGACCCGGTCGCGGAGGTGGCCCGGCCGGTGCAGTCGCTGCTGGCCGCGCACCGCGTGGACCTGGCCCCCGGCGAGACGCGCGAGGTCGCCCTCACGATCCACGCCGACCAGACCTCCTACACGGGGGCGTCCTGGCGGCGGCAGGTGGATCCGGGCGCGGTGGAGCTGCGGGTGGGCGCCTCCAGCGCCGACATCCGGGAGACCATCGCCGTCACGATGACCGGCCCGCGCCGCCAGGTCGGCTTCGACCGCGTCATGCAGGCCACCGTCACCACCGAGTGACGGCGGGAAGGACGGTGGCCCCGCGCGGCGGCGGGGCCACCGGAACCAGCGAAGGGGTGGTCCCGCCCACGGGACCACCCCTTCGCCGTTACGTCACTCGCCCGGGTAGCGCAGGCCGACCTGGGCCCGGACCTCGTCCATCGTGCCCATGATCTCGCAGGTCTCGTCGAGGGTCAGGACCGGGCTCTCCAGCAGGCCCTCGCGTACGCAGCGGGCGACCTCCTCGGTCTGGAAGCGCAGCCCGTTGCCCGGCACGGGGAACTCGTACCGCTCGACCGCGCCCGAACGGGCCGTCAGGGTGAAGGACGTCGGACGGTACCACCAGGCGTCGATGTCGATGCGCGCGTCCGTGCCCGCGATGGCGGCCCGGTTGGGCAGGAACGCCTCCATGGTGCTGGTCGCCACGCCCTGGCGGCCGTCCGCGTACCCCGTGATCACCGCGGTCTGGCCGTCCACGCCGGTGTCGCCGAACTGCGTGGCCGCGAGCACCGAGGCGGGCGTGCCGAGCACCATGGACAGGAACGACACCGGGTAGACGCCCAGGTCGAGCAGGGCGCCGCCGCCCAGGTGCGGGTCGAACATGCGGTGGACCGGGTCGCGGCGGAACCAGACGCCGTGCTCGGCCGTCACCAGCCGCACGTCGCCGAGGCGGCCTTCGGCGAGCAGTTCGCGCAGGCGGACCATGTGCGGCAGGAAGCGCGTCCACATGGCCTCCATCAGGAACACCCCGCGGGCCCTGGCCGCCTTGACCAGCTCCTCGGCCTCGCCGCGGTTGATGGTGAACGGCTTCTCCACCAGCACGGCCTTGCCCGCCTCGATGGCGGCCAGGGCGGAGTCCCGGTGCGCGTTGTGCGGCGTCGCCACGTACACGGCGTCGATGTCGCCGGCGGCGAGCATCTCGGCCTGGTCGCCGTAGGAGCGGGGCGCGCCGGTCTCGGCGGCGAACGCCTCGGCGCGGGCCGCCGTACGCGAGCCGACCGCCACCAGCGTGCCGGCGTCGGACAGCCGCAGGTCCTCGGCGAAGGCCTTGGCGATGCCGCCGGTGCCGACGATGGCCCAGCGCAGCGGTTCGGGAGTCGTGGTCAAGGTGGTCATCTCCAGAAAAGGGGGTTGATTCGGGTCGGCCGGGGTCAGCCGCCGAAGCCGTCCTGCGCGTGCGCCCGCAGGTAGTCCAGGTCGAACTCCAGCCCGAGGCCGGGCCCCGGCGGCAGCCGCAGCCGGCCGTCGCGGTTGTCCAGCGGGGTGCGCAGGAACCGGTTGTACGCGCCGAGGTCGTACCCGCTCGACTCGATGCGGTAGAAGTTCGGCACGGTCAGCATCACATGCCCGCCCGCGACGAGGTTCACCGGCCCGCTCGCGTCGTGCGGCGAGACCGGCACGTAGTACGCCTCCGCCATCGTGGCGATCTTCTTGAGCTCGCTGATGCCGCCGGTCCAGGTGACGTCCGGCATGACGAAGTCGGCGAGCCGGTTCTCCAGCACGGGCGCGAAGTCCCAGCGGGTGTGCAGCCGCTCCCCCACCGAGATGGGCACCCGCACCCGGTCCCGTACCTGCTGGAGGGCGTGGCGGCTCTCCGGGGGCACCGGCTCCTCGTACCAGTGGATGCCGCCCGCCTCGTCCAGGGCCTGTCCCAGCCGGATGGCCGTGGGCACGTCGAACCGGCCGTGCGCGTCCACGAGCAGTTCCACGTCGGGCCCGGCCAGCTCGCGGATGAGCGCGGTCAGCTCGACGGCTTCACGTTCCAGGGCCCGGCTGAGCCGCCCGTCGAGGTAGCGGTCGTTGGCCTCCGGCTCGCCCGGCGCGTGCGGGAACGGGTCGAACTTGATGGCGGTGTGCCCGGATTCGACGATCTTGCCGATCTCCTCGGCCACCCCGTCCCTGCTGCCGAACCTGGACTGGTCGGGGTGGGTGTAGAGCGGCAGATCATCGCGTACGGCTCCGCCGAGCAGATCGTGCACGGGCACGCCGAGCACCTTGCCGCGGATGTCCCACAGCGCGATGTCCACGGCGCTGACCACGTTGGCCGCGGCGCCCCGGCTGCCCATGTACGTGAACGCCCGGAAGAGCTTGTGCCAGACGTCCTCGATCCTGGCCGGGTCGTGCCCGGCGACCAGCTCATTGGCCTGGCGCAGCATGGCGGCGACGCCGCGGTTGGCCGCGCGGGTCGTGGTGGTGACCTCACCCCAGCCGTCCACGCCCTCGTCGGTGCGTACCTGGAGGAACAGGAACTCGCCCCAGAAGGAGCCGCCGGACCGGACCAGCCACGGGACCAGCTCGGCGATCCTCACGCGCCGGCTCCGCGCCGGGCGTCCCGCCACCGCTCGTACTCGGGCGTGGCCTCCTTGGAAAGCGGATAGTACGCGCGCAGGTCGCCGCCCTGGGACAGCCGCAGCCGGGAGAACTCCTCCCACTCCGCGTGCAGGCTCGCCTCCGCCAGCAGGGCCGGGGCCAGCTTGATCGGGACGACCACCGCGCCGTCGTCGTCGGCGACGATGATGTCGCCCGGCATCACGACGGTGTCGCCGCACGCCACCGGCACGTTGACGGCGGTGGGGAAGATACCGGTCTGGGAGTGGAAGTTGGGGGTCGCGCCGCGCACCCAGACGCCGAGGCCCAGCTCCCGCACCTTGCCCAGGTCGCGGACGCAGCCGTCCACGACGACGCCGAGGCCGCCGCGGCTCTTGAAATAGAGCATCATCATCTCGCCGAACACGCCGCTGCTCATGTCGCCGCGCGCGTCCACCACCACGATGTCGCCCGGCTGGGTGTGGTAGAGCACGTGGCGGTGGAGCTGCTTCTCGGGCTCGGCGTACTCGTCGACCGGGTACAGGTCCTCGCGTTTCGGCATGAACTGCAGGGTCAGCGCGGGGCCGGCGACACAGACGCCGGGCGTGTGCGAGACCGGGCCGCGGATGTGCGCGCTGCGGACGCCGAGGCGGTTGAGCTCACTGCTGGCGGTGGCGCTGCCGATGGCCCGCAGACCGGCGACGAGTTCGCCAGGCGGGCGGACGATGTCGTGCGTCTCGATCACGTCGGTCTCTCTTTCGCCCGGAGGTCCTCGCCGAAGAGTTTCGAGGAATTTCGGAAAACAGTAGCCGACGTAATAGTAGCGTTCGGGAAGCTTTCCGGGCGATACCCAGGTCAGATCACCGAAACATCGATCGAAACTCGCGGCTTCGTTCAGCGCGTACGACGCCGGGCCAGCTGTGCCGTGCTGCCGCGCACGACCAGCTTGGTGGACAGTTCGAGCCGGCCCTCGGGCATCTCGGTGCCGTCCTGGTGCGCGAGCAGCGTGCGCACGGCCAGGGCGGCCAGCTCCGCGATGGGCTGCCGTACGGTGGTCAGCGGCGGGGTCACCCACTGCGACATCGGCACGTCGTCGAAGCCCACGACGCTCAGGTCGTCGGGCACCCGCAGGCCGCGCTGCTGGACGGCGGCGTAGACGCCGAGCGCCTGCTCGTCGTTGGCCGCGAAGATGGCCGTGGGCGGCTCCGGCCGGTCCAGCAGGGCCAGCGCCAGCTTGTGGCCGGAGGAGTAGTGGAAGTCGCCGTGCTCGACGAGCGTGTCGTCGGCCGTGATCCCGGCCCGCTCCAGCGTCGCGCGGTAGCCGGCCAGCCGCGCCTGGCTGCACAGGAAGCGCATCGGCCCGGTGATCATGCCGATGCGCCGGTGGCCGAGGTCGATGAGGTGCTGGGTGGCGGCCATCCCGCCGCCCCAGTTGCCGGCGCCGATGGACGGGATCCCGGTGTCGGAGTCCCCGACCGGGTCGACCAGGATGGCCGGCACGCCGAGCTTCTCGATGCGTTTGTGGTCGGCCGCCGTCAGCTCGGATAAGGCGAGGATGATGCCGCGCGGCGACCGGTCGGCGATGTCCTCCAGCCACTGCTGGCCGCGCGCCTGGTCGAGCACGGACACCACGATGCCGACCCGGGCGGACCGGGCGGCCTCCTCGGCGCCGCGGATCATCTCGGCGGCCCACGGCGTGCTGGGGTCGTTGAACAGCATCTCCATCAGGCCGCCCCGGCGCACCGCGACCACGGGCCGCTTGGTGCGCTTGGTGGGGACGTACCCGCGCGTGACGAGCACCGCCTCGATCTGCACCCGGGTGGCGGGCGCCACGTCCGACCGGCCGTTGAGCACCTTGGACACGGTCGCGCGGGACACCCCGGCCTCGGCGGCGACGTCGGCGACGGTGACGCGCCGTTCGATCGAGTCGGAAACCAACCGTTGCTCCATCACCGAAACTTGGCAGCACTGTAGAACCCCATGCTACCGGGGCGGCGCTCATTCCAACCTAATGCTTGGTAGTTTGCCCTGTCTGTCCTGATTTGACATGAAATCGTTTAGTGCGAGTCGCGCGGAACCGCGCTCCCGCGGCTGCCGCGCAGGAACCCGAAGTCGGCGCCGGCGTCGGCCCCCAGCACGTGCTCCCGGTACAGCCAGGTGTAGCCGCTCACGTCCGCGGACTCGGGCGGCAGCCACTCGGCCCCCCGGCGCGCCAGCTCCTCGTCGGACACCAGCAGGGTCAGCCGCCGTTCCGGCACGTTCAGTTCGACGCTGTCACCGGTGCGTACCAGCGCGAGCGGGCCGCCGAGCGCGGCCTCGGGCGTGACGTGCAGCACCACCGTGCCGAAACCGGTGCCGCTCATGCGCCCGTCGCTGATCCGCACCATGTCGGTCACCCCGGCGCGCAGCAGCTTGGCCGGCAGCGGCACGTTCGCCACCTCGGGCATGCCCGGGTAGCCCTTCGGCCCCGCGCCCCGGATGACCAGGATGTCGCCCGGGTTCACGTCGAGGTCCTCGTCGTCGCAGACCGCGTGGTACGCCTCCGGCGAGTCGAACACCAGAGCCCGGCCCACGTGGCTCATCAGCGCGGGCGAGGCCGCCGACTGCTTGATGACCGCGCCGCCCGGGGCGAGGTTGCCGCGCAGGACGGCGGTGCCGGTGCCCGCGGGCTGGAGCGGCGCGTCCAGCGGGCGGATCACCTCGGTGTTCCAGCACTCCGCGTCCGCGACGTTCTCCCCCATGCCGCGGCCGGTCACCGTCAGGGCGTCCGAGTTGAGCAGGCCGGCCTCGTCCAGCTGGCGCAGCACCACCGGGAGGCCGCCGGCGTAGCAGAAGTCCTCCATCAGGAACCGGCCCGAGGGCATCAGGTCGACGATGGTCGGCACGTCCCTGGCCAGGGCGTCGAAGTCGTCCAGGGGCAGGTCCACGCCGAGCCGTCCGGCCAGCGCGGTCAGGTGGATGATGGCGTTGGTGGAGCCGCCGATCGCGGCGTTGGCGCGGACGGCGTTCTCGAACGCGGCGCGGGTGAGGATGGCGCTCGGCCGCAGGTCCTCCTCGACCATGGCCACGATGCGCTGCCCCGCCTCCTGCGCGACCTCCATGCGGCGCGAGTCGACGGCGGGCCAGGCCGCGGAGCCGGGCAACTGCATGCCGAGCGCCTCGGCCAGGCAGGCCATCGTGGACGCCGTGCCCATCGTCATGCAGTGGCCGTTCGAGCGGGCCATGCAGCCCTCGGCGACGTGGCCCTCCTGCGCGGTCATGCGGCCGGCCTTGATCTCGGCCTCGAACTTCCACACGTGGGTGCCCGAGCCGACGTCCTGGCCGCGGAACTTGCCGTTCAGCATGGGGCCGCCGGTCACCATCACGGCCGGCAGGTCCACGCTGGCCGCGCCCATGAGCAGGCCCGGGGTCGTCTTGTCGCAGCCGGACAGGAGCACCACGCCGTCCAGCGGGTTGGCCCGGATCAGCTCCTCGGCCTGCATGGCCACCATGTTCCGGTACAGCATCGCGGTCGGCCGCAGCAGCGTCTCCCCGGTCGCCATCACCGGGAACTCCAGTGGGAAGCCGCCCGCCATCCAGACGCCGCGCTCGACCGCCTCGGCCACCCGGTCGAGGTGGGCGTTGCACGGGGCCAGCTCCGACCACGTGCTCGCGATGCCGATGACCGGGCGGCCGTCGAAGACCTCCGCGCCGAATCCCTGGTTGCGCATCCAGGAGCGGTACAGCATGCCGGAACGGCCCTCGGCGCCGAACCAGTGCGCGCTGCGCCGCCCGGTCCCGCCGCCTTCGTTGTGCGCCATCGTTTCCTTCACATCCATCCGCCGTCGACGATCCACTTCTGCCCAGTGCACATGGCGCTGTCGTCGGCCGCCAGCCACAGCACCATCCGCGCCACGTCGGCCGGCATGACGTTGTCCGGCAGCGACTGCACCCGCGCGAGTTTCTCCCGCACCTCCGGCGTGACCCAGTGGGTGAGCTGCCGCTCGGTGAAGACCCAGCCGGGGACGACGCAGTTGACCCGGATGCGGTCCGGGCCGAGCTCCCTGGCCATGGTCCTGGTCAGGCCCTCGATGGCGGCCTTGGCCGCGATGTACATCGGCAGGCCGGTGAAGTCCACGTGCGCGCTGATGGAGCCCAGGTTGATGATGGAGCCGCCGCCGAGCCCGCGCATGCCGGCCATCACGGCCTGGATGGCGAAGAAGTGGTGGCGCAGGTTCACCGCGATGCCGTGGTCCCAGTCGGGCGTGTCCACGGTCTCGATGTCCGTACGGGTGTCGTTGGCGGCGTTGTTGACCAGGACGGAGATCGGGCCGAGTCCCTTCTCCACGGCGGCCACCGCCGAGCGCAGCTGCGCCACGTCGCAGACGTCGGCGCGCACGTACAGGGGCTGCGGGCCGCCGGTGCCGGCCAGCCGGTCCAGCAGGCGCCCGGCGCCCGCGTCGTCGACGTCGGCGAATCCGACCCGCGCGCCCTGCGCGGCCAGCGAGGCGACGAACTCCGCGCCCAGGCCGGTCGCGCCGCCGGTGACGAAGGCCACCTTGCCCCGCAGGCTGGGGTAGACGGCGTACGGGGATTCGGTGGCGGTCATGCTGTCTCCCAGGGCTGGACCACACCCCGGCCGACGGAGCCGCCGGTCAGGTCGGTGAACGCGTCGTTGATGCGGTCCAGGGGGTAACGCCGGCCGATGAGCAGGTCCAGGGGCAGGCGTCCCGCGAGGTAGAGGTCGAACAGGCGGGGGAGGTCGACGAGGGGGTTGGCGGAGCCGTACAGGCTGCCGATGACTCTCTTCTCCCGCTGGACCAGCATGTTGAGCGGCACGTTGAAGGTCTGGCCGACCTTGCCGAGGCCGACGGCGACCAGGGTGCCGCCGGGGCGGAGCACGTCGATGGCCGTCTCCAGGGTGGCGGGGCGGCCGATGGCCTCGATCGCCCATTCGACGCCGCCGGGGCGGATGTCCTGGATGGCGGCGGCGACGTCCTCGCGTGCGGCGTCGATGGTGTGGGTGGCGCCGAGTTTCCCGGCCATGGCGAGCCGTTCGGCGACGACGTCCACGACGATGATCGGGTTGGCTCCGGCGAGGACCGCGCCCAGCACGGTGGAGAGCCCGACCCCGCCCGCTCCGAAGATCACGATGGCCTCGCCGGCGCACTGCCCGACGGCGTTGAGCACGGCCCCGACGCCGGTGATGACGGCGCATCCGGCGATGGCGGCGATCTCCGAAGGGACGCCGTCCGGTACGGGCACGACCGCGCGCTCCGAGACGACGCAGTATTCGGCGAAGCAGGAGACGCCGAGCAGGTGGTGCACGCGTTCGCCGCCGGCGTGGAGGCGGGTGGTCCCGTCGAGCAGGCCGCCGGATCCGACCATGATTCCCGCGGCCTCGCAGAGCGCGGGCCGTCCGACGAGGCAGTTCCGGCAGTGCCCGCACCGGGGCCGCCACATCAGGCTGACCCTGTCGCCGGCCGCGAAGCGCGTCACGCCGGGGCCGACGGCCTCCACCACGCCGGCGCCTTCGTGGCCCGGCACGACCGGCAGCGGACATCGCAGGTCTCCCGCGAGGTAGTGCTGGTCGCTGTGGCACACCCCGGCCGCCTCGACCCTGACCAGCACCTCCTCCGGGCCTGGCGCGTCGAGTCGCAGGTCCCGCACCGCGAGGGGCGCCCCGATCCGTTCCAGCAGCGCAGCCCTCATCCGGCCCGTTCTCCCTCTACCGCCGCCCCGCTCGTCGCGCGGCTCCGTTCTCGATCGCGGCAACGCTAGGTGTTACGAACACATGTCGTCAATAGTTTCGCAACTTTTCACTCGAATTCGGGCTGTATCCACCTTGTCACTCAGTCTGCGACGATGCGGATCTGGCCTGTCTGACCTGGTGTTATGCGCTCCGCGATAGCACCGAACATCGTCCGAATACGTTTCGAAACTTTCCTGAACGCCCAGGTGCCGGTCAGCCGGGCGGGCGGCTCCGCCCGGCTGACCGGCGTAGGTGTTACAACTCGCAGGCGACCTCGGTCTCGCCGTCGCACTGGTCGGTGCCGGTGCCGCCGTTGAGGCGGTCGTTGCCGACGCCGCCGCTCAGGCGGTCGTTGCCGCCGTTGCCGTTGAGCACGTCGTCGCCGAAGCTGCCGAACAGGATGTCGCCGCCGGTGCCTCCGTTGACGGTGTCGATGCCGTTGTCGCCGGAGAGCGTGCTCGGCAGTTTCGTGTTGTTGCGGATCGCGTCGTCGCCGCTCCCGGCGAACACGTCCACCCGGTCGATCCCGGCGGCCGGGCACTGGGCGGACAGGCCCACCTGCGCGCAGCCGGGGCCGGCCGCGACCGCGCCCAGCGTGTTGATGATCGTCACGACCGTGCCGGCGCTGTTGAGGGTGACGGTGATCCCGTCGGCGACCGTGCTGCCGTTGACGAGGATCCGGCCGCTGTCGAGCTGCGCGGTGACCGTGGCCGCCGACGCGGGTCCGGCCAGCGCCGCGGCGCCCCCGAACAGGACGGCGGTGATCCCCAGAGCCGTGCCTGTCTTTCTGAGCTTGCTGAACATTCTTGGTTTCCCCTCGATGTGTCGTTCCGAGCCCCGACGACACTCTGCGGGAACCGCCCCGGCCGCTCACCGCAGAAAGACGCACCGGCGGCGGGTACTAGGTCCTGTTTCCGCTGAACGGCCTCGCGGGCCGGGACCTATGGCCCTGGAAGCGGCCGGTCCGGCGCGTTCGACTGGAGAAAACGCCGAGGGAGACGCCGTGGGCAGATGTACGCGAGACGACCTGGAAGCGGTGGTGGAGGCGGCGGCGTGGGCGCCGTCGGTGCACAACAGCCAGCCGTGGTCGTTCGCCCTGGACGAAGACGAGATCATTCTCCGCGCCGACACCGACCGGCGGCTGCGCGCCGCCGATCCGGAGGGGCGGGAGCTGCTGCTGAGCTGCGGAGCCGCGCTGTTCAACGTCAGGACGGCGATCCGCGCGACCGGCTGCGAGCCCCTCGTGCGGATGCTTCCCGATCCGGACCGGCCCGCCCTGGTGGCCCGGGTACGGATCGGGCCGGCCGGAGCGGTCGAGGAGGAGACCAAGATGCTCCGGGAGGAGATTCCGCGCCGCCGTACCCATCGGGCGGGGTTCATTCCCCGGCCGGTGCCGCCGCGGCTGCTCGATCTTCTGGTCAAGGAGGCGGAGAGGGAGGGTGCCCGGCTGACGCCCGTACGGTCGGTGGGCGCGGTGCGGGTGCTGGCGGCGCTCACCTCGGCCGCCCAGGACGTGCAGGCGCAGGATCGGAGTTTCAGCCTGGAGATGATCCGCTGGGGCCGGCCGCCGGGCAGCCGCCACCGGGACGGGGTGCCCGCGGACGCCTACCCGCAGCAGGCTCGCCGTACCTATCCGCATTTCGCGCAGCGGGACTATGCGCGCGGTCAGGGCTGGGGCGATCGCGGCGACCAGCCGATGGCGACCCAGACCGGGGTCGTCGCGCTGCTCACCACCGGCGGCGACACCCGCGCGGACTGGATCCAGGCCGGGCAGGCCCTCCAGGCCGTGCTCCTGCACGCCTCCGCGTACGGCGTATGCGCCGCCTTCCACACCCAGCTGCTGGAGTTCCGGCACCTGCGGGACTTCGTCAGGGAGGAGCTCTGCTCGCCGGAGTTCCCGCAGATGGTGATGCGCCTGGGTTATCCCGTCCGCCACACCCGGGGCGTCCGCCGTACGCTCCCGGACGTCCTGGAGCAGGCCTGACCCCGGTGAGGCCGGCTCAGGGCCGAAGGTCCCATGCGGGAAGGCCCATCGGCGGTGCCGGAGCCGGGCCCCCGGACGGGAGACTCAAGCCAGGAAACGGAGCAGAGGGGACGCCGATGGGCGAGACGAACGGGAACGGCACCGCGCTGCGGGAGCTCAGCCAGGACGAGTGCCTGCGGCTGATCTCGCCAGGCGGGGTCGGCCGGGTGGCCTTCAACGGCTCGCACGGGCCGACCATCCTGCCGGTCAACTACCAGGTCGCCGGTGGCGCGATCGTGTTCCGCACCCGGGCGGGCGGCGCCATGGACGACGACCTGCGCACCGGCATCGAGAACCTGGAGATCAAGATCGCCTTCGAGGTGGACGAGATCGACGAGAACCGGCGCGAGGGGTGGAGCGTGCTGGTGCAGGGCCCCATCCACCACGTCACCGACGACGAGCTGGCCGGGCTGACCGGCCTCCAGGTCGAGCCCTGGGCGGGCGGCACCCGCGAGCAGTACGTCCGGATCACCCCGCAGCGCATCACCGGCCGCCGCATCCAGTCCCTGTGATCCGCCCCGGGCAGGAATTCCCGGACGGGTGCCTGGGCGTATGCGTGCAGAATATGGGACATGACCACGGCTGAGCCGCACCCCCTCCTGCCCGGCATGCGGTTGGACGACCTGCTGGCCGAACTCCGTACCCGTCTGGAAGCCGTGCTGGCCACCCGGGACCGGGTGCACGCCCTGCTGGAGGCGGTGGTTCTGATCGGCGGCGACCTGAAGCTGGAGACGGCGCTCCGCCGGATCGTGGAGACCGCCGCCCGGCTCGTCGACGCCGGCTACGGGGCGCTCGGCGTGGTCGGCGAGGAGAACACCCTGGTGGAGTTCATCCCCGTGGGCCTCAGCGAGGAGGAGATCGCCCGCATCGAGCACTGGCCGCACGGCCTGGGCCTGCTCGGCCTGCTCATCAAGGAGCCCGTGCCGCTCCGCCTGGCCCGCATCTCCGACCACCCCGGCTCGTACGGCTTCCCGCCCGGCCACCCTCCGATGGGCTCCTTCCTGGGGGTGCCGCTGCGGGTCCGCGAGGAGGTCTTCGGCAACCTGTACCTGACCGAGAAGCGCGGCGGCGGCGAGTTCGACGAGGAGGACCAGGCCGTGGTCGTCGCCCTGGCGACCGCCGCCGGCGTGGCCATCGAGAACGCCCGCCTGTACGAGGAGACCCGCCGCCGCGAGATCTGGCTCCAGGCGTCCGCCGAGGTCACCACCGGCCTGCTGTCGGGCGCCGGCCCGCTGGAGGTGCTGACGCAGGTGACCAGGCGGGTGCGCGAGATGGCCGACGCGGACGCGGTCACGCTGCTGTTCCCCGCCGGGGACTCCCTCCAGGTCATGATCTCCGACGGCGTGGACAACGCGATGGACGAGGCCGTGGACGGCGTGGAGGTCGCGATGGCCGGCTCGCTGCCCGGCCGCGCGTACACCAGCGGCCTGCCCCAGATGGTCAGCGACCTCGCCGCGGGCGGCCCCTCCGTGATCGAAGGGCTGCCCGCCGGCCCGGCCGCGGCGGTGCCGCTCGGCAAGCCCGGCTCGGTGCGCGGCGTGCTCGCGCTCGGCAAACGTCCCGGCCGGCTGCCCTTCACTCCGTCGATGCTGCGCATGCTGCACTCCTTCGCCGACCAGGCCGCGCTGGCCCTGGAGCTGGCCGAGGCCCGTCAGGACGCCGAACGCCTGGGGCTGCTGGAGGACCGCGACCGCATCGCCAGGGACCTGCACGACGTGGTCATCCAGCGTCTGTTCGCCACCGCCATGACGCTCATGAGCACCCTGCGGCTGATCGAGCGGCCGGAGGCCGCGGGCCGCGTGCAGCACGCCATCGACGAACTCGACGAGACCATCCGGCAGATCCGCTCCACCATCTTCGCGCTCCAGTCGCCGCAGCTGCCGGACGAGCCGAGCCTGCGGGCGCGCGTCGTGGAGCTGGTCGAGGGCGCCCGCAGCCATCTGGGCTTCATGCCGGGGCTGCGGATGGAGGGCCAGCTCGACCACGAGGTGGGCGAAGCGGCGGCCGAGCACCTGCTGGCGGTCCTGCGGGAGGCGCTGTCGAACATCGTGCGCCACGCGAAGGCGTCCAAGGCCACGGTGGCGGTGGAGGTGAGCGACAGGACGCTCAGCCTGACCGTCCAGGACAACGGGGTCGGCCTGCCGCCGGGCGCGCGCCACAGCGGGCTGCGCAACATGGGCGAACGGGCCACGGAGCTCGGCGGCCGTTTCGCCGCCGAGCCCGCGCCGGACGGGGGCACCCTGCTGCGGTGGAGTGTCCCGGCCGGTTAGCCGTCACTCGCCCCGGTCGGCGCGCATCCGGGCGGCCAGCGCCGCCGCCTGGGTCCTGCGCTGCATGTCGAGCTTGTTCAGCAGGTTGGACACGTAGTTCTTGACGGTCTTCTCGGCCAGGAACATGCGCTCGCCGATCTGCCGGTTGGTCAGCCCTTCGCCGATCAGCTCCAGGATCTGCCGCTCCTGCTTGGAGAGCGCGGCCAGGGGATCCTTACGCGCGGCCTGCTCCCGCAGCCGGGTCAGCATGGTGGCGGTGGTCTGCGGGTCCAGCAGCGACTGCCCGGACGCCACCGTACGGACCGCGCCGACCAGGTCGGACCCGTGGATCTGCTTGAGCACGTAACCGGCGGCGCCGGCCATGACGGCCTCGAACAGGGCTTCCTGGTCGGCGTACGAGGTCAGCATGAGGCAGCGTAATTCGGGCAGGCGGCTGCGGACCTCGCGGCAGACCTCCACCCCGTTGCCGTCCGGCAGGCGCACGTCCAGCACGGCGACATCGGGCCGCAGGGCGGGGATGCGGGCCAGCGCCGACTCGGCGGTCCCGGCTTCGCCGATCACCTCGATGTCGTCCTCGACGTCCAGCAGCGCGGCGACACCGCGCCGTACGACCTCGTGGTCGTCGAGGAGAAAAACACGAATCATGCCAGAAATGTAAGCTCCGTCGTATCTGTCCGACAGGGACCTTGGTCCCTATCCCCCACAATCGTGTCACCACGAGGGGGCCGCGCGCAGCAACGCCTCGCGGACGAGGAACCCCGGGCTCCGCACGTGGTGTCGGACCGCAACCTCCGCACCGGCCAGAACCCGGCCTCCTCGGCCGCACTGGCCGTCGGCCTCCTGAAGGCTCTTGCCTGAGGCGGCTCAGGAGCCGGTCACGCGGGCCAGGCAGGCGATGGCCCAGTCGTTCTCGCCCGCCGCCTGGGCCGCCTCGGCCAGGCGGCGGTCCGCGTCGGGCAGCCCGGCCGCGAGTGCCAGTTCCGCTCCCGCGGCGCGGGCGTACGGCGCCGGCCAGCCCGTGGCCGTCTCCGCGAATGCGCGCGTGACCAGCTCCGCCGCGTCCTCGAAGGCACCCGCGTGCACGGCCACGCGGGCGTCCACGAAAGCGGCGAAAACCGCAGCGTCGGGAGTAGGCGCGAACCTCCCGGTGCCCAGGACACGTTCGGCCCGGCCCTGCCACAGCCGGTACGCGGCCCGGTCGCCGGTCAGGCCGTACGCGAGTGCCACCGCGGAGGCGGCGGGCGAGAGCCAGGCGGCGACCGGCATCCCGGAACGCCGCCACGCGTCCCACATGGGCTGGGCGTGCTCCAGCGCCTCCTCGAACCGCCCGAGCAGCACCAGCGGCGGAACCAGCTTGGCCGCGGGCCGGTACGGATGCCCGCCGAGCAGCTCGTCTCCGGCGATCCGCTCCGCCGTGTCCAGCGCCCCCTCCACGTCCCCGGAGGCGAACGCGCACAGCCAGGCGTTGTGGAAGGCGTCCAGGATCTCCGCCGCCGACGCCGGATGGCGGCGGTCCATCGCCTCCACCAGCGCCAGCCGCTCCCCGGCCACGCGGTACGCCTCCCGGAACCTGCCCGCGCGGATCGCCAGCGCGGCCGGCATGTCCAGGGCGGCGCTGACGAGCACGGGGTCGCCGGTGGCGCGTGCCGCGGCCACGGCGACCACCGCGAGCGACGGGTCGGGAGACGTCAGGGGTGCGCGGGGACACCAGGCCTCGGCGATGGCCAGGTGGGCGGCCGTCACCGGGTCTCCGCTGCCGTCGGCGGCCCGATCCACCAGCTCGCGCAACCGCTCGAACGGGATCGGCTCGGGGAAGCCCGAGGTGAACCTGCGCGCCGTGGCGACGGCGTGGGCGAGCGCGCGGGCCCCGGACTCGCCCGCCGCCTGCGCCTGCGCGGCGGAGTCGAGGAGCAGGTCGTACGCCCCCCGGGCCAGCCCGACCGCGAACACGACCTGGGCGGCGGTGGAGAGGTCCTCGGCGGCGGCCGACGCGGTCGGCGCGTGCCGGGCCGCCTCCTTGAAGTGCTCCAGGGACTCCCCGGCCGAGTGACGGGCGTAGGACAGGTGGCCGAGCGCGCGGGCGAGCCGGTGCGGCAGCTCGCCGGGACCCTGCGGCGCGTTCCGCAACGCCGCGCGCAGATCGTCGCGTACGGCGTCGAACCGGTCCCACTCCGGGCCAGGGTCATCCGCCAGCGTGTGCGCGGTCTCGGCCGCCCACCGCAGGTGCAGGTCCCTGACCTCGTCCAGGTCGCCGCCGGCCGCCAGCCGGTCCAGGGCGTACGCGCGGACGGTCTCCAGCAGCCGCCACGAACCCGCGTCGTTCTCCCGGACGACCAGGCTCTTGTCGACCAGCCTGCCCAGCACGTCCGCCACCGCGCCCGGGGCGACTCGGCGGGCGGCGTCGAGGTCGAAGGATCCGGCGAAGACGGCCAGCCGGGGAAAGAGTTGCCTTTCGTCCTCCGCGAGCAGGTCGTGGCTCCACGCGATGACCGTACGCAGGGATCGGTGCCGCTCGTCGGGGTGGCGGCTGCCCGCCAGCAGGCGGAGCGCGTCGTCCAGCGCGGCCAGCAGGCCCTCCGCGCCCAGCGAGGCGCAGCGGGCCGCGGCCAGTTCGATCGCGAGCGGCATACCGTCCAGCCGGGCGCAGATCTCCGCGACGGTCGCCGGGGCGGCCGTGAAGGCCGGATCGACGGCGGCCACGCGGTCCGCGAACAGTGCCTCCGCGTCGGAGGCCAGCGGCAGCGGCGAGACCGGCACCACGCGCTCGCCCGGCACGCCGAGCCGTTCCCTGCTGGTGGCCAGGACGGTGACGTCCGGGCACTGGGCCAGCACGCGGTCGGCCAGGGCGGCGACGCCGTCGAGCACGTGCTCGCAGTTGTCCAGGACCAGCAGCCGCCGCTCCTGCCCGAGGGCGCACACCACGGCGTCCGCGAGCGTCTGGCCCGGCGACTCGCCCACGCCGAGCGCCGCCGCGACGGCGGCGGCCACGTGCTCCTCCCGCACCGGGACCAGGTCCACGAACGCGCCGCCCAGCGCCGCCGCGGCGGCGACCGTCGCGGCCAGCCGGGTCTTGCCGACGCCGCCGGGGCCGGTCAGCGTCACCAGCGATCCGGGGCGCAGCATGGCCAGGACGGCGTCGCGTTCGTGCGCCCGCCCGACGAACCCGGTACGCCAGGACGGCGACCCGGTCATCCGCTGGACCGCCGGGGCGTCGTCCGCCTGCCTGGCGATGGCGGCCAGGGCGCGGCGGTCGGCCACGCCGTACTTGCGCAGGAGCGAGGAGACGTGGTTCTCGACGGTCCGTACGGAGATGTGCAGGCGGCCCGCGATCTGCACGTTCGACAGGTGCGCGTCGAGCAGGGCCATGACCTCCGCCTCGCGGGGCGACACCGACTCCGGACTCACCCGCCTATCTGACCATAGGTACCCGTTGAGTGGTGAATGCGTGGTGGCCACGGATGCCGCCCCCGGCGGGCCTGGCCAAGACTGATGCCACGACGAACGGGAACGAGGCGAGACCAGTGACTGGCGGAGTACTGAACGTCGCGGCGGCCACCCTGCGCTACCTGTCCCACGGCCACGGCGCCCCCGTCCTGCTGGTGCACACCGCGACCGCTCCCAACGCCGTCCTGCACACCCTGCCCGCGCTCCCCCGGGACCTGTGGGCGCCCAGCCTGACCGCGATCTGGACCACCACCGCCGCCATCTTCTCCGCGTACGCCCCAAGGGACGCCGCACCCCCCGAAACCCTCCCGGCCCCGCCGTCCGACTCCGACACCGTCGCCGACGCCCTGGACCGGGCCGTCGCCCACGGCGACGAACACGTCATCAAGTTCACCGACACCGCGGCCGAGGTCTACACCCGCACCGACCACCCCGGCGCACTGGCCGCCACCGTCCGCGCCACCCACCTCATCCCGTCCTCCCGCTAAGAAACTCACCGTCACCACGTTTCCCACGTCGACGAGGGTCCCCGGCAGCCTCACCTTGATCCAGACCCTCATCCAGGGCGACCTCGTGGACGAATGCCGCTTCCTGGTCTTCCCCGTCGTCCTCGGCACCGGCAAACGCCTTTTCGGCGACATCATCCCCACCGGCCTCGAACCCATCGACGAGAACGCGGCCGAAGGGCTTCCTTCTTGTCCTGTCCCGTGGCGTTGACGCGCGCAAGCATCAGGCCAGATCGTCCCAACCCCACGGCTGTGCCTCAGTGCCGTCGGGTTCGCGGCCGAATCGATACCGGCTTTCCACGCGAGGTAGCAGGTGAAACAGACCGGCGGGGGATAACCGTTCCGCCAGAATGCGCACTTGATCAGGCTGGCCGGTACGAGTCAGTCCGTCCAGCAGCTTGGCGACCGCGTGAATATTGCCCAGGGGAAAATTCACCGCGACCCGGGTCGACAGCGTGCGCAATGGTCCGTGCATTTCCAGCCTGAACAAACGGTTCAGTAACTCCACTACGGCAAACGGGTCATCGAGAGCGGCGTCCGTGGCGGCCCGCTCCGCCAGTACGCGAACCGCGGCGTCGGCATCCATACCCCGGAGTTTGTTTATCAGCTCGATCACCGCGGACAGATTGTCGAGCGGCACGTGTGCGGCGGCCCGCTCGGCGAGCATGTGCGCCTGTTCCACCGCGCCCGCGCCTCGCAGTCGCACGAGGAGTTCCTCGACAGCAGGTTGATCGTCGAGCGGGAAATACGCGGCGGCCCGGGAGGCGAGCACGTTCATCTGACTGTCGGCGCCCATGCCGCGCAGCGCCACCAGCAAACCGGTTATCGCCTGGAGATCGTCAAGGGGACCATCGGTGATGGCGCGTTCCGCCAGGGCGTGCACCAGATCGTCGGCGTGCACCGCTCTCAGCACGACGAACAGCCGCGCGATCGCTGACATGTCGGCCAATGACACCTGGGCGGCGGTACGTTCGGCCAGCACCCGCGCCAGATCCCGATGCCCCATGTCGCGCATGGTCAGCAACAGCTTGGCGACGGCGACGGTGTCAGCAAGAGACCCACGAAGTGCGGTTTCCTCTGCCAGATGGCGCGCCAGGCCATGAGTGCCAACCCCGCGGAGGCCGCCGAGGTAGCCGATCACAGCGGGCTCGCCCTGCCCGATGACATGAGCCGCGACCCGTCCGGCCAGAGCCCTGGCCTCCTCGGCCGCACCCGCATCCCACAGCCTGTTCAGCGCGTTGCTCACCGCCCGGGAGTCGTCCAGAGACACGTTCATCGCGCGCAGAGCCAGAAGCCGAGCGTTCTCGGGCACGCCCGCGTCCCGTAGCGCCGTGACCACCTTGGCGATCGCGGACCAGTCATCCAGGGGTATCCTCGTGGCGCTCTCGGCCAGCACACTGATCAGATCGGTCGCCCCGATGGTGTGCAGTCCCGCCAGCAATCTGGCCATGGTGTGCGGATCGGCACCCGTCGATGCCCTCACCACGGCTGCCCCGGCCAGTGCTCCTAGCGCGTCGGACATCTCCACCCCGCGCAGTTTCATCAGCAGGCCCGCTGTCATGTACGGATCCTCGTGCGGGAAATTCGTGATCACGCGCCTGGCCAACGCCTGCATCTGCTCGTTCGCGCCCACCACACGCATCCCCGCCAGCAACCGGGTGACCTCCGACTGCTCGGCCAGCGGGAACTCCCCTGCCGCCCGGTCTGCCAGCGTACGCAGGTGCTCCGCCGCTCCCGACCGCTTCAGTCCGGCCATCCATCGCACCAGAGCCGCGGCGTCACCGAGCGGAGCATCCCGCACCACTCGCTCCGTGAGGACCTCACCTGCCGTACCCAGTCCGTAGATCTTGACGAGCAGAACAGCCAGCGCGTTCAAGTCGTCGAGCGGAACCACCTTGACGACCCGCTCGGCCAGTCTGCGCGCCAAGTTGGCCGTTGCCCCGCGACACGAGGCCGCCAACCACACCGCCACCGCCGCCGCATCACCGGTAGACGCATGCTCAGCCACCCGTTCCGCCAACACATACGCCGATACCTCCATGCCAGATACATGGAGTTCCATGAATAGGTCAGTAATGGCGTTCAAGTCGTCGAGCGGGACCTTCGTGACGGCCCGTTTGGCCAACCGGTGCGCTGAGTCTGTCTCTCCCCTCTCCCGGAAGGCCGCCAGCAGAGCCGCCGCATCGGACGGATCGTCGAACGAGAGGCTCGCGATGGCCCGATCGATCAGCACTGCTGTCCACTTTTGGGCACCCGTGACCCGTAGCTCGCGCAACAAGTCCGTCAACGCCGACGGATCGTCGAGCGGCGCATATGCGGCCGCTCGTGCTGCCAGCGTGCTCGCAGATCCATATCCGTCGACATTCCGGAGCATTTCGATAAGCCTCACGACTGCCGGAAGATTCGACAGCAGTACGCTTACGGCGGCTCGATCCGCCACCATGTGAAGCAGCTCATGGGCCGCCGCGACCGAAAGTTTGGCCAGAATGCCAGTCACATTGGCCGGGTCGTCGAGCAGACTGGTCCTGGCAACCCGCTCCGCCAATGCCCGGGCGAGAACGCCGCCCCCTATCCTCTCCAGTCCCACCAGCAGATCGGCCACCTTGGACCGATCGTTCAGCGAGGCGCTCATGGCGACCCGCTCCATCAGCACCAGCGCCTGATCGATCGCGCCGAGCTGCTCCATGCTCGCCAGCAGCTTCACCGCCTTTGCCGGCTCATCGAGCCCGATCGTCGAGACGATCCGCTCCATCAGCCTCTGCGCCTGCTCCGCCGCACCCACCTGCTCCAGGCTGGCCAGCAGTCTCGCGGCGTCATGGGGATTCTTCAAGCGGGCGTTCCGGGCGCCACGCTCGGCCAGAACCTTCGCCTGTTCCACCGCGCCGACGCGTTCCAGCCCGGTCAGCAGCCCTGCCACGTCTGATGGATCCTCGACGGAAACCTCCGTGGCCACGCGGTCGGCCAATGCGTGCACCAGGGCGTTCGCTCCGGAGAGGCGCAGGTCATCCAGCAGCTGGATCACAGCGGAGAACTCATGGAGCGGAGCTTGCGCGACAGCCCTTTCCGCCAGCAGACGCGCTCGGTCGGGAGAGCCCATGCGGCGCAGCGTGACGATCAAGTCATCCACCATGGCCAGGTCGTCCAAGCCCACCTGCGCCGCCGCCCGTTCAACCAGCAGCCGTTCACCCACTCCTATCTCGCGAAGCCGGACCAGCAGCGCGGAAACGGCGGACGAATCGTGGACAGGGACATGCGCCGCCACTCGCTCAGCCAGGAGACGCGCGGACAATCCGGGCACATCTCGAACTCTGGCCAGCAGTTGCGCGACAGCGGGCGCGTGGTCCAGGGCAACCTCGGCCGCGGCTCTCTCGGCCAGCTCCCGCACCTGCTCATGCGCCCCGATTCCCTGCAACCCGTCCAAGAGCTCGATGAGGGCGGCGGGGCTGTCGACAGGAGCGTCCTGCGCCACCCGATGGGCCAGATCCTCCAGCCCCGTACCTGCGATGGCCCGCCCTCGCTGCCTCATCAGCAACCGGGCCAGCGCGTACGGATCATCGAGAGCGACGTTCGCGGCGACCCACACGGTGGGGCGCTGGTCCGCCGGATCGATCAGGTCAAGGACCTGGAGCAGCCGATCGGCCGCCACGGTGTCACCGAAGTCGGCCGCGTATTTGTAGAACTGAGCAGCGGCCTGGTAAAGCCCACGCTCGAAGGCGGCGACGCCGAGATTGGCCAGGTCCTTCGGATTGGCGTGAGCGGCCAGCGCCGCCCAGAATTCGCGCGGAGGGATCTGGTCAAGGCGATGCCGGCGGCCGTACTGGTCCAGATAGTCGGCAAGTCGGTACAGATTGTCTTCCGCTTGCGGCGCTGTGGCGTCGGGTGACCCCGGCCGGTCTCTCCGGACCAGGGATGGCCTGGTGCGCGATCGAATCCGTGTGATGGGGCCGCGCACGCCTTTGCACGGGGTGGCGCAGTAAGCCAGGGCCTGCTCCAGCCAGTCCTCGCCCAGCGCCTCCCATTCGTTGTCGGCGAGGTAGGCCGGTGCTGCGGATTCCAGTAATCCGAGCGGCAATGCGTATCGGTGGCCCATACGCCGGGCGTCCATGGCCACGTGGATCATCGCCCGCACCACGGGGGTGGCATTGCGATAGCGGGCCAGCAGTTCCGGTACCCCGGCCAGATACTGCGCGAGGCGACCGTCTTCTGCTTCGGCCATGGCCTTGGCCAGCCGGGCGTCGGTGGCGGCAGCCCGATCCAGCGCATTCGTGGAGACGCTGCTGAAACTGCCCGGAACGGTGATATCCGTCCCTGAGAGGATCACACGGGCTTGCGCGTGCCGATCAAGGGCACCGCGGGGCACCGGACGTGTCAGCGTGTCCCAATGCTCCTGCCACAACGTTCCGAGCACCAGCACGGGAGCCGAGCTCCGTTCCGTCAGCAATGTGTGCAGGGCGGCTGCGACCCGCTCCCCGATATCTCCGGAGGTCTCCAGGTAGAACTGCGTCTCGTTCAGCCAGACGACCGTGCGCGGGCCCACGCGCGGCAGTTCGGCCAGCGCCGCCTCGGGACGTGTCGGGTCGAAGGGATGCCACAGCCGCCATCCTCCTCGCCTCCGCAACGCGCCGATGGCTTCCCAGCATGCGCGCGTCTTCCCGGTCGACGACCCTCCGACCAGCACCGCCATCGCGCTTTGCCCGGACAGCACCCTGCCGACGACTCCCGCGAGAACGTCATCGTGGTCACGCCATATGTAAGGCGGTAGCGCGATGCTCCCCTCGGGAGGCGAGTCGTCGAGATCGATCGGTCTGTGGACCTCCAACGTGAACGGATCCGTCACCAGCTCCAGAGGTCGGCCTACCGACGTCTGGACCTGCTCCGACGCGACACCGGCGCGAACGCTTTCATCCGCGCGGATACGGATGGACCACTCCACCCCGCTCAGCGTCCGCTCCCCGGCCCAGGCCGCCAGCGCATTGCCGACCGCGACTAGCTGGTCCAGGTCGCGAGGGAAACTCGACCCCGTCGCCCACGAGTTCAATGTCGTCGGCGGCACTTCCGACGCGTCCGCCACCCGCTTCTGCGTGAGCCTGTTGCCTTTACTCGCCTCGCGGTTCTCCGCCTGATCCCACAGTCGAGCCAATTCCGCGAGAACCACCGACCCCGCATACGGTCCCGAGACAGGGCGGAAGGGCCTGGCCAAGAGTGCCCTCCTTCACCCGGCACGATCCGACTCGCATCCCTCCGGATCTCCCCCTGAAATGGAGTTTAACTACCGCGATCTATCTCGGATACGGAATGCCTGGGATCGGCGGGTGACCCGAGCTGCCATGGTGCCGACCGCGACACAAAACGCTGGCCATCACCCCGAAGGGACAACAGCAGTGAAACTCTCCCCCGCCACTCGCCGCCTCACCCGCATGGTCGCCTTCGCTCTGCTGCGCGGCGCGGCCACCGCCGTCGGCTCCGGAATTGTCGGGCTCGCCTTCTGGTGGATCACCCGTTAAGGCGGAAAGCGCCACTACGATGACTTTTGGTGCAATATCCCTGGTTCGGGAGGGCCGCGCGGACGCCGAATATCCGGCATCGATCCCGGTCACGCTGAGTGGCGCCGCGCCGGCCTCTCGAATCTTTCATCAATCCGGCTAGCGCCGCACTTGACATATCTCCCGGCATCCCTAGCATCGCTGCACTGGACGCTTCTGGCGAATGTGAGTTTCGCCGTGGTCGTGCCCAGTTCGCTGATGAGGGAGAACCATGCACCACACGTACGCCGGGGAGCGCTTATGACCGATTTCGAGGACGCCCTGCCTCCGGCGCGTGACGAAGTTCCCGCCGGGCGGATCGATCCGACGATCCCGCACCCGGCTCGCATCTACGACTATCTGCTGGGCGGCAAGGACCACTTCGTGTCCGACCGGGAGGCGGCCGAGCAGTTGCTCAAGGTGTCGCCGGGAACGCGGGAGGGTGTGCGCGCCCACCGCGCCTTCCTCCGCCGGGCAGTACGGCATCTGACCGCAGAGGCGGGAATCACCCAGTTCCTCGACATCGGGACGGGCATCCCCACGCAGGGCAACACCCACGAGATCGCCCAGAACGTCAACCCGTACGCACGGGTGGCGTACGTGGACAACGATCCGATCGTGCTCGTTCACGGGCGGGCGCTGCTGACGGGCACCGAGACCGGGATGACCACGGTGATCGAGGCGGATCTCCGCGAGCCGGACGTGATCCTTTCGCACCCCGGGGTACGGCAGGTGATCGACTTCTCGAAGCCGGTCGGCCTCATCCTGGCCGGCGTCCTGCACTTCCTCACCGACGACGAGAACCCCCACCGCCTCGTCGACTACTGCAAGGCGGCGGTCCCCTCCGGCAGCCACCTCCTGCTCTCCCACATCACGCTCGACTTCGCCCCCAAAGTCCAGCGGCAGGACCTGAGCAAGCCGTACGAGAAGGGCACCGCCCCCATGGTTCCCCGCACGCACGCCGACGTGACACGCTTCTTCACCGGCTGGGAACTGATCGAACCCGGCCTCGTCGAGGTGGTCGACTGGCACCCGGACGAGGACGAGTACCAGGAGCCCATCCCAGGCGGCCACGCCTGGGCGTACGGCGGAGTCGCCGTCAAGCCTTGAGGCCGTTCCCACAAGGCGGGGACCCGTGCCGTCAGATGTCCTGGAGCGAACGGCGGCGCTGCCTGAACCAGGCGAACAGCACGTGGCCGAGCCCGGCGAGGCCGGGCGTGAGCGTGCCGAGCACTGCGCCGATGGTGAGGTAGAACCAGCCGTCCTTGGGCGCGTCGTCACCGATCGACGCCAGGCCGAGCAGTGCCAGCAGGGCGGCGAGGACGATGAAGGACGCGGAGACGAGGGCGTACCGGCGGAGGGAGACGGTGGCGCGCAGCCGGCGGCACATGATGAAGACGATCGGCAGCGCCAGGTACGTGACCAGCTTGTTCGAGCTGTGGGCCAGGAACTGCAGGGGATTCTCGACGATGTGGTCGAAGAAGCCGACGTCCTCGCCCGTGGAGTCGCGGGTGTCGAAGGTGTTGTCCAGCCATCGGGACAAGCCCACGAACAAGCCGACGCCCAGCAGGCCGAGCGCGTACCGCCACCACGGCCAGGCGGGCAGCGACTCGGGTTCCTCGGCGGGGGTCTCCTCGGTCACGGCGATCCGCCGACGATGCTCATCGAAACGATGATCGCCCCCTATGGGCCTGGGATGCGGAACGATCCCGTGCCGATGTGACACAAATCGTATGAATGTTAATAAATTGGCGGCCCGCAAATAGTGCGGGCCGCCAATTGTTACGTCATCGACACGAGTCGAGATTTATCGGCAGGCGCCGGCCGCCGAAAGGGCCTGTGGCCAGGTGTTAATGAGTGAATGGGCAGGAATGACAAGCGACGGTGGATCGACCAAGAAACTCGGGCGGGGTGGCTCGAACCCGAAGGGCGTGACCCGGCCGGACCCGGCGGGCGTGCCGCCGGAATTCCGCCCGTGGGCCGAGCTCTCCTGCCGCTTGTACGACGAGCTGTACGCCACCCACCCCGACCGACCGGGCGTCAACGAACTCGCCCAGGCGACCAGGTACGCCGGCGCCACGATCTCCTACGTCTTCTCCGGCCGCCGCACCTACAGCTGGCAGGTCTGCCGGGCGATCGTGCGCGCGCTCGGCGGACGCCCCGGCGAGTGGAAGGCGCGCTGGGACGCGACCGCGCGCCGCCACCGCGACGAGGCGAAGCTGCGCGGGCTGCTGCCGCTGCCCGGCTTCGACCAGGACGGCGGCCCGGACAGCGCCCCGCCCGACCGGGCCGTCGGCGACTGGCGCTCACCGGGGAAGCCGCCGATCAGGCGCGTGTCCCGATGGCCGGCACGCCTCGGCGCGGTCGCGTTCACCGCCGCGCTCGAAGCCACGCTGGTGATGCTGGCGTTCACCCTGCCCGCGCCCGGCTCGTATCTCGCCGGAGCCTCCGCCGCCGCTCTCGCGGCGCTGCTCGGCCGCTGGTGGCTGCGGCGGCGCGCGGACGCGACCCACCGGCAGCGGCTCAAACTCCTGAGAAAAGTCCGCGAGAGGGCAGGAAAAGACGCCGCCCGCGCGGAGGAGCATTTATATCTGATTCCCCGGTTCACCCTTCTGCACGAGGAAGGGAAAAAGCGCGGGAGCCGTCCGGAACTGGCCAGGACGGATACCGACGTGACCGATATCCGGGTGCTTTTCGAGCAGGGCGGCGACGAGCTGACCCTGCTGGCCGACGCGGGCCTCGGCAAGTCCGCCCAGTTGGCCAAGCTCGCGACCGTACTCGCCGAGGAGGCCATCGCGGAGCTGGAGGCCGAACCGGGCTTCGCGCAGCGCCCGCTGCCGGTGCTGCTGCATCTGGCGACCTACCGGGGCGAGGAGTTCGCGGACTGGATCGTCGCCGAGGTGCACCGCGCCTACGACGACTTCCCCGAGCAGCTCGTCCGGGGCTGGCTGGCCGAGGACCTGCTGCTGCCGATCCTGGACGGTCTCGACCACGTGCCCGCCGCGCACCGGCGGGAGTGCGCCGCGCAGATCGCGCGCTTCCGGCGGTCGGCCGCCGGGCTGGCGCTGAGCTGCCGCGTCCGCGACGTGCAGCTGGCCCTCACGGTGGACACGGCGCTCTGCGCCGAGCTGGCCAGGCCGTCCAAGACGGACGTGCAGGAGTATCTGGTCGCGAACCCGGGCGGGCTGCAGCCGGTCCACGACGCGCTGAAGGCCGACACCAAGCTGTGGCCGCTGCTCCAGTCGCCGCTGATGCTGGACATCATCCGCCTGACGTACACCGGCCGTTCGGCCGACGATCTCCGCCGTCCCGGCAGACCCGCCGAACGCCGCGAACGGATCTTCGACACCTATGTCGCGGAACGGCTCAAGGGGCACCCCGATCCGTACCGGGCGCTCGGGGCTCTGACCTTGCTGGCCCGCAAGCTCGGCGAGCGCGACGAGCAGGTGCTCTACCTCGACCGCCTCAATCTGGACTGGCTGCCCCCGGCGGCGCGGAGGGCGCCGCGCATGGCCACGACCGGCGCGACGACGATCACGATCTGGGCGCTGGCGATCTGCTGGATGGCGGTGGCGCTGCGGACCGGCGCGGTCACGGGCAGCCTCCCCGACGTGGCGCTGCTCGCCTGCGCCACCATCGTGGTCACCCTCTGCCAGCTGCTGGTCGGCGAGCGGGTGGCCGAGCAGCAGGGCAAGTCGAGGCCGGGCGTGGCCGTCGCCTACAACATCCCCGCCATCCTGGTCGGCGGCGTCGTGCTCCAGCGGATCGACTGGGGCTCGCAGGCCGTCACGCTGGCCGTGCTCGTCGCGGCCTGGGGCTACATCAGCACGCTGGAAGGCTCGTTCTCGACGACGCTCCAGCCGGTGGAGCGGCTGCGGCGGCGATCGTCACCCTCGCGCTGCTCCTGCTGGTCGCCGCCGCCACCGGCCGCCTCGACACGACCTCCGCCTGGCTCCTCGCCGGCCTCTTCGCCGGCCTGTACGGCCTGGCCCGCGCCTACCGCTACGGCGGCCTCGCCCTGGTCCAGTACTGGGGCGTACGGCTGTCGCTCGCCCGGCTGGGCGGCGTGCCGCTGCGCTACCTGCGCTTCCTGGAGGACGCCGAGCACCGCATCCTGCTCTACCGCACCGGCAGCGGCTTCACCTTCCCGCACCGGATGATCCAGGAGCACCTGGACATCCCCGCCGGGGAGCAGGCGCTGGACCGGTTCTGGAAACGCCTGCCGCCGCCGTGAGCGGGCCCGGCGTCCCGGACCCGCTCCCCCGACGTCAGGCGGGACCCGGGCGCAGGGCCGCACCGCCGCCGAAGCCCGCCGCCCGGCAGTCGTCCTGGATCTTCCCGATGTCCACGCCGGGACCGGGCACGCTGTTGTACGTCCAGCCGATGGCGTTCGGGTTCGAGCCGGTGGCCGGGGTGATACTGACGTCGAAGCCGTGCTCCTTCATGCATTTGACCTGCTTGCGCACGGCGTCCGCGTAGTGCGGGTTCTGGTCGGGGTCCATCTCCGGGGGCAGCAGGGGCATCTTGTCCTCGCAGGCCTTCCTGGCCTTGTCGATCGCCTTCGTCATCGCCGCGGTGACCTCGCCGTCGCCCTGCGGCATGCCGTGCTCGCCGAGGCAGGCCGCGTACGCCCGGCGGAGTTCCGCGATCTCCTCCTCCGTGCTGTCCAGCCGCAACTGGGGGCGCTTCGACTCGGCGTCGGGCTTCTTCGACGGGGTCGGTTCAGCGGCGCCGTCGTCCTTCACCGGGGACTGAGTGACCAGGGTCGCCACCCCGTCGTCCCGCGCGGCCGCCTGCTCGGTGCCCGTACCGCCGCCGCACGCGGTGAGCAGGCATCCGGCGAGCGTCAGCGCGGCGAGTCTCCCCAGGGTTCTCACTGTTCGAAGAGTCATGCGAGGCAGGATGGCGACCGGATGTGAGGAACCTGTCAGGGACCGATGAGGTTCTCTTATGGCTTGACACGGGTTCACGCGGCGGCCAGCGCGCCGGTGGGCGTGAGGCGGGAGGCCCGGATCGACGGGTAGACCCCGGCGGCCACGCCGACCACGACCGCGCCGGCGAGGCCCCCCGCCACGGCGATCCCGGGGATGACGGGCGGCCAGCCCTGGTAGGCGTCGTAGCCGAGGGTCGCCAGCAGGCCCAGCAGGGTGCCCATGCCGCCGCCCAGCCCGGACAGGGCCACCGACTCGGTGAGGAACTGGGCGCGGATGTGCCCCCGGGTGGCGCCGAGCGCCCGCCGCAGGCCGATCTCGCGGCGGCGTTCCAGCACCGAGACGACCATCGTGTTGGCCACCCCGATGCCGCCGACCAGCAGCGCGACCCCGGCCAGGCCGAGGAACAGCGCCGAGAAGGCGGTCTCGGTGGCGCGTTTGGCGGCCAGCGCGTCCGACGGCCTGCTGACCCGGACGAGGCCGGGCGCCTCCGGGTGCACGCTGGCGGGCAGCACCGCCCGGACGTCCTCGACCGAGGGTTCGTCGGCCCGTACGTAGATCACGGTGGGGTGGCCGTCGAAGCGGAGGAAGCGGCGGGCGGCGTCCCAGCCGACCAGGACGGCCCGGTCCAGTTCGGGGGCGAGCGGCAGCGGGTCGAGGACGCCGATGACGGTGAACCACTGGCCGCCGACGTACACCTGCGGGGGTTCGCGGCCGGCGGGCAGGTCGTCGACGCCGAGCCGGGAGGCGGCGTGGTAGCCGAGGACGACGGTGGGGAAGGCGTTGGTGGAGGGGCTGAGGAACCGGCCGGTGCGCACGGTGCCGTGGACCGCCGCCAGCAGGTTGTCCCGGCCGGCGAGCACGCTGACGCCGGCGGCGTCGGTGTCGTCGACCCGGTCGGAGCGGGCCACGAAGGAGTGCGTGTTGGCGACCGCGCTCGCCACCTGGACGGGGGCGATCCGGGCCGCCATGGCGTCGGCCTGCTCCGGCAGCAGGACCGGCGGGTCCTGGTTGGGCATCGGCTCGGCGCGCAGCAGGTTGGTGCCGAGCGCGGCCAGCCGGTCGAGCAGGGCCTGCTGCCCGGCGGCCGGGATTCCGGTCACGACGATCAGGGTGGCCACGCCGATCGAGATGCCGAGCGCGGACAGCGCCGCCCTGAGCTTCCTGGTACGGATGCCCAGCAGCCCGAGACGCACCACGTCGGCGGGTGCCAGCCGTACGGGGGCGGAGGGAGACGGGTGGGTCATGGGGCGCCCTTCGTGTCGGCGACGATGCGGCCGTCGACGATCTCGACCCGCCGGGGCAGGCGGGCCGCGAGGTCCCGGTCGTGGGTGACGATCGCGATGGTGGTGCCCTCGGCGTTGAGCCGTACCAGCAGGTCGAGCACGGCCTGGCCGTTGGCGGTGTCCAAGGCGCCGGTGGGCTCGTCGGCGAGGACCAGGGCGGGCTCGTTGACCAGGGCGCGGGCGACGGCGACGCGCTGCCGTTCGCCGCCGGAGAGCTGGTGCGGCAGGTGGCCGACGCGGCGGGAGAGCCCGACGCGGTCGAGGGCGGCCAGGGCGAGCGGGCGGCGCCTGCGGTGCGGCACCCCGGCGTAGAGCAGGCCGGTGGCCACGTTCTCGGCGGCGGTCAGCCCGTCGGTGAGGTGGAACTGCTGGAAGACGAAGCCGAGTGAACGGCCCCGCAGGGCGGACAGGCGCCGGTCGGAGAGCCCGGCCGCGTCCTGGCCGCCGATCTCCACGGTGCCGCTGGTGGGCCGGTCGAGGGTGCCCATGATGTTGAGCAGGGTGGACTTGCCCGAGCCGGACGGGCCGAGGATGGCGAGGAGTTCCCCCGCGTCGATCTCCAGGGAGACTCCGTCGAGCGCCGTCACCCCGCCCGGGTGGATCTTGCTCGCGTCCCGGACCCGGAGCACGGGGGTCATGAGCTGGTCACCACCGTCAGGCCGGGGGTGATCCCGGAGCCGCTGACCTCGACCATGCCCCGGGTGAACATGCCGGTCTCGGCGGCGACCAGCTTCCCGCCGGGCAGCTGGAGGGCGTAACCGCCTTCGCGGAGGGCGAGCAGCGCGCCGACCGGCACGGCGAGCACGTCCTCGCGCGCCTTGACCGTGAACCGCACCTCGACCCTGGCCGAGTCGACGGCTTTCACGTCGGAGCCCTTGCTGGGCGTGACGGTGACGTTGACCTGCGGGACGGTGCCGTCGGACCCGCCGTCGGTGACGGCGGCGCCGATCGCGGTGACCTTGGCGGGGATCTCGTCGCCGCTGGGCAGGACGACGGTGACGCGCATGCCCCGGCGGATCGTGCCCACGTCGACGGCGTTCACCGGCACGGTCACCACCTTCACCGCCCGGGTCACCGTGATCAGGTCTCCGGCGGCGGGGTCGCCGAGGCGGGCCTGTATCGAGCCGACCCGGACGGGACCGGGCAGGACGGCGACCTGTCCCAGGTCGAGCGTGCCCGTGGGCTTCAGCCCGAAGTCGAGCTGCCAGCGTTTGAGGGCGGCGCGCAGGCCGGCGGTGAGGACGTCCCCCGGGAGCGGCTTGGCGCGCGACACGCGCGACACGCGCGACACGCGCGCGGCCGGCGACGACCTCGGGCCGATGTCGTAGCCGAGCGCGGTCAGGTTGTCGGCCACCATGGTCACGTCCCGGCCCCGCAGCCCGATCTTGTCGAGTCTGCGGAAGAGCGGGGTGGCGCCGAAGAACGCCGGCACGGGACGGTCGTTCACCCAGTAGAGCGGTGTGCCGCGCCGTACGGCCGCGCCCGTTTTCGGCAGGCGGGTCACCAGGCCCTCGCCCGCGCCGCGCACCGGTCGTGCCGCGCCGTACCCGAGCGTGCCGGGCAGCGTACGCGTGTCCGACAGGTCGGTCCTGACCACCTCGGTGGTCGCGACGGAGGCTTTGGCGGGCGGGGGCGGCTCCGGTTCGCCCCGGGCGGCCAGCGCCACCGCGCCAGCGCCCCGGCGGCGACCCGCCGCCACCTCCTGACCTCGGCCGTGTCCGTGTCAACAGTCACCGGAGCCCCCATCCTCGTCGTGTCCAGCTCGTGTCCAGCTCGGCATGACGGCGAGGATCGTGGGGAAATGTTAGGAACCCGTCAGGAACCCATAGTCCTTCTGTGAACCGTCCAGGCCGGTTCACCGGCCACCCTAAACTCGCCGTTATGTGCGCCTATGTCCTGGTTGCCGAGGACGACGAGAAGCAGGCGGACCTGCTCCGTCGTTACCTGGAGTGGGAGGGCCACACCGTCGGGCTCGTGCACGACGGGCGCTCGGTGCTGGACTCCGTCCGCCGCCGGGCCCCCGACCTGCTCGTGCTCGACGTCATGATGCCGCGGGTCAGCGGGTTGGACGTGTGCCGCATC
This sequence comes from Acrocarpospora phusangensis, assembly GCF_016862995.1. GTDB lineage: Bacteria > Actinomycetota > Actinomycetes > Streptosporangiales > Streptosporangiaceae > Acrocarpospora > Acrocarpospora phusangensis. Next base: position 88,538 of record NZ_BOOA01000001.1, read on the forward strand.
CTGCGCGCCGAGTCGGACCTGCCGATGCTCATGCTGACCGCCCGCGCGACCGAGGACGACCTGCTGCTCGGCCTCGACCTGGGCGCCGACGACTACGTGACCAAGCCGTACAGCCCGCGGGAGCTGATGGCCCGCATCCGCACCCTGCTCCGGCGCACCCGCCGGGTGGCCACGCCCGCCGATCCGCTGCTGCGGGTGGGCGACCTGGCCGTCGATCCGGTACGGCACGAGGTCAGCGTGGCCGGAAAGCCCGTCGAGTGCACCCCCGGGGAGTTCCAGCTGCTGGAGCTGATGGTGTCGCAGCCGGGCCGGGTGTTCACCCGGGCGCAGATCCTGGAGCATCTGCACGGCTTCGACCGGCACATCACCTCCCGTACGGTGGACGTGCACGTGATGAACCTGCGCAGGAAGATCGAGCCGGAGCCGCGCAGGCCGGTACGGCTGGTGACCGTGTACGGCGTCGGGTACAAGCTGACCGACGGCCCGCATGACGCGGCGTGACGTGCCGCTGCGCCGCAGCCTGCTGCTCCGGCTGCTCGCGGTGACCATGCTGGTGTCGGTCTGCTCGATCGCGGCGACCGCCTGGCTGACCGTGCGGAGCACCACCGTGGCGCTGCGTCAGGAGCAGGGGCAGGCGCTGGCCGACGACGCGCGTGTCTATGACGCCCTGCTGGGGTACGCGGCCGGTCATTCGTCGTGGCGGGGGGCGTCGCAGACCGTACAGCGGCTGGCGCGGGAGACCGGGCACCGGATCACACTGACCACCGAGGAGCGGGAGCCGCTGTTCGACTCCGACCCCGGGCCGGTGACGCTGCCCGCCAAGCCGACGGCGGTGATCGAGCCGCTGGCCGTGGACACCCCGGAGCACATCGATCCGCGCGCGGTCGGGCCCTTCCGGCTGCCCGCCGGTGAGCGCGACCTGCTGCGGGCCGCCGCGCAGCGTCGCGCCGCCTGCCTGCGGGACGCCTTCGTGAACGTCACCGCGACCGTCGCGGAGAGACCCGGCGGGCGGTCGTTTCTGGAGATCCGCAACATCGACCCGGCCACGTCCAGGTGCGCCAGCACGGTCCTGGACGAGCTGACGCCCACGGAGACGAAGGCGCTGGCCCAGCTCGGGAAGCTGGTGAACGGCTGCCTCAAGAAGCGGGACATGCCCGAGGTGCGGCTCGGGCTGGACTTCAGCTGGTCGCCTCTCCCGGCGCCGGCCGCCCGGGACGCGGCACCCGCGGGGAATCTCACCAAGACCGTGCAGGAGTGCATCGTCGGGAGCCGCCGCGAGCAGCTCGAACCGTATGTCGCGCCGGCCGCGCTGCTCTTCGTCGGCAGCCGCGCCGGGCCGCCCTCGACGATCTTCGACCTGTCGTCGGCCAACCAGGTCAGGATCGCCGGGGTCGCGGCGGCGGTGCTGCTGGTCACCCTGACCGTGACCGTCCTGGCCGGGGTGCAGCTGGTCAGGCCGCTGCGGGCGCTCACCGGCGCGGTACGGCGGATGGAGGAAGGCGACCTCTCCCCCAGCGTGCGCATCGGCAGGAAGGACGAGATCGGCAGCCTGGCGGAAGCGTTCAACGCCATGTCCACCCGGCGCGCCCAGCTGGAAGAACTGCGCAAGGCGATGGTCGGCGACGTCGCGCACGAGCTGCGCACCCCGCTGAGCAACATCAGGGGATGGCTGGAGGCGGCCGAGGACGGCGTCGTCGCCCCCGACCGGGCGCTCATGTCGTCCCTGCTGGAGGAGGCCCTGCTGCTCCAGCACATCATCGACGACCTGCGCGACCTGGCCGAGGCCGACGCCGGCGAACTCCGCCTCCACAAGGAGACCTTCGACGTCACCGACCTGCTCGCCCAGGTCGCCAAAGTCCACCGCGGCAACGCGACCACCGCCGGTGTCACCCTCTCAACCCCGTCCGACGCCCCCTTGGACCTCCACGCCGATCCCGTACGGCTCCGCCAGGCCGTCGCCAACCTCGTCTCCAACGCGGTACGGCACACGCCCCCCGGCGGCACCGTCACCCTCAGCGCCCACCGCGACGGCCCAGCCACCGTGATCGAGGTCGCCGACACCGGCACCGGCATCGGCGCCGAGGACCTGCCCCTGATCTTCGAACGCTTCTGGCGCGTGGACCTGTCCCGCAACCGCCGCACCGGCGGCAGCGGCCTCGGCCTCTCCATCGTCCGCAAACTCACCGAAGCCCACGGCGGCACCGCCACCGCCACCAGCACCCCCGGCCACGGCTCCACATTCGCCCTCCGCCTGCCCCGGGGGGACGATCACCCGGCTTGACCTGCCGGGCCCGCGCCGTTATCCGGCGCCGTTAACACAGGTGACGCTTCTCGCCGCACCGGCGCCAAGAGCGGCCGGGGCATTCCTCTGGACCCTACTTACGCTCTTCTTGTCCCGGTTGGTGTGCCTCAGCCGCAGTGACGTGCGAGCGCACCCGCCGCGATCCTCGGCGCCCGAATCCAGACAGGCGAAAGTTGGTGTGCCCCGGCCGCGGCGACGTGCGAGCGCACCCGCCGCGATTCTCGGTGCCCGAATTCAGGCAGGCGATAGTTGGTGTGCCCGGCCCCGGCGACGTGTGACCGCACCCCTCCGGCGGTCACACGTCACCCCTCCGGCGGTCACAGCTTGCCGACGAGGGCCACTATCAAGGTGGCGACGCCGGTTTGGACGGCGGTGAGGATTGCTTCCTTGGCGCCGCCAGCGATGGCTGTGCCCAGGGCGCGGAGGCGGCCCGGCTCGGATTCGACGGCGGCGACCACGGCGGCGGGGTCGGTGACCGTGCCGTCTGGTGTGACCGCGCCGGTGCGGGTCAGGGTGGTGATGAAGGCGCGTAGTTCGGCGACGGCGGCGTCGATCTCGGCGCGGGAGGCTCCCTCGCCGGAGTTGTTGACCGTGATGATGCTGCCGGAGCCGTGCTGCACGTAGCTGTCGCGGCCGACGCTGGTCCCGTATACGTAGTCGGGCATTTCGTACACCTCATCCGTTGACGGTGATGCGGCTGTCCGCGCCGCGCTGCTCGTACTTGTCCCGGGCGACCTTGTCGCCGAGGACCAGGTCGCCGCCGACGTGGACGATGCGCTCCTGATCGGGCGGGTCCTCGATGGCGCTGACGATCTCGCCTTCGATCCGGTGGATCTCGTCTCTGGCGGTGCCGGAGAGGGCCGTGAACTGGGTGCCGGCCGTCTCGATCACCAGGGCGTACCGGCGGCGGCGGAAGATCAGCCGGTAGAGGAGCAGTCCCAGCAGGTACACGATCCGCACGCCGCCCAGGATGGCCGCGCCGGTCGTGAACTGGCCGGCGGCCTCCTCCAGGTTGAATCCCGCGTCCACGTCCAGTTCCGGCAGGGCCACGTACGCCGCCGCCGCGAGCGCGCCGACCAGCGCCAGGGTGACCGCGATGCCCTTCAGCGGGTAGAACGTCGCCGACCGGCCGCTCCACACGAGCCGCAGGGTCCGTACCCGCGAGATGTTCGCCAGCGGGTACACCTCATGCCCGATCCGGACGACCCGCTTGCTGATCCGGATCTCGCCTACCTGCCGCTTTCCCATCTCGGCCTCACCTTCACGTTCACGCGAAGAACGGCTTCATGGTCACCCGGCCACAGGAGGCGGCGAGAGAGTATCCCCCTACTCAACCCGTCGCCGACGTAGCCCGCCTCGTCACGGTTTGAGCATTCCGCTGGCGCGGGCGGAGCCACGGACCCACCATCGAACCGTGGCGCCGAGGCACTCCCCATGGCGGAGCACGCTCCGGCGGATACTCGCCGTAATCCTCGCGGCAGGCACCGTGACCGTGTACGCGCTGCTCATCCGCGAGGTGGCGACGGACACCTCCCGCCTGCCCACCCGGGCCCCCGCGAACGCGCCGACTCCCGATCTCCCGGGTCCCTCCGGCGCGGAGCCCGACCCGCCCGTCAACGGCGCGAGCTGGTGGGCCCTCGGCCATCCCCGCCGCTCGGCCGTGACCACCGTGCGGATCGCCCAGGCCACCCAGGCGGACCTGGCCGTTCTCCAGGGCGTCGATCTCTCCGAAGGTGAGACCCCCGTCAAGGTGACCATGACGATCGAGGTCTCGGCCGACCCCGCCGATCCCATCGTCGAGGAGGTCCGCACCGGGGGAATGCAGGCTTACGAACTGTTCGAATACGGCCACGGCAGCCTGTACCCCGAAACCACCCGCAACGATCTCCGGGCGGGTCTGGATTCCGCGATCACCCTCAGGTTCGCGGGCGGGCAGACCAGCGCGACAGTGGCGACGAGGTGGACATATCTCGGCACAGTCGCCAACAGCGCAGCCCTCGAACTCAACTATTTCGCCCCGTATCCGCCCTCAAGGCTACGCACCTACGGCGGACCGGCCATCGACGCCCACACCGTACGAATCGTCGCGGACGGCTGGGACATCGCGGGGGTCACCGGGCAGACACCCACCTCCCAGGCTGATCACCAAATGGAACTGCGTGGCCAGTCGGACTTCCAGGTCGCGCTGACCCGAACAGGCCATAACCCGTACGTGGAACTGTTCCTCCCGGACACGGCAGAGGACGAGGACACCGAAGAAGGCGTCGAGTGGAACACGGTCGCGGTCTGGTCCGCGGTCGCGGCCCTGCTGATCGCCGCCGGATGCGGGGTGCGCGCCCTCGGGCGAACTTGGTGGCGCGACCGCCGCAACCACCTGCTCGTGGCCGTGACGGCGGCGGTGTCCGGTGGCGTCGCCGCAGTCGCCGCGCAGGCCGAGCCGAGCCTGCTTCCCGGAGCGCCGAACCGGGTGCTGTCCGCCGCCTGGACCACGCTGGCGAGACGGAGCTGGGAGGACCTGAGCGCGCTCGCGCTGTGGACGAGCGTGGGTCTGGTGCTGCTGGCCCTTCCCGCCCTGCTGGTCTCGCACACGATCAAACGGCGCGGCCAGATGCCCTGGTCCAGCTGGGCACTCCGCGATCTCGTCGTCACCCTGGCCATCGTCCCGGCGATCCTCCTCGTCGTGTCGGCACGTGTCGAGGATGGCCCGGAGTATGCGCCATGGCTGGCCTTGGCGCTGCTGTGTCCCGTGGGTGCCGCAGTGCTCGCAGAGCCTACGAGAATGCCGGACTCCTATCTGCGCGCGACCGTGGCGATCGCGGCCGCGCTGTCCTGCCTCGCTCTACTGGTCTTCACGCGGAACCTGCTGATCGGTCTGTATCCCGCCGTGTGGGTCATCGGCCTGGTCTTCGCGGTTCTCTGGTCACCGATCGCCATCGCCGGGGTGGCGCTCGCGGTGGGCCGATGGTCCCGGCCACACGCTCTGCTGAGCCTCGCGGCCACGGTCGTCATCTTCGTCTGGCCGATCTCCAGGAGCGATTCGACACCGTACCTCTCCGCCGACGATGCGAAGGCTGTGCTGTTCTCCCTCGTCGTTCAGAGTCTGGGCCTCCTGGTCCTGCTCGTGTGCCTGCTCATGCTGCTGAGGCTCTTCCGTCTCGGCCGGTCGCCCGGCGCGATCGTGGCTCGGGAGCCGTATGCGACGGTCGCCGGCATCCTGGTCGTGGCCTACATGGTCGGCAACGGCGGCGACGAACTCGCCGCCCTGGTCGCCTTCGCCTCCATGGTCTGGCTGACGACCGGTGCTCCGGCCCGCCGTTCGAACGAGCAGGCCACCAAACTGGCCACCGAACTGGCCACCGAGCCGGCAATCGAACTGGCCGAGGTCTCGCCCGCCGAGCATCGGCGGCTCGTCCGGTCGGCCCTGCGCCTGCGGCTGCTGCGGGCCTCGGAGGAGGATCTCTTCCGGACCAGCGGCGCCCGCCTGGCCGGCGGCGAGATGACGGTGTCCGAACTCGACGGCAAGGCGCGCGAGCTCGAGGAGGCGATCGCGCGCCGGGAGGAGGGTCTGGATCCCGACCTGGCCTTCGCCACCTCGGGTGGCCGCACCCCGGCGGCCAACGGCCTCACCGCCGCCGCGGTGGCGCTCGTGCTCACCCTGCCGCTGACGATCACGCAGGGGCTGGAGAACACCGGGCTCTCGATCCAGGAGATGTACAACAGCCGGTTCCTCATCGCGCTGCCCGCCTTCGGGCTGGTCTACGGCTACTTCTACCCGAGGATCCGCGGCGAGCTTCCGATCACCAAGGGCCTGTTCCTCATGGTGGCGGCCCTGGTGACGGAGCTGTCGAGCTATCTGCCCAGCCTGACCGACGGCAGCACCGATCTGGCCGACCGCCTCTACGTGATCGCGATCGTGCTGGGCAACACCGCGATCCTCGGGCTCGGCCTGGGGCTGTTCTGGGAGTGGCGGCTGATGCGCCTCGCGGGCGAACCGTGGTCACGGATCCGCAACGTCCGCAATGTCCGCTCGCTCACCGCGCCGCTCGCGGCCATCCTCATCGCGGCCGGCACCGCGGCGGCGACGTCCCTGGCGGGAGCCGCGGCCACCGAGATCTTCCAGTCACCGTCCGCGGAGCAGACCACGGGACAGACCGGAGGGCAGACCGGGCCCCCAGGTCAGACCGCGCCGAGCCCACGCCCGTGAACGGGGCTCCCGCCGTACGAGACGGAAGCCCCGCGGAACGGAGGGTCAGGCGATGGACGTCTCCCCGCACAGGTGCACCTGGACGCCGAGTTCGGCGAAGAGGGCGGCCTTGGCCAGGAGGGCCTTGTCGGCGGTCGCCGCGTCGGGGGCGTACGCGACGTTGAGGTGGTTGGCCTTGTGGCGGGCCATGAACTGGTCGCGGCTGACGCCGTGGAAGACCGCGTGCATGATCGGCCAGGCGGGGGTGGTGGCCCGGGAGCGGCGTTCGGTCTCCTCGTCCGGGAGCGAGATCGCCGACGCCCGGCCGAGGTCGACGTGGAGCGCGCCGCCCTGGACGAAGACGCGGCTCCAGACGATCTCGCCCGGCTTGCAGACGCCCTTGATGGTGGAGCCGCCGAGCGGGAAGTAGACCGGGTCCTGCCGCCAGCCGACCGCGCCCGCGTAGCCGTCGGCGAAGTGGGACGGCGGTACCGAGCCGGAGATCTCGAAGACCCAGACGAACTCCCCGTCGTACTCCTCGCCCCAGCGCACGTCGTGGAGGGTGGTCGCCGGGTCGAGGCCCATGGCCGTCCAGATGCGGTTGGTCACCAGGGCGTCCACGGCCACGCCCTCGTCGGCCTCGTTGAAGTGCGGGAGCGCCTGCCCGTCCCAGAGCACGCGGGAGCCGTCGCGGGAGGTCACCGGCGGGCGCTCGACGTTGTTGAGGATGCCCTCGGCCAGGTCGGAGGCCGGGGAGAGGTCCTTGAGGCCCTGCTGGTACTGGATGCCGACCGCGTCGAGGCCGAAGTCGTCGCTGATGCGCAGCGCCGCCACGTACATCTTGTACTGCCAGCGCAGCTGCGCCTCGGTCAGCTCGGTCGCCTCGTCGGTGCCCAGCCGGAAGGTCATGCCCCTGCCGAGCAGCCACGCGCCGACCGCGTCGGCCTCCTCGTCGGACACGGTCTGCATCTCGGCCCAGAGGGCGCTCTGGGAGAGCCGCTCCTTGTAGACGCCGATCGGGTTGAGCAGCTCGTCGTCGATGATCGCGTTGTACATGCCCATGCAGCCCTCGTCGAAGACGCCGATGATGGCCTTGTCGGCGAGGAGCTGCCGGGCGATCGCCCGGCCGAGTTCGGTCTCGGCGTTGCCGGGCAGGGCGGGCAGGTCGCGGACGTGGGCGGCGTCGTGCGGGATGGCCTGGTTCTCCACCCAGCCCTTGATGCCCGCCTTGAACCAGTCGTCGGTGAAGTCGACACTCCAGATCGTCGAGTACGCGACGCCCATCTTCGTCATCCCGGCGTTGAGCCCGAGCAGGCCGACCAGGCCCGGCCACTCGCCGGAGAAGTTGGCGACGGTCAGGATCGGACCCCGGTGGGTGCGCAGCCCGGCCAGCACGTGGTGGCTGTACTGCCAGACGGCCTCGGCGACGATGAGCGGCGCGTCGGCGGGGATGTTCTTGAACACCTCCAGGCCCATGCGCTGGCTGGAGATGAATCCGTGGCCGGTGGCCGGGTCGACCGGGTTGGCCCGTACGACCGTCCAGCCCAGCTCGGCGAAGGCGGCCGTGACGTCGGCCTCCATGCGCTGCTGGGTGGGCCAGCCGGCGAGGTTCGCCGAGAGCCGCAGGTCTCCGCTGGCGATCAGGTAGGCCGTGTTGGGCGGCGCCGCCGGGCGGCTCGCCGGGACGGGGAGGGTGTAGCTGGTCATGGTGTCTCCTCCGAAGGGGGGCTGGCCGGCGTCCGTTGCCGGGCCGCGAGCGCGTGGGCGATGGTGCGGGTGGCGGGGTAGAGCTCGCGGTACAGCGCGTAGAGCTCGTCGTAGCCGGCCCGTTGCGCGGGATCCGGCGTGATGGTCTCCGCCGGCGGGTTCCAGGCGGCGATGTCGGCGGCGACGGTGGTGCGCGCCGCCAGGTGGGCGGCGCCGTAGGCCGCGCCGATGGTGGTGGCCGGGATGACCTGGGGCAGGCCGGTGACGTCGCTGACGATGCGCGTCCACAGCCCGCCGCGGGTGCCGCCGCCGACCGCCACGACACGGTCGACGGGCGCGCCGGCGTCGCGCAGCGCCTCGACGTTGTGCCGCACGCCCAGGGCGGTCGCCTCCAGGGCGGCCCGGTAGAGGTCGCCCCGGGTGTGGCTGAGGGTCAGTCCCGCGACGACGCCGCGCGCGTCCGGATCCTGGAGCGGCGTGCGCTCTCCCGCGAAGTACGGCAGCATCAGCAGCCCCCGCGCCCCCGGCCCCGACTCCTCGGCCTCGGCCAGCAGGGTGGCGTAGTCGGCGCCCGCCAGGTCGCGCAGCCAGGTGGTGATCGCGCCGGAGGTGGCCATGCCGCCCGCCAGGTTGTGCGAGCCGCGGAACGCGCCGACCGTGCCCCACATCGACGGGGTGCGGAGCGGGCGTTCCACGGTGGCGATCAGGAACATGGTCGTGCCGTACATCAGCATGAGGTCGCCCGGGTTCTGGGCGTCCACGCTGACGGCCTCGGTCCAGGCGTCGATGGTGCCGGTGATGACGGGGGTGCCGGCGGGGATGCCCGCGACCGGCTCCCTGGTCGTGCCGGCGACCTGGTCGGACCAGGCGAGCGGGGGCAGCTCCAGGTCCGGTGCGACCCGCTCCGCCCACGGCCGGTACCAGTCCACCGCGCCGAGGTCGAACATCGGCGTGCACTGGCTGGCCGAGTGGTAGTCCAGCGTGTACGCCCCGGTGAGGCGGCGCACGAGCCACGAGGCCGGCATGAACAGGCGGCGGGCGCGGCGCCACACCTCCGGTTCACGGTCGGCGACCCAGCGCAGCTTCGGCCCGACGGCCTGCGAGGACAGCACGGAGCCGCAGCGTTCCAGGATCGCGTCCGCGCCGCCCAGTTCGGCGGTCAGCTCCTCGATCTGGGTGGCCGCGCGGGTGTCGACGCCGTACAGGATGGCCGGGCGGAGCGGCCGGTCGTCCTCGTCGGTGAGCAGCACGCACGGTCCCATGCCGCTGACGCCCACCGCCGCGACCGTCACGCCGGAGGCGGCGGTCAGCTCGGCGGCGAGTTCGCGGAACTCGGTCCACCACAGCTCGCCGTCCATCTCGACGTGGCCCGGGCGCGGGCGGCTGACCTCGTGCTCGCGTACGGCGGACGCCAGCAGCCGGCCGTCCTCGTCCACCAGGACGCCCTTGCTGCTGGACGTGCCGATGTCGACGCCCAGAAAAGCCCTTCCGCTCACTGCCTCTCCCTGGTTCTGTGGTCGGTGCGCAGCACCACGGTCCGCGCCGGGCCGTCGTCGCCGGCGATGCGGTCCAGCAGCAGCGCCGCGGCCGCCTCGCCGAGTTCCCTGGCGGGCAGGTCCACGACGCGGATGCCGCGCCGCTCGAACGACGCGAACGGCAGGTCGCCGAAGACGGCCAGGCCGAACGCGGCCGGCGACAGCCCCGCGTCCTGGAGCGCGTCGAGCGCGCCAGCCGCCATCAGGTTGTTGGCCACGACGGCGGCGTCCGGAGGCTCGCGGAGCGCGAGCAGTTCCGCCATGGCCAGCCGGCCGCCGTCCACCCGGTAGTCGGCGTAGCGCAGCAGCTCGGCGTCGCCGGCCTCGCTGCGGTCGCGGGTGGCCTGCTGCCAGCCCTCCATGCGGAGCTGGGCGGTCTCCACCGAGCTGGGCCCGGTGATGCAGGCGACCCGCGAGAAACCGGCGGCGAACAGCGACTCCGCGGCCGACAGGCCGCCGGCCCTGTTGTCGACGGTGACCGCGTCGATGTCGGCCCGGTTCAGGCTCCGGTCCACGGCCACGACGGGCCGCTGGCGGGCGACCAGCCTGCTCACGTCGCTGGCGGCGTCGGCCGGGGCCAGGATCACGCCGGCCATGTGCTCGGCCAGCGCGATGTCGATGTACGTGGACTCGCGGACGGGGTCGTCGTCGGTGTTGCACAGCACCACCGAGTAGCCGCCCGCCCTGGCCCGGTTCTCCACGCCGCGGGCGAGCGCGGTGAAGAACGGGTTCTCGATGTCCGGGATGATCAGCGCGATGACCTCCGAGTACTGGCGGCGCAGCCGCCTGGCGGTCCGGTTCGGGGTGAAGGCCAGCTGTTCGGCGGCGGCCCGGACGAGCCGCTCCGACTCGGGCGAGACCCGCGCTCCGTTCATCACCCGGCTGACGGTGGCAGGCGACACGCCCGCGAGGGCCGCCACCTGGTAGATCGTCACCTTCGCGCCGGCCATCCGCTCTCGCTCAGGTCCGCGCCGCCCCCGGCGGCGAGTGCGAGGGTCATCGCCGGCTCTGGAGCGCGTCGATCTCGTCGAGGAGGCCGATCGTCTGCGCGGCGGTGACGGCCAGGAACAGCGGCAGCACCACGGCCGCCAGCACCCCGGCGGAGGCAGCGACGGCGAAGCCGCCCAGCCAGCCGAGGGCGACGAGCGTGACGGCCCAGCTCGGCCGGAACGCGACCAGGATCAGCCCGCCGCGCAGCGCCGCCAGGCCCTGCCGTCCGCGCAGGGCGCCGTAGGCCAGCGCGTACGGGAAGACGAGCAGCAGCCCCGCGCCGCCCAGGGTGGCGGCCAGCGCGGCCGCCCCGCCCGAGGCCAGGCCGAGCCAGGCGAGCGACACCCCCGCCGCGAGCAGCACCGCGAGCACGGGGTCGAACTCGCGCAGCATCGCCAGCCGGGGGCCTTCCCCGCGCGCCGCGGCGGCGGCGAACCGGGCCAGTCCGGTCAGCGCGAGCGCCGGCGGCACGGTCGCCGCGGCGATCATCCAGTCCGGGGCCCCGGAGATCATCGCCGCGGCCAGCGGAACCGCCGCCGCCAGCCCGGCCAGGCCCGCGACCAGCGAGCGGGGCAGCTCGTGCCAGAACCCGAGCGCGCCACGCCGTACCAGCCACGGCAGTGTCGAAACCGGCGGGGCCGCCATCAGAGCTTCAGCCCGCTCGACGCGATGGACTGCACGATGTACCGCTGCGCCACGATGAACACGATCAGCACCGGCACGATCGCCATCGCGATGCCCGCCGCGATGGTGCCCAGCGACCCGGTGGAGAACCGCCCGGCGAGCAGCACGAGGCCGACCGGGAGCGTCTGCCGCTCGGTGTCGCTGATCATCACCAGCGGCAGCAGCAGGTCGTTCCACCAGTACGTGAAGCACAGGATGCCCAGCGTCGCGATGGACGGCCCGGACAGCGGCAGGATCACCCGCGCGAACGTGCGGAACCGCCCCGCGCCGTCGATCTTCGCCGCCTCCTCCAGCTCGTACGGCAACGCCATGAAGTGCTGCCGCAGCAGGAAGATCCCGAACGCGCTGAAGATCCCCGGCAGGATGAGCGCCCACAGCGTGTTGGTCATGCCGAGCTTCGACATGACCAGGAACAGCGGGACGATCGTGACCTGGATCGGGATCATGAGCGAGCCGATCACGATGGCGAACAGCAGGCCCTTGCCGCGGAACCGCAACCGCGCGAAGGCGTACGCGGCGGTGGAGCAGGTGACCAGCTGCGCGAGCGTGACCGTGCCCGACACGATGATCGAGTTCAGGAAGAACCGGAAGTACGGCACCTGCTCCGTGACCTGGCCGAAGTTGCGCAGCGTGAGATTCTCGGCGTGGAAGGTCGGCGGCAGGCGGTACAGCTCGGCGTCGGAGCCGGAGAAGGCGCCGCGGAAGATCCACAGGAACGGCGCGGTGATGGCGACGGCCGCGACGGCCAGGACCAGGAAGGTCAGCACGCGGGCGGCGAGGTGGCCGGCCCGCGAGGGCGGGGTGACCGGTGATGTCGCCGGTGATGTCGTCAGGGTGCTCATGAGTAGTGCGTCCATCTGCGCGAGAACCAGAACTGGATGGCGGTGAGCAGGACGAGCACCAGCGCGAACGTGATGCCGATCGCGGAGGCGTAACCGAGGTCGAAGTCGCCGAAGGCCCGGTCGTAGAGGTACTCCACGATGGTGCGGCTGGAGTCGCCCGGCCCGCCCTGGGTGAGCACCCGCGGTTCGGCGAAGATCTGGAAGGAGTTGATCGTGTTGATCACGACCAGGAAGAAGATGGTCGGCGAGAGCAGCGGGAAGGTGATCCGCCAGAACCTCGTCCAGGCCCCGGCGCCGTCCACGATGGCCGCCTCCCGCAGCTGCTTGGGGATCGACTGCAGGCCGGCGATGTAGACGAGGATGGAGAACCCGATCGTCTTCCACGAGTTCACGATGATGATCGACACGGGCGCGAACGCCGAGGAACCGAGCCAGTCGATCCGGTCCACCCCGGCCAGGCCGAGCAGGTAGTTGACCAGGCCGAGATCCTTGTTGAGCAGGAACCGCCAGATCAGCGCGACCGCGGAGGCCGACACCACGAACGGGAACAGGAAGGAGAGCCGGAAGAAGCCGCGCAGCCAGTTCGGCATCCGCGTCTCCAGCAGCACCGCGAGCAGGAGCCCGAGGACGACGTTGACGGCCAGGATGGCCAGCGCCATGTAGGTCGTCGAGCCGTACACGCCGAGCAGGCGTTCGTCGTGGAAGAGCCGGTCGAAGTTGTCCAGGCCGACGAAGGTGCCGTCGCTGAGCAGGTTCCAGTTGTAGAAGCTCAGCACGAGCACGCCGACCGTCGGGGCCAGGACGAAGACGAGGAACATGATGATCGACGGCGTGAGGAAGGCGAGCGCCGCGGCCCCGTCCCCCCTGCGCCGGCGCGGGGCCGGGGGCCCGGGATCGGCGACCGCGTGGTCGCCGGTCCCGGGCCGGAGTGTGCTACTGGTGGTCATGTCTGCCTAGCGGGATCGGGTCGGACTCAGCAGGTGACGATGCCGCTCAGCTCACTCTGCAGGCTCTTCAGGCCGTCCGGCACGGACGTCTCGGCCGCGAAGATCTGCTGCAGGTGGCGGAGGACGGTCGACTCGAACGTGCTGTACTTCGCCGGTGCGGGGTACGGCACGAGGGTCGGGTACTTGTCGATGCTGTTGTAGTAGAGGTCGGAGTTGGCAGGGGGAACGCCGACCTTGGAGATCGTCTCCGCCACCGAGCGCCGGGACGGGATGGAGTCGCCGGGCTTGTCAGGGGTGCCGACGTACTGCTTCTCGATCTCGTCGCTGACGGTGAACTTCTGGTACTCCCAGGCGAGGTCCGGGTTCTGCGACGACTTGAGGATCGGGTAGCCCGCCCCGCCGAACACCGTCTTGTAGGTGTCGCCCTTAGGGTAGAGCTGGATGTCGAATGCCTTGAAACCGGCCGGGAGGAAGGTGGCGATCGGCCACCGGCCCGCGCCGAACATGGCGACCTGGCCGTTCTGGAACCGGGTGAAGACGTCGCTCATCGGCATCGGCGCCGGCGCGATCCCCTCCTTGATCAGGTCGTTGAGGAAGGTCACCGCCTTGTTGACCTGGGGGGTGTCCACCGTGGCGGCGCAGACGTCGTCACTGGTGAGGTTGCCGCCGGCGTTGGCCACCCAGGGCATGATGCCGGGGAAGATCTCGTTGCTGGCCCAGGTGAAACCGTACTGGTCGGGCTTGCCGTCGTTGTTGGTGTCGGCGGTCAGCTTCTTGGCGGTGGCCTTGAAGTCGTCCCAGGTCCAGTCGGCGCTCGGGGGTTCGAGGCCGGCCTTGGTGAAGGCGTCGGTGTTGTAGTAGACGACCATGTCGTTCCAGCCGTACGTCAGCGTGATGACGTCGCCCTTGACGGTGAAGCCGTCGATGAGGCCCTGGGCGATGTCGGCCGTGATGGCCTTGGCCCCGGCGTCCTTCTCCAGGTACTGGTTGATGGGCTGGACGAGGTTGTTGGAGTGCACGAACTGGGCGCCCTCGCCGGAGATGACCATCAGGTCGGGGCGTTTGCCGGAGGCGATGAGCGTCGCCACGTTCGCGTAGTAGGTTCCCCAGTTCTCCCCGGTGACCGGGGTGAGGGTGACTTTCACATCGGGGTGGGACGCCATGAAGGCGTCGGCCGTGGACTTGTTGCCGCTCTCGGCGGCGGGTCCGTAGTTCCAGTAGACGATCTCGAGTGCTTTGTTGTTGTTGCCGGACGACGACGACGTGTCCGAACCGCTTGCGCAACCCGCAAGGGCGGTCGCCGCCAGCGCGGTGACCGCGCAGGCCAGCGCGACTCTGCGCCGGGGGATGTTCATAGGCCTGCGTCCCTCTCCTAACAGCCGTGGGGTGCGCCACAGTGAAGTCTAAGAAATCGATTTCGTCAAGCATCGCGGGCAAAGTCGCCAGGACAGCCTCTGATCAGGGAGATAACGTCATGGCATCGATTACAGGGCTGGGTCTTTGCCCGGCAGCGGCGGCGGGCTAACCTCCGCGCGGAGCACCACGGTCCTGAGCGGCTGGGTGTCCCCCGCGATGCGCTCCAGCAGCATCGTCGCGGCGGTTCTGCCCAGGTAGCGGGCCGGAAGGCGGACCTGGACGACGCTCGCCACGGCCGCCGGGGCCATGGTCACGAAGGGCAGCTCACCGACCGCCGCGACGCCGAACTGCTCCGGCGAGATCCCGGCCTCGGCGAGCGCCTGGAGGGCCCCGATGGCCATGAGGTTGTTGGTCGTCACGACCGCGTCCGGCGGGGTGTCGAGGGCGAGCAGGGCCCGCATCGCCGCGTGCCCGCCGTCCACCCGGAAGTTGGCGTGGCGCAGATAGCCCTCGTGCACGCCGGTCCCGCGCGCGGCGGCCACCTGCCGCCAGCCGAGGAACCGGTCCTCGGTCATCTCGATCCCGGCGGGGCCGGCGATGCAGGCGATCCTGCGGTACCCGGCCTCGACCAGGGCGGTCGTCGCCGCGATGCCCGCCGCCCGGTTGTCGATCTTCACGGCGTCCACCGGGTACGGCGTCGTGCGGTCCACCGCCACGACCGGGCGCCCCAGCGAGACGATCGCGCCCAGGTCCACCTCGTCCGAGGCCGGCGAGAGGATCACGCCCGCCATCTGCTCGGACGCGGCTATCTGCAGGTAGCGCAGCTCCTTGGCGGGGTTGTCGTCGGTGTTGCAGAGCACGACGGAGAAGCCCGACTCCTGGGCGCGGTCCTCCACTCCCCGGGCGAGCGCCGTGTAGAACGGGTTCTCGATGTCGGGGATGAGCAGGGCGATGATCTCCGAGCTCTGCTTGCGCAGTCGCCGCGCCGTCTTGTTCGGGGTGAACGCCAGCCGCGCGGCCGCGTCGCGGACCAGCCGCTGCTTCTCCTCGGAGACGGTGAGCCCGTTGAACACGCGCGAGACCGTCGCGGGAGAGACCCCGGCGAGCGCCGCTACCTCGTAGATCGTGGCCATGACCCCCCACTTTACCGACCCGGCGTGAAACCGGCCCCTCCCCCGCCCGGACTTGACACCCGCCGTGACCTCGCCCTACGTTTGTGAAACCGATTTCATGATCAAGGTCGCCAGCCGTCCGGCCGGCGATCGCACCACGAAGGGTAGGCGTCGGTGAGGCGGTACACCGGAGAGGCTCGGCGCGCGGTCGCGTTCCCGCTCGGCGGCTTCGGCACCGGACACGTGGCTCTGGGCGGCGACGGCGCGCTGCGCCAGTGGCAGCTGTCCGGGGTCGCGAACCATCTCGGGTTCCTGCCCGACAGTTTCTTCGCGCTGCGGGTCTCCTCCACCGAGCCGCCCTCCGACGTGGTACGGCTGCTGCGCTCCGCGCCGTTGCCGCCGCACGAGCGCCCGGCCCCGAACGTCTCCGACGCCGAAGTGCCCGACGCCGACCGGCTGCCGCCCTGGCCCACCGTGGCGGGGACCGAGTTCCGCGGTTCGTACCCGTTCGCCGAGGTGTCGTACCTGGACGAGGAGCTGCCGGTCGAGGTGTCGCTGTCGGCGTTCACCCCGTTCGTCCCCCTCGACCCGGACGCCAGCGCGCTGCCCCTGGTGCGCTACCGGTTCACCGTGCGCAACACCAGCGCCGAACTCCGGCACGGCTGGCTGCTCGGCACGCTGCAGAACGCGGTCGGCTGGGACGGCGTCACCCCCGTCGACGGCACCCGCGGCGCCGGGTACGGCGGCAACGTCAACCGGCTGCTGCACCGGCCCGGCCAGACCGGCGTGCTCATGGACCACCCCGGCCTGGCCGAGGACGACCCCGCGTACGGCCAGATGCTGCTGTGGACGGACGGCCCGGCGGCGGCGCTGCCGCGCGCGGCGAGCGCCGAGGCGATGCTGCGTTTCGCGGAGACCGCCAAGCTGGTCACCCCGATCCAGCTGGGCGACTACAGCGAGGCCGCCCTGCGCGCCGCCGTCGCCGACGGCGTCTCCCCCGTGCGCGCCCCGGCGGGACCGAGCCCGGCCGGGCACACCTGGGACGCCGCCGTGGCCGTCGCGTTCGCGCTGCACCCGGGTGAGACCACGACAATCGATTTCGTCCACGCCTGGTGGTTTCCCAACCGGTACGCCGACTTCGACCGGTTCGGCCCGGCCAGGTCGTACGGGCGGAGCCGGTTCTGGGTGGGCAACCACTACGCGACCCGGTTCGGGGGCGCGCTGGACGTGCTCGACGCGTACCTGGCCGGCCGGGACGGACTGGACGGCGCCTCGCGGGCGTGGGCCGACGCGGTCGCCGGGAGCGACCTGCCGGAGCCGCTGCGGGAGGTGATCTCCGCGCAGGGCACGCTGGTGCGCTCCCCGACCCTGTTCCGCACGGCCGACGGTCGCGCGTACGGGTTCGAGGGGGCGCTGGGGGCCTCCACCCGCAACTGGAACGGCGACGTCGGCGGCTCCTGCCCGCTCAACTGCAACCACGTCTTCAACTACGAGCAGGCCATGGCCCGGCTCTTCCCCGCCCTCGGCCGCGGCATGCGGGAGACGGAGCTGGAGGTGCAGGCCCCCGACGGCTCGCTGCCGCACCGCGTGGTGCTGCCCCTCTACCTGCCGCAGCTGCACGACGTCGGGATCGGCGGCCCGGAGCGCCCGGCGCTCGACGGCATGCTCGGCGCCGTCCTGAAGACCTACCGTTCCGTCCTGGACGGCGCGGGCCTCGAGTGGCTGCGCGAGCAGTGGCCGGGGCTGCGCCGCCTGATGGACCACATCACCAGGACCTGGGACTCCGACGGCGACGGCGTGCTCCACGGCGACCAGCCGGTCACCTACGACATCAGCCTGCACGGGCCCAACATGTTCGTCGGCGCGCTCTGGCTGGCCGCGCTCCAGGCCATGCGCGCGATGGCCGACCTGGTCGAGCCGTCCGCCTCGGCGGCGTTCGCGGACCGGTTCGCGGCCGGCCGCGACGGCTACGACAAACTCCTGTGGAACGGCGAGTACTACGCCCAGCCCGTCACCGGCGAAGCCCACGACTTCGGCCTCGGCTGCCTGTCCGACCAGCTGCTCGGCCAGTGGTGGGCGCACCAGCTCGGCCTCGGCTACCTGCTGCCCCCCGACCGCGTACGGGCCGCGCTCGCCTCGATCGTGCGTTACAACCTGCGCACCGGCTTCACCGACCACGGCTACCGGGTCTTCGCCGACGGCGACGAGACCGGCCTCGTGGTGTGCAGCTGGCCCAACGGGGGCCGCCCGGTCGTGCCCCTGCGCTACTGCGACGAGGTCTGGACCGGCGTCGAATACCAGGTCGCCGCCCACTGCCTCCACGAGGGCCTCACCGACGAGGCCCTCCGCATCGTCGAAGCCCTCCAGGCCCGGTACGACGGCACCCGCCGCAACCCGTACAACGAGATCGAGTGCGGCGACCACTACGTCCGGGCGATGGCCGGGTGGTCGCTGCTCGACGCGTACACGGGCTTCCACTACGACGCCCCTGCCGCCCACCTGCGCGTCGGCCGCCGCCCCGGCCGTTTCCCCTTCGTCGCCGGCACAGCCTGGGGCACCGTCACGATCACCGCCGACGCCACCGCCACCATCGAGATCCTGGGCGGCGAACTCCCCTCCGACCTGACCGTCGAAGTGACCGACCTGCCCTGAAGCTGCGCGTGGCGGAATCGATTCGCGGGATGCGGGTGTTGCAGGGGCTATGGTCATCGCATTCATTGGCAGTGGGAACATCGGCGGGACCGTGGCGCGGCTGGCGGTTGACGCCGGGCACTCCGTGGTCCTGAGCAATTCACGCGGGCCGGAAACACTGGCCGGGCTGGTCGCCGAACTCGGGGAGAACGCCAGGGCGGCCACCGCGGAGGAGGCGGCGGGAGCCGGGGACGTCGTGGTGGTGAGCGTGCCGTTCGGCGCTCATACGAAGGTGCCGGTCGATCCGCTCGCGGGGAAGATCGTCATCGACACGAACAACTACTACCACGAGCGGGACGGCCGCTATCCGGAGATCGACGAGGGCCGTCAGACCGACAGCGGAGCCCTCGCCGACCATCTTGGGACGGCGCGCGTGGTCAAGGCGTTCAACTCCATTTACTACGTGGAACTCGGCGACGACGGGCTCCCCGCGGGTGACCCCGCCCGCCGGGCCCTGCCGATCGCCGGCGACGACCCGGACGCCAAGCGCGTGGTGGCCGAACTCCTGGACTCCTTCGGCTTCGACAGCGTCGACGCGGGCCCGCTCGCGGAGGGCCGGCGCTTCCAGCGCGACAAGCCCGCCTACGGCCCCCGCCTCACCGCCGGCGAACTCCGCGAGGCCCTCGCCAAGGCGTGACCTCCCCTTCCCCGGGACCCGCCGACCAGCGGGCCCCGGGGTTCTCGACGAGGTCCCGCCTCACCGTTGTGTGGGCGGAGACGGATAAGGTCGGCCCTCGTGACTGACACCCGCGTTCCCCCGCCTCTCACCGGCGACGAACTGACCACCCTGAACAACTGGCTCGAATGGCACCGCGGCACCCTCGCCGTCAAATGCGCGAACCTGACGGACGACCAGCTGCGCCTGCGCTCGGCGTCGCCCTCGTCCCTGTCCCTGCTCGGCCTGGTCAGGCACATGGCGCACGTCGAGCGCTCCTGGTTCCGGCGCGTGCTCAACGGTGAGGACCTGCCCAAGCTCTGGGACAAGGACCGCGACAACGACGCCGACTTCAACGAGGTCGACGCCGCCTCCGTCGACGAGGCCTTCGCCACCTGGCAGGCCGAGATCGAACACGCCCGCGCCATCTCCGCCGCCAAACCCCTGGACGCCGTCGGCGACCGCAACGGCCAGGACTGCACCCACCGCTGGATCCTCGTCCACATGATCGAGGAGTACGCCCGCCACAACGGCCACGCCGACCTCCTCCGCGAACGCATCGACGGCACCACCGGCGAATAACGCCCCCAGCGGACGCTCGCCGCCTCCCGAAACTCAGCGATCCGGTTCGCGATGTCCGAGTGGACGGCAGGCCGAGCCGCTCACTTGCCCAGAGCCGTGACGAGTTCGTCCTTGGTCATCGAGCTGTAGCCGTCGATGCCCTTCTCCTTGGCCTGTTCGAGCAGTTCCTGCTTGGTACGGCCTTTCGGCTTGGGCGGCTTGGCCAGTTCCTCTGCCTTGGCCTGGCTGAACACCCGGCCCAGCTTGACGAGTCTGTCGCCGGGGATGGCCTTGGCCATGGCGGGGAGGATCTCGCTCTCCTCCTCCTCGACGTGGTGCTGGACGGCCTTGACCATCTGCGCCAGCACGGTCAGGAACTCCGGGCGGTCGGGGTCGGCCTCCATGAGCTGGGCCAGCAGTTCCTCGGCCTCGTGGTGCTCCTCGACTCCGTGGTGCACCTCGCCGCGCTCCCTCGGGGCGGCCTTGGCCAGCGCGGGATAGACCTCCGCCTCCTCGGCGCGGGCGTGCGCGGTGAACTTCGCGGCCAGCTCGGCCACCAGCGCGGGGCGGTTCTCCGGCTGGCTCTTCAGCTTCTCGAAGATCATTTCCACGTCGCGGTGGTCAGCCATGATCAGATCGATGACGTTCTGGGTCATGCTCTCTCCTCATGCTCGCGGCCGGTCGTCCTCAGCCGCACCTACCCGCCGCCGCCTCCGGAAACATCTGGAACCCCGGTCATATCGGGCCGCGTACGGCCGCCTCGGCCGGCCCGGTTGTGGGAGCGCTCCCGCTTCCGCCTAGATCAGTTCTGGGGGAGAATTCCGGTAATCGGAACGTGACAGCGAAGGGGGCGGGCTCGTTGAAGTGCAGTGTGGTTATTCCGACGTACAACCGGGTGGAATTGCTTCGTCATACGCTCAACTCGCTCGTGTGGCAGAGTCTGCCGAAAGAGCAGTTCGAGGTGCTGGTCGCGGACGATGGCTCGGACGACTCGACCGCTGAGATGGTGGAGTCGTTCCGGGGGCGGCTCAACGTGCGGTATTTCTTTCAGGAGCGGGACGGGTTTCAGGTCGCGAAGGCGCGGAACCTCGGCATTTCCCATGCCGAGGGTGAGGTGTGCGTGATGCTGGACTGCGGGGTGCTCGCTCATTCGGAGTTGTTGCGGGCGCATCTCGACAGCCATGACGCGTCCGACGTGCCGCTCGCCGTTTGCGGATACGTGTACTGCTTCCACGTCAACAACGACTTCGCGAAGCTGATGGATCAGGTGATCGACTATGACGATCCGGATCTCACCGTCGCGAAGTTGAAGGCCAGGAAGTTGTGGCTGGACGTGCGGGAGACCTTCTACGGGCGGTACGGCGACGACATCGGCGACCTGCCCGCGCCGTGGCTGAACTTCTGGACCTGCAACGTGTCGGCGCGGACGGAGCAACTGCGGTCGATCGGGATGTTCGATGAGGCGTTCCGGAGTTGGGGCGGGGAGGACATCGACCTCGGCTACCGGCTGCACCGGGACGGCGCCCGGTTCATGGTGAACCGGGAGGCGGCCGGGGTGCACTGCCCGCACGAGAAGGACTTCGACTCGAACATCGCCCAGGTCAGCGAGAACTACAAGTACATGGCGGAGAAGTACGGCACGCCCATCATTCAACTGCTGCTCGACGTCGGGGACGCGGTCGGCAATCTCGACTTCTTCAAACTGAATGACGTGATCAGGGAGCGCGGACTGCCGCGGTGCGCCGACTATCTGGCGGAGCGGGAAGCGGCCGGGCAGACGACGCCTTGAGGCCCGGGGCGATCAGGGGCTGTTGAGGAGGCGTTCGGCTTCTTCGTCGGAGAGGTCGGAGAGTTCGGTGAGAAGGAGTTCTTCCAGGGCGGCGGCGAGTTCGCGCACGGTGCGGTGGGTGAACATGGTGAGGATCGGGAGTTCGACGCCGACCGTGGCGCGGAGCCGGGCGCTGACCCGTACGGCGAGCAGCGAGTGCCCGCCGAGGCGGAAGAAGTCGTCGGTGGCGCTGACCCGGTCCAGGCTGAGCAGTTCGCACCAGACGTCCGCGACGAGTTCCTCGGCGTCGCCGCTCGGGGCGACGAAAATCGTCTCGGGAGCCTGGGGGGTGGGCAGCGCGCGCCGGTCGAGTTTGCCGTTGGGGGTCAGCGGGAGCGCGGCCAGCGGGATGAACCAGGCGGGCACCAGGAAGGCGGGCAGCCGTTCGGCCAGCGCGGCGCGTACGGCCTCGGGGTCGGCGTCGCCGACGAGGTAGGCGACGAGGTTCTCCTCGTGGACGGCGGCGACGGCCGTGGCGACGCCGGGCACCGCCTCGCAGGCCGCCTCGACCTCGCCCAGCTCGATCCGGTGGCCGCGCAGTTTGACCTGGTTGTCGGCGCGCCCGAGGAATTCCAGCCCGTGCTCGTCCCGCCAGCGCACCACGTCGCCGGTGCGGTAGAGGCGGCCGCCGGGCAGGCCGTACGGGTCGGGGACGAAGCGTTCGGCGGTGAGGGCCGGCCGGCCGAGGTAGCCGTGGGCGACCCCGGCTCCGCCGATGAGGAGTTCGCCGGGGACGCCCTGGCGGACGAGTTCGAGGTGCTCGCCGACCACGTACACCTGGGTGCCTCGGATGGGGACGCCGACCAGGGGGTTGCCCGGGGGTGCGGGGACGGGCCAGGCGGTCGACCAGATGGTGGTCTCGGTCGGGCCGTACACGTTGAAGAGGCGGCCGACGGCGGCGCGCAGGCGGGAGGCGAGTTCGCCGCCGAGGGCTTCGCCGCCCACCAGGGCGGTCAGGGCCGGCTCGGCGATCCCGCAGTCCAGCAGCATGCGCCAGCCGGACGGGGTGGCCTGGACGTGGGTGACCCCGGCCTGCTGGATCTGCCGGATCTGCCGGAATCCGTCGGCGGCGGTCTCCGCGTCGGCGATCTCGACCCGGCCTCCGGTGGCCAGCGGCAGGTAGAGCTCCAGGGCGGAGATGTCGAAGGACAGCGAGGTCAGCGACAGCCAGACGTCCTGGGGCGTGGCGCCGACCATGTCGTCCATGCCGGCCAGCAGGTTGCCGAGCGCCCCGTGCGGGACGGCGACGCCTTTGGGACGGCCGGTCGAGCCGGAGGTGTAGAGCACGTAGGCGGTGTCCACGCCGCGCACGGCAACCCGCTGGAAAGGCTCCGGCTCCGCGGGCTCGTCGACCATGAGGGTGCGCACGGAGTGGGCGGGCAGCACGGCGGCGGTCTCGGCGCTGGCGAGCACCAGGGACGCGCCGCAGTCGGCCAGCACGAACTCCAGCCGCGCGGCGGGGAAACCGGGATCGAGCGGCACATAAGCCGCGCCGGTACGCTGCACGGCCAGCAGCGCCACCACCGCCTCCACCGAGCGGGGCAGGCAGACGGCCACGTGGTCGCCGGGCCGTACGCGCAGGCGGGCGGCCAGTTCGTCGGCGCGGCGGTCCAGTTCTGCGTAGGTGAGCCGGACCGGCCCGCAGCTCACCGCGGGGGCGGACGGCCGGAGTTCGACCTGGGCCTGGAAGAGGTCGGGGAACAGGGCCGTGGCGGGCGGGGCCACCCGGTTGCGCTCGTGGATCAGCAGGTCGCGTTCCTCGCCGGCGGGGGCGGTCAGGCGCGACAGCCGTACCAGGGGGTCGTCGGCGACGCGGGACAGCAGGGCCTCGAAGTCGCGGGCGTAGCGTTCGGCCGTGCTCGCGTCGAACAGGTCGCGGTTGTAGACGAGCATCATGAGCCACTCGCCGCCGTTCTCGAAGATGTCCAGCTTCAGCTCGTACGGGGAGTGGGAGAAGCCGGACTCCAGCCACTGGGTCTCCAGGCCGGCCAGCCGGATGGCCTGGTCGCCGGCCTCGTACGTCATGCCGAACGTGGTCTGGAACAGGGGGGCGCGGCTGAGGTCGCGTTCGATGTCGAGGGCGGTGAGCAGCCGGTCGAGGGGCAGCGTGCGGTGCCGGCGGGCGGCCAGCAGGCGGGACCTGGTCCGGTGCATCAGCTCCCGGAAGGTGGGGTCGCCGGACAGGTCCGCCCGAAGCGCCACGTTGGTGGCGAAGTAGCCGATCAGCTCGTCGTCCTCCGCGCCGTCCCGCCCGGCTGTCGGGAAGCCGACGCAGAAGTCGTGCTGGCCGCTCCTGGCGGCGAGCAGCGTCTGGTAGGCGGCCATCAGCGCCATGAACGGCGTGCAGCGCGCGGCGGCGGCCATCACCGAGAAGCGCGCCACGAGCGGCCCCCGCAGCTTGTACGGGAACAGCGCGCTGTCGGAGCTGGCGACGGACGGCCGGGGATGGTCGGTGGGCAGCCGCAGCGGCGGCGCGTCGGCCAGCTGCCCCTTCCAGTACGCCAGCGACTCGGCGTCGTCGCTCTCCGCGCGGACGAAGTCGGACCATCGGCCCGGCAGCGGCGGCAGCGGCGCGGGCTCGCCCTTGCTGAACGCCGCGTAGAGCGTGGACAGCTCGCCGAGCAGGATGCCGATCGAGCGCCCGTCGGCGACGATGTGGTGCACGACGACCGACAGGACGTGCTCCTCCGGACCGGTCTCGATCAGGGTGACCCGGAGCAGCCGGTCGGCGGCCAGGTCGAACGGCCGGGCGGCCAGCTCGGCCACCAGCGGCTCCACCGGCCCCCGATGGCTGAGGACGGCCGGCGCGAAGCCGCCGGGCGGGTCGATGACCTGGGCGGGGCTGCCGTCCACGGCCGGGAAGCGGGCGCGCAGCGACTCGTGGCGGGCGACGATCTCGGTCAGCGCGCGGGCCAGCGCGGACCGGTCGAGCGGGCCGGCGAGCCGGGCGGTGTGGGAGAGGTGGAAGGTCGGGTCGGCCGGGTCGACCTGGTGCAGGAACCACAGGCGTTCCTGGTCGGCGGAGAGCGGGAGCGTGTTCATCGCGGGCCTACCAGGTGTTCGATGCGGATACGGGCTTCGGCGGGCCCTGCCGCCGGATCGAGATCGCCGGTGATCTTCCGGCAGCGTTCCAGGTAACCGGTGTCGGCGACCGCGGCCGCCACCGCGGCCGAGACCTCCCCGGGGTTCCAGCGGCTGCTCGGCAGCCAGGCGGCCAGCCCGGCCCCGGCCAGCCGGGCCGCGTTGTCGGGCCGGTCGACCGTGTCGGCCAGGATGACCTGCGGGACGCCCGCCGCCAGGCCGCGGGTGAGGGTGCCGACGCCGCCGTGGTGGACCAGTGCCGAGACTTTGGGCACGACCTCGCGGAACGGCAGGCGCGGGAACCAGGTCATGCCGCCGGGCAGCGGATCGGGCAGCAGGTCGGCGTGGCGCGCCACCAGCATCACCCGCCGGCCCGCGCAGCCGCCGACCGCGGCCTCGTAGAACCCGCGGTCCTGCATGCGGCTGGTGCCGCCGGTCAGCAGCACCGGGCGTTCGGCCAGCAGTTCCTCCGCCGCGGCGGGCAGCGTCTCCCCCGGGCTCTCGTCCGGCACCACGAACCCGGTCCGTACGACCCGGGCCGGGGTGCGCAGCCCCGCCTCGTCGAACCACTCCGGCCACAGGCCGAGCTCCAGGTCGACCTCCCTGAACCAGGCCCGCCAGTCGGTGACAGGGTTCAGGCCGAGGTCTCGGCGGACGGTGTCCATGCCGGGCGCGAGCTGCGTCCGGCAGCTGTGCACGGCCATGCCGACCAGCATCAGCTGGGACGGGGAGAGCGCCACCCACACGGCGGGCGCGCCCAGCAGTTCGGCGGCGAACCGTACGGAGAAGGTGGAGGTGTGCCGACCGATCAGGACCGTGTCGCCGGGTCTGTGCCGGGCGGCCATCTCCCTGACCTCCCAGGCGAGCTGCCCGTAGAGGCCGTGGCGGCGGAACAGGTCGGCCCAGGACAGGTCGCGGGTGCCGATGAGGGCCGTGGTGTCCGCCATGTGCCGCGCGTAGCCCGCGTCGGTGTCGACGGCGACGAAGTCCAGCCCGGCGCGGGCGGCGCGCTCCGCGAAGGGCGCGTGCGAGAACAGCGTGACGTCATGGCCCGCCCGCCGCAGCTCCCCGCCGAGGCGGATGAAGGGGAGCACGTCCCCGTCCGTGCCCTGGGTGGACATCAGCATTGTCGCCACGGCGGATCTCCCTTCGTCCTATCCGGCCGCGCCCGCCACGACCAGCGACTCCATCCCGCGTAACAGCGTCTCCAGGTCCCCGGCCCGCAGGTAGCGGGTGTCGGCGGTCACCATGATCTTCAGCTGTCCCGGGTCGCCGGTGACGTGCACGCAGAACCGGCAGTTCAGCTCGTCCAGCCCGCTCTCCGGCTCCACCACGGTCTCGCCGGACCCCGTCCCGGCGGGGATCGGCACCCCGGTCGTCTCCGCCGACCGCTGGTCGTTGAAGCAGCACAGCGGGTCTCCCCCGCCGAGCCTGGCGTTGAGCGCCGCCTGGTCGTAGTAGGCGTGCCGGTACGCGCGGAGCGCCGCCGCCCTGGCCCCCGCCATCAGCTCGTTGAAGTCGGCCGGGCCGGAGTCCACCACGAGCAGGCCGAGCTGGGCGAGCGAGGTGACCACCTCGCTGTGCCGGGCCAGGAAACGGTTGTTGACCAGCGGCGTCATGGCCGACCTGGGCCGCCCGGCCGCCCGGCCCACCAGCGCGCAGGCGGCCACCAGCAGGATGGTGGAGCCGTTGACGCCGTGGCGCTGGGCCAGCACCCGGGAGGCCCTGTCCATGGCCGGCGAGAAGATCACCGCCCGCTGGTAGCGGGGGCCCTCCGCGGCGGGCAGCGGCCGGTCGAGCAGCGGCCCGCCGAGGGACTGCGCCACCCAGAAGTCCAGGGCGCGCTCGCTGCGGGAGACGTCCGGACCCGACTGGGCGGCGACGAGGTCCCGCAGCTGCTCCGGCTCGCCGGGGGGCGCGCCGCGCAGCAGGGTCAGCCGCAGGTCCCTGACCACCAGGTCGGCCGCGTACCCGTCGGCGGCGACGTGGCAGAAGACCAGGAGCACCTCGCGGACCCGGTCGTCCGCCACCACCAGGGCCGCCCGGAGCGGCCAGTCCTCGGCGAACTCGAACCTGAGCCCCTCCAGGCGCTCCACCTCGGCGGCCGACTCCACGATCTCGACCGGGATCTCCCCGCCGCCCCCCACCACCTGGTACGGCTCGCCGCCCGCGTCCCGCCGTACGCGCGTGCGCAGCGAGTCGTGGCGGGCCACCACGACGCCGAGCGCGCGTACGACGGTGGCCACGTCGGCGGCGGGCGCGCCACGCGGGACCGGCACCACCCTGCTGAAGTTGAAGTACCGGTCCGCGGCCGGGCCGACGTGGGTGATCGCCCCCCAGATGGAGCGCTGGCCCCAGGCGAGCTCGCCGGTCCAGTCCTGTTCGCCCGTGTGGAACTGTGCCCGCATCCGGTCAGGCCCCGGCGTCGCGGGAGGCCTGCGCGACGGCTTCGGCCACGCCCACCACGGTCGGGTTGTCGAAGAACACGTCCATGGGCAGCTCCACGTCGTACTGCT
Organism: Acrocarpospora phusangensis; assembly: GCF_016862995.1. Lineage (GTDB taxonomy): Bacteria > Actinomycetota > Actinomycetes > Streptosporangiales > Streptosporangiaceae > Acrocarpospora > Acrocarpospora phusangensis. Next base: position 115,528 of record NZ_BOOA01000001.1, read on the forward strand.
TGCCGATCCTGGCGATGATGTTGATGATCGAGATCGAGTGCCCGCCCAGGTCGAACAGGTCCTCGTGGGGGCCGACGTGCTTGAGGCGGAGCACGTCGCACCAGATCCGGGTCACCGCCTCGACGATCTCGGGGGGCGCGGTCGCGATGGCCGCGGCGGGGGCGGGGGCCACCGCCTGGGCGGCGCGCGCGCCCGCCGACGGCAGGACCAGGTCGGCCAGCGGGGTGTCCGGCGGCTGGCTCAGCACGGCCCGCAGGTCGGTAGCGATGAGCGCCGCGTCCTCGCCGGAGACCACCCGGGGGTCGTGGCGCAGCCAGGCTTCCAGTGTGCCGGGGCCGCCCGCGCCCTCGATCGCCTGAAGGTGCAGCGCGCCGCGGGCGCCGCCGTTGAACATCGCCCAGTCCACGGTCACGGCCAGGCCGGGGAAGCCGGGGTCGGGCCCGCGCCGCCGGTAGCTCACCGAGACCGGGGTGAGCGAGCCGCGCGGGGACAGGCCGCCGAGGGCCCGGGCCAGCGGCACCTCGCGGAAGGCGTAGACGGCGCGCAGCTCCTCGCGTACCTGGTGGGCCAGCTCGCGGAAGGTGCCGCCCGGCTCGGGACGGCAGACCACGGGCAGCTCGTTGACCAGCAGGCCCACGGTCTCGGCCGTGTCCCCGCCGCGGGTGGAGAGGTCCACCGAGATGATCGGCTCGCGGGCGCCGTACCGGTGGAGCAGGGCGTGCAGGGCGGCCAGGACGCGCTCGAACGTGGTGACGCCCAGGTCGCCGGCGTCGGGCAGGCCGGAGAGGGCCGCCACGCTGCCGCCCGGTCCCGGCCGCCGGGACGCGGTGATCTGGCCGGCGGGCGTGTAGACCTCGAACTGGTCCCGCCACCGGGACTTCCAGAAGGTCTCGGCCGCCGGCAGCGCCTCCTCGACGCGCTGCGCCTCGGCCTGGATCGCCTCCCCGTACGGCGGCGCGGCGGGCCTGGTCGGGCGGCCCGCGTACGCGTCGGCGAGGTCGCGGACCAGGATGTCCTTGGACATGCCGTCGAAGACCAGGTGGTGGGCGATGAACAGGAGCCGGTGCCGGTCCGGCCCGGTCTCGGTCAGGGTGAAACGGGCGAGCGGGCCGTACCGGACGTCGAAGTCCGGGGGCTGCTCGGGGCCGTAGGTCACGGTCGGCGGGTCGGAGGCGCGGACGACGCGTAACTCACCGTCGCCCTCCTGGAACGCCGAGCCGAGGAGTTCGTGGCGCTCCAGCACGGACGCGCACGCCGCGAGGAGCGCGGGCACGTCGAGCGGGCCCTCGAAGGTGATCGCCAGCGGCATCTGGTAGGCGGCGCCGGATCCGGCCAGTTCGTTGATCCACATGCCGCGCTGCAGCGGCGAGGCAGGGGTGTGAGGCATTCGTACCCTCCATCGGACGGGAAGAGACCGCCCGTACCGGAGCTTTCGAGAACGCCTGCGTACCCGACCGGTGGGAACGCTCCCACGGCAAGAGGGTAGGATTCGGGATCTCGACCGTCAAGCTACTGCGGAGTACCCGTATCGCCGGGAAGATCTGCCGCCATTTGACCCTCGCCTGAGGCAGCACCGCGTACGTCATGCGTAGTTTGAGGTGCATGAGCACTCCGGACGAGGCAGCGGGGGCGCGTTACCTGCCGATCGGGGAGCACGGCCTCATCGGCGACCTGCGCACGGTCGCCCTGGTGGGGACCAACGGCACGATCGACTGGTACTGCTGCCCCGACTTCGACGCGCCCAGCGTGTTCGGCTCGCTGGTGGACGCCGGGCGGGGCGGCTCCTTCGAGCTGGCCGCCGACACCCCGGCGGACACCAAGCAGTTCTACTTCCCCGACACCAACGTCCTGATCACCCGGTTCTACGCGCCGGACGGCGTGGGCGAGGTGCGGGACTTCATGCCCGTCACCGGCGGCGGCCCCGAGGTGGACCGGCACCGGCTGATCCGGCAGGTGACCTGTGTGCGCGGCACCATCCCGTTCCGCGCCCTGATCGCCCCCCGCTTCGAGTACGCGACGCTCCCGCACACCGTGCGGACCACCGAGGGCCACGCCACCTTCGAGTCGGCCAAGCTGACCCTCAACCTGACCTCCACCGTCCCGTTCGAGACCGACGGGCAGGACGTGCGGGCGCGCTTCACCCTCGCCGAGGGTGAGCAGGCGGTGCTCGCGCTGGACCAGGTCGGCGACACGATCCAGCCGCGCACCTGCCCGGTCCAGCAGGCGCAGGACCAGTTCCTCGCCACCGTGCGGTACTGGCGGCGCTGGCTGTCGCAGTCCCGGTACCGGGGCCGGTGGCGGGAGGTGGTGCACCGCTCGGCGCTCACCCTGAAGCTGCTCACCTACGCCCCCAGCGGCGGCATCGTCGCCGCCCCGACCACCAGCCTGCCCGAGCAGCTCGGCGGCCCCCGCAACTGGGACTACCGCTACGTGTGGATCCGCGACGCCGCGTTCTGCGGCTACGCGCTGCTACGGCTCGGCTTCACCGAGGAGGCCGAGGCGTTCATCGACTTCCTCACCCGGCACGCCATGCTCGGCCCCGACTGCCCGACCGGCCCCCTCCAGATCATGTACGGCATCGACGGCCGCCGCGACCTCCCCGAACGCGTGCTCCCCCACCTGGAGGGCTACCGGAACTCGGCCCCCGTACGGGTCGGCAACGACGCCGCCGGCCAGCTCCAGCTGGACATCTACGGCGCGCTCGTGGACGCCCTCTACCTGTACAACAAGTGGGGCCGGCCGATCTCCAGCGAACGCTGGGAGGAGCTGTCCTGCATCGTCGACTGGATCTGCGCGCACTGGGATCAGCCGGACGAGGGCATCTGGGAGACCCGGGGCGGGCGCAAGAACTTCGTCTACTCGCGGCTGATGTGCTGGGTCGCCATCGAGCGCGCCATCCGGGTGGCCAACCAGCGCGGGCTGCCCGCCGACATCCCGGCCTGGCAGCGGGTGAGGGACACGATCTACCGGCAGATCATGCGATGCGGCTGGTCCGAGGAGGCCGGCGCGTTCGTCCAGCACTTCGACGACGACGTGCTCGACGCCTCGGTGCTGATGATGCCGCTGGCCAAGTTCGTCGCCCCCACCGACCCGAAGTGGCTGTCCACCCTGGACGCGCTCGGCGACAAGCTGGTCTCCGACTCGCTGGTCTACCGCTACGACCCGGACGTCAGCCCCGACGGCCTGCCCGGCCGGGAGGGCACCTTCTCGGTCTGCTCGTTCTGGTACGTGGAGGCCCTCGCCCGAGCCGGACGGCTGGACGAGGCCCGCCTCGCCTTCGAGAAGATGCTCACCTACGCCAACCACGTCGGCCTGTACGCCGAGCAGATCAGCCACACCGGCGAGCAGCTCGGCAACTTCCCGCAGGCCCTCACCCACCTGGCGCTGATCAGCGCCGCCTTCAACCTCGACCACGCCCTCGGCTGATCGAGGGCGGGCTCACTCCACCGGTTCCGACAGGCCGCGCTTGACCGTGCGGCTGAGGTCGTCGGCGAGGATCTCGGCCGTGCCGGCGGCGATGCCGTCCAGGCCCTGCGCGGCGATCCCGGCCGGGTCCAGCTTGTTCTCCGGGGGGATGAAGGAGGCCATGTCGGTGTCCATGTAGCCGACGTGCAGGCTGGACACGCGGATGCCCTTGGGGGCCAGCTCCTGCCTGAGCAGGTTGGTCAGCGCCCAGCCGGCCGCCTTGCCCGCCACGTACGCCCCGGTCTGCGGCATGGGGAACCAGGAGAGCACGGACAGCACGTTGAGGATCGCGCCGCCGCCGTTCGCCTCGATGACCGGCGCGAACGCGCGGGTGACGTTGAGGGGGCCGAAGTAGTGGGTCTCCATCTCCAGGCGAATGTTGTCCATGTCGCCCTCCAGCACCGAGGTGCGGGTGGACACGCCCGCGTTGTTGATCAGCAGGGTGACGTCGGTGGCGATCCGGGCCGCCGCGGCGACCGACTCGGGGTCGGTGATGTCCAACTGGAGCGGCGTCACGCCCGGCACGTCCACGGCCTCCAGCCGGCGGGCGGTGGCGTAGACCCTGGCCCCGCGCTCGACCAACTGCGTGACGAAGTGCCGTCCGAGCCCCCGGTTACCGCCGGTCACGAGCGCCACGGAGTCTTCGATCTTCATCGGTCTTCCTCTCACCTGCGAGTACGCCGGTCACCGACGCTACGGCCCGGCCTGGCTTTGAACAACCAAGTTAGCACCAAGCTTGGATTAGGCAAGTAAGGGGTAGCCTGGGCGGGTGAGAACGACGACGCTCCGTGCCCTGCAGGACGGCAGCTGCTCGATCCAGCGCAGCCTCGACGTGATCGGGGACCCGTGGACGGTGCTCATCCTGCGGGAGGCGTTCCTGGGCACCACCCGCTTCGGTGACTTCGTCACCGCCATCGGCATCTCCACCGACCTGCTCACCGACCGGCTGGCGACCCTCGTCGAGGCGGGGGTCCTGGAGAAGCGGCCGTACAGCGAGCCCGGGAGACGCTCGCGGTTCGAGTACCTGGTGACCCCCATGGGCGGCGAGCTGCGGGTCGTGCTCGGCGCGCTCCAGCAGTGGGGCGACGCGCACCGGCTGCGGGGCGCGGCCCCGACCATCGTGCGGCGCAGCCGGGCCACGGGTGAGCGGCTGGAGGTGGCCTTCGTCGGCGAGTCCGGCCAGGCGGTGCCGCTCGACGACGTGACGTTCGTGCCGTCGGCCGCACAGGCGGTCAGCGGCGGGTGAGCAGGGCGGCGTAGAGGTCGAGGTGGGCGCGGGCGGCGGCCCGCCAGGTGTGGCGGAAGGCGAGCGCGCGGCCCGCGGCGCGCCGGGCCGGGCCGGGGACGTCGGCGGCCTCGCGGATGGCGGCGGCGAAGGCGGGCACGTCGGCCGCGTACCGGGCGGCGTCCCCGAAGACCTCGCGGAAGACGGGCAGGTCGCGGGTGACCAGGGGCACCCCGGCGGCGAGCGCCTCCATCGCGGCCAGGCCGAAACCCTCCTTGGTGGACGGGAAGGCGAACACGGCGGCCCCGGCGACCAGGCCGGGCAAGGCGTCGTGGGCCACCGGGCCGAGGACCAGCGGGCGGACCCCGAGCTCGGCGGCGCGGGCCTCCCAGGCCGCCCGGTAGTCGCGGTAGTCGAACAGGGTCTCGCCGCCCGCGATCACCAGCCGGCGCCCGGCCGGGTCCAGCGCGTACGCCTCCAGCAGGTCGAGGGAGCCCTTCCGGGGTTCGATCCCGCCCACGGTCAGCACGTACGGGCCGAGGGTCGCGCGCCACGACTCGCCGGAGGCCGCGGCGAACCTGGCCGCCTCGACGCCGTTGGGGATGACCGTGGCCGTGATGCCCCATCCGGCGGCCAGTTCGGCGGCGACCGCGCCGGAGACGCAGACGTGCGCCCACGGCCGTACGATGGCCCGTTCGTGGCAGGCGGCCAGTTCCGGGGTGGTGAACCGGTCGAGGTGGTGGACCGTGCGGACGCAGGGGCCGGCCGCGTTGGCGCTGATGCAGTCCTGGGCGTGCACCAGGTCGTACGCGGCGGGGTCGAAGGCGTCGGCGAGCAGGGCGATCGAGCGCAGCACCCGCGTGCCCAGGGGTTCGCCCTCGACATCGGGGCAGGGCACGATCCTGACCCGCACGCGGGGGTCGACCGGCCGGAAGAAGCCCAGGTCGCCGCCCCGGCCGAGGGACCACACGGTCACCTCCGCGCCCTCCTCGGCCAGGGCCTCGGCGAGCGCGAGCGTGTGCACGACCCCGCCGCGCGGCTTGGTCGAGTACGTGAGCAGCGCGATCCTCATCCGGAACCGGCCCGGTAGCTGGCCGGCCGGCGTTCGGCGATGTGCTTGAGCACCCGGCGGGCGGTGGCGATCTCGGCGGCCACGTCCAGTTCGGCGACCGCCAGGCCGGCCTTGGACCAGGTCCTGGCCAGGATGTCGCCGCCGGGGCCGACCACCTTGGCCTGGCCGAGGAAGCGCATGCCGCCGAGCGCGCCGGTCTGGTTGGAGGAGGCCAGGACGACCTGGTTCTCGGCGGCGCGGGCGCAGTCGTACAGGTCGAAGAGGCGGGACTGGCGGTCCTGGGCCATGCGGGGGGCGCGGTTGGTGATGCTGGTGGGCCAGGCGGACAGGCAGGCGATGATCTCGGCTCCGTCCAGAACCAGGCTGCGGGCCGACTCGGGGAAGGTCTTGTCGTAGTCGATCAGCATGCCGATCCGGCCCACGGGGGTGTCGAACGCGTCGAACCGGTCGCCGGGGTCGTAGGCGGCGGCCTCCCCGGCGGGCAGGTGCACCTTGCGGTGGCGGCCGAGCACGCCGTCGCCGGTCACGCAGACGGCGGCGTTGAAGCGGCGTTCGCCGTCGGCCTCGCGGTAGCCGACGCAGACGACCATGCCGGCCGCCAGTTCGGCGACCTGCTTGAGCAGCGGGTCGTCCGGGGCGAGCGCGGGCGGCAGCGCCTCGGGGTCGGGGTCGCGCAGGTCGGCGAGGTAGCCGCCGAGGGCCGCGTCGGGCAGCACGAGCAGGCCCGCGCCGGCCGTACGCGCGTCGGCGATCAGCTTGGCGATCCGGCGCAGGTCGAACTCCAGGTCGCGGCCGAAGCTCGCGGAGGCGGCGGCGATCCGTACGGTGGCCATGGGTCAGGATCCTCCCGGGAAACCCGCGAAGCCCATGAAGCACATGACGTTTCGGACATCCCGGGCACCCCGAGCGCCCCGGGGACCACGGACGCCCGGCCCGCCGGTCACGCGGCCGTCCACGGCAGGGGTTTCCGGATATAGGTTTCGGGGCGGCGGTCGCGCAGGTGGCCCATGGAGCGGCGGGCGGCGGCGAGCGCGGCCCGCACGTCCAGCTCCGCCACGGCCATCCCGCCCTCCACCGGCGTCGCCGCGAGGATCTCCCCGCCCGGTGCGACGATCTTGGCCCGGCCGACGAAACGCAGGTCCCCGAAGCTGCCCGACTGGTTGGCCGACAGCCAGACCACCTGGTTCTCCAGCGCCCGCGCCTGGTCGAACAGGTCGAACCTGCGCGTCCACCGGTCCTCCGCCAGATCCGGAGCCGGATCCGTACGGCTGGCCGGCCACGCCGACACGCACACCACGATCTCGGCCCCGTCCAGCGCCAGGGCCCGCGCCGCCTCGGGGAACGCCTTGTCGTAGCAGATCAGCATGCCCAGCCTGCCCGCCGGGGTGTCGAAGGCGGCGAACCCGTCCCCGGCCGCGTAGGAGCTGTCCTCCGCGAGCGGCTGGTGCACCTTGCGGTGATGGCCGAGCACGCCGTCGCCGGTCACGCAGACGACGCTGTTGTAGCGCAGGTCGCCGTCCGCCTCGCAGTATCCGGCGCAGACCACCATGTCACCGGCGAGGTCACGCAGCCGCCGCAGTTCGGGGCCGTCGGCGGCGAGCGCGGGCGGCCCCTCCGCGTCGCCCTCCAGGTTGGCCAGGTAGCCGCCGAGGCAGGCCTCCGGCAGGGCCAGGACCTGGACCCCGTTAGCTCTGGCCCGGCCGATCAGGCCCTCGACGCGGGTGAAGCACTCCGCCATGTCCCGGCCGAACGGGGCCGCCACCGCGGCCATCCTGATCATGCGGGTCCCAGGCCGGTGACCGGGCCGGGGAACGCCTCGGTCAGTTCGCCGTCCGGCCAGCGGAGCCGTACGCCGCGGCCTTGGGTCAGCTCGCCGCACTCGGCGCCGGTGGCGGGTCCGGCAGGGAGGGCGGGGGCGCCCGGGGCGTCGGCGGTGAGCATGGCGAAGCCGGGGAAGCAGGTCAGCCAGTCGCCCACGGTGGCGTCCGGGGGGCGGGGCAGGTCGGCCATGTCCAGGACGGCGCCGCAGGAGCCGGCCTCGGCGAGCATGCCGAGGGTGCCGGCGATCCCGGCCATGGACACGTCCTTGGCGGCGGCGGGCCTGGCCGCGCCGACCGCGCCGATCATGGCGCGCAGGTCCGCGGTGGTGCGGGTGGAGGTGGAGTCCCACTGGCGTCCGGTGTAGCCGGGGCGCCAGCGTCCGCCCAGGTCGGCGGTGAGCCGGATCCGGTGGCCGGGACGGCCGCCGCCGCCCGGCACCGGCTGGGCGGCGCGGCCGATGGCGGTCACCGAGAGCGCGGCAGGGACGCCGAGCTGGGTGTGACCGCCGAGCACCGGCACGCCGTACGCCTCGGCGGCGCGGTACAGGCCGGCCAGGACCCGGGCGGCGAAGGAGGCGTCCCTGGCGGCGAGCGCGTCCAGCAGCCCGGACGGGGTCGCGCCCATGGCGGCCAGGTCGTTGACGTTGACCAGCACGGCGCACCACCCGGCCCAGTCGGGGTCGCGTTCCACCATCGACGGCAGGATGGCGTCGCAGCAGGCGACCAGGTCGCTGCCGGGCACGGGCGCGCCGTCGTCGCCCACGAAGCCGCGCCCGCCGGGAGCGAGCCCGCGCAGCAGCGGCCCCAGCGGGGCCTTGGTGTCGGCGGCGGCCGCGATCCTGCCGATCGGCCAGCGCATCAGCACGTGCGGCACGCCCTCCACGCGCACCGGGCGGACCCGGCGCCAGCCGAGGCGGGCGAACAGCGACTCGTGCCTGGCCTGCACGTCGGCCTCGAAGCGCAGCACCCCGGCCTCCTCGGCGTACGCGCAGGCGGCGCGGACCAGGGCCGGGCCGACGCCGGGCGCGCCCCGCTGCCCCGGCGCGACCACCAGCCGCCCGCCGCGCCACCACCCGATGTCGGGCCCGTCGTCGGCGGGTCCCAGCCGGACCCCGCCGAGCACGGTCCCGGCGGGGTCGCGGGCGACCAGCACCACGGTCCGCGGATCGTCGTCGCGGAAGTCCAGGTCACTGTCGGCGAACAGCGCCTGGTCCTCCACGAACACCCGCCGCCGCAGCATGCGGTAGGCGAGCACGGCGCCCCGGTCGGCGGCGGGGCCGATGGTGAACGGCCGCGGCGGCCGGGTGCCACCGCCGCCGAGGATGGCCGGCACGTCCAGCTCGGCCGGCCACGGCTCGGCCAGCCGGCCCTCGACTCCGAGCAGGGTGTCGCAGACCGACCCGGCGAACCGGGTCTGCTTGGTGAGCCTGACGTGAACAGTCGGCCTGGCCGATCTGGACTGCGCGGAGTGCGCCGCATAGACGGAATGCCTGAGCGACGCGGTCAACGCGGTCGGCCCGGTCAACGCGGTCGGCCCGGCTGGGGCGGCTGGGACGTTCAACGCCGTTGGCGCCGGTGGCGTGATTGGAAGTTCCGGCTTTCGTGGGGTGTTGGGCGTGGGGTGCATGGTTTGTGTCACCCGCCTGCCATGGCCAGCGCGCTGCACGCCCCGCAGGCCGCGCACCCCGCCCGCTGCTCGGCCCCCGTCATCCCGGCGGCCTTGAGCAGCACCGCCACCCGCTCCGTGACATCCCTGACGAGCTCCTTGGCGGGGGCGGGAACGCCGTCGCGCCGGGCCAGCGTGCCCGCCATCGGGCGCAGCGGGACCACGAAAGGGTAGACGCCCCGCTCGATCAGCCGGGCCGCGCCCGCGACCAGTTCGCCGGGGTCCTCCCCCAGGCCGACCAGCAGGTACGTGGAGACGCGGTTCCTGCCGAAGACCCGTACCGCCTCGTCCCACGCCGACTCGTACGCCGCCAGGGGCACGCTCGCCTTGCCCGGCATCCACCGCCGCCGGACCTCGTCGTCCAGCGACTCCACGTGGATGCCGATGGCCGCGGCTCCCGCGGCGCGCAGCCGGCCGATCCAGGCCAGGTCGCCGGGCGGCTCGCACTGCACCTGGATGGGCAGCCCGGGCACGGCCGCCAGCACCGCGCGCACGCTCCGCACGAGCACCCGGGCTCCCCGGTCGGGGCCGCTGGTGGTACCCGTGGTCATCACCATCTGGCGCACGCCGTCCAGGCGGACGGCCGCCTCGGCGACCTCGGCCAGCTGCGCCGGGGTCTTGGCGGCGACCGTCGCGCCGGAGCGGAGGGACTCCTCGATGGCGCAGAACCGGCAGCGGTCGGCTTCGCCGTACCGGACGCAGGTCTGGACGACGGTGGTGGCCAGCACGTCGGAGCCGTGCAGCTTGGCGATCTTCTCGTACGGCACGCCGTCGGCGGTGGCCAGGTCGTAGAAGCGCGGGCGCCGTACCGGGCGGATGGCCAGGCCGGTGTCCGTGCCGCCCAGGTAGAGACGCCCTTCGCGGACCACGTACGGACTGTCGGGGTTGAGGGGGATCGCGGCGTTCGCGCCGTCGACCACCAGGTGGCCGTCGTCGCTCGGCCCCGCTCCCCCGGCCCGCCGGACCGGCGCGTCGAGCCGTACGCCGCGGATGGCGACGTCGACCCGGGTTCCCATCCGGTCCATCAGAACATGTACGTCGAGTTGATGATCGCGCCCTTGCGGGCGTAATGGATGAGCGCGTCCTGCACGTCCAGCGGATGCGTCGGGATCACGCCCTCCATCAGGTCCTCCTCGCGGGCGCCGTGCAGGGACAGGCCGAAGCGGCAGCAGAAGACCTTGCCGCCCTCGGCGATGAAGGTCTTGAGCGAGTTGTTGATGTTGTGCTCGCCGGGGAAGGCCGAGTTGCCGGTGGTGGGAAAGCCGCGGGTGGCCAGGCAGTTGAGTGAGCCGGGGCCGTAGAAGTAGATGGCCGACTCGAAGCCTTTGCGGAGCGCGCGGGTGGCCTGGAGGATCGCCACGAAGCTGACGGAGGACTCGTGGGCGATGCCGTGGACGAGGGTGAAGTAGGTCTCGCCGTCCTCGGCCTTGTAGTCGGGGAAGACCTTGGTGTCGCCGTACAGGCTGGAGCCCTCGGGGAGCGACGGGTGCGGGATCTCGGTGAGGCTAGCCTGCTCCAGTTCGGTGAGGTCGGCCATGGGGGTTCTCCTTATCGGTAGAGCTTGTCGAAGGTTTCGTGGAAGACCAGGCGGGACAGCTCGCCGTCGCCGACGGCGGCGCGGAGCCGGGCGTACTCCCCGGGGTGGTCGCCCCAGGGTTCGTCGCTGGCGAACAGCAGCCGGTCGTGGCCGACGCCACGGCGGTCGATCTCCCGGACCAGCCAGCGGGGGGTGAATCCGATGGCCCAGGAGAGGTCGGTGTAGACGCGTTTGCCGGCTTCGATCCAGTCGAAGAACCGGTGCCCGGCGAGTTTGATGTGGCCGCTCGCGCCGCCGCCGAAGTGCACGAGGTGGATGGCCACGCGGTCGCCGTACCAGTCGACGAGGCGGCCGATCTCGTCGATGTCGGAGGCGGCGCCGGGCGAGGTGTGCACGTGGACGACCAGGTCGTGGCGGAGGGCGGTGGCGAAGATCTGGTCCAGCAGGGGACGGCAGGCGGGGTCGCCGGGGTGGCCGCCGAGCAGGAAGCTGAGTTTGAGCGCGCGCACGCCCGGTTCCCCGGCCAGGGCGAGGGCCGCCTCCGTACGGGCCTGGTCGGCGGGCCGCGGCGAGACCCACAGGCCGCACCGGACGCGATCGTCTCGATTGGCCGCCTCCAGGCAGAGCTCGTTGAAGGAGAAGGCGATCTCCGGGTCGGGCACCCCGTAGTTGGGGATGACCAGGGCGCGTTCGGTGCCTTCCGCGTCCATGTCGGCGAGGAGCGCGGCGACGGTGGCGCGGGCGCCGATGTCGGGGTTGACCGGCGGGCCGCCGTAGAAGTGGTGGCTGGGCAGCACGCCGAGGTGGCGGTGGGCGTCGGCGGTCATCACGTCCCCAGCAGTTCGGGGTGGACGAAGTAGGCGGGCTTGGGCTTGGCCGGGGCAGCGGCGGAGGCGATGTGCCTGGCCAGGTGCTCGGCGTCCCTGCCGACGCCGACGAACCGGCCGGAGCCCCAGGTGTGCTGCCAGGGCAGGCCCAGGAAGTAGAGGCCGGGGCAGCGGGTGACGCCGCGCTCGTGCGCCGGGTAGCCGGTGCCGTCGAAGACGGGGACGCGGATCCAGCTGTAGTCGCGCCGGAAGCCGGTGGCCCAGACGATCGCGGCCAGTCCGGCGGCGTCGAGTTCGCCGGGCCCTTCGGGCGGCTGCCAGACCGGGACGTAGCGGGCTTCGGCGGGGGCGTCGACGCCGTTGAGGTCGATGAAGGTGTCGATGGAGTCCTTGACGCTCTCGGAGACCGCGTCGGCGTGGTCCAGGTTGCGGCGCAGGTCGTCGGCGAAGCGCAGGACGCGGCCGGTGACGGAGGCCAGCCGGCCGTACAGGCGCATGCCGTCGCGGGCGAAGGCGCGCAGGTCGATGTCGCGTCCGCCGTCCCGGCCGGTCACGTAGTGGTTGGCGCGGGCCCTGACCGCGTCGGGGTCGTCGAACTCGCTGATCGGCCGGTCGTAGTGGCCCATCAGGTCCAGCCAGGCGACCACGTCCCTGCCACGGTAGCGCCGGGCCACCCGGGGCGCGCCGCCGACCGCCAGGTGCACCGTCCGGCCGGCCAGGTGCAGGTCCTCGGCGATCTGGCAGCCGGACTGGCCGCTGCCGACCACCAGCACCTCCCCGGGCGGCAGCGCCTCCGGACTGCGGTAGTCCGCCGAATGCAGCTGCGGCACCGCGACCCGCTCGCCGATCCGCGGCACGTACGGCGTCTGGTACGGCCCGGTGGCGACCACCACCTGGTCGGCGGTGAGCGTGCCCTGGTCGGTGACGATCGAGAACCGCTCCCCCGCGGTGAGCCGCAGCGCGGTCACGCCCTCCCGCACGGGCGGGGCGAACGAGGCCGCGTACGCCTCCAGGTAGGCCACGATCTCGTCGCGGAGCATGAAGCCGTCCCGGTCCTCCCCCGGGTACGGGAAGCCCGGCAGGCGGCACTGCCAGTTGGGGGTCACCAGGCAGAAGGAGTCCCAGCGCCGGGAGCGCCACTCCTCGCCCAGGCGGCCGCGTTCCAGCACCACGTGGCCGACGCCGCGCCGGGTCAGGCAGTGGCTCATGGACAGTCCCGCCTGACCGGCTCCGATGATGGCCACCGGGTGGTGGGCGCCGTCCAGATTCATTTCTCGAATCCTTCGACGAGCACCTCGCCGGGCTGGCCGGCGGCTTTCTCGGTAATCTCGGTCAGTTGCTGGGCGGCAGCCGTACAGGCGAATCCGTATTTGGCCGCGACCCGTTCGCCCGCGATTCGCAGCGCGTTTTCGCAGCGGTCCACGAAATCGGGCACGGAGTAGGTCTGACCTGGGGTTAGATAGTCTTCGACCACGAGGGAGGGCGAGTAGCAGCGCTGCGTGGAGCCATCCGGCCAGCGCACCCGGAAATACATTTCAGGCACTCGCTCCTCCACCGGAGAATCGGTCCGTGTGCCTAAGATTCCAAATCCGCGCGATTACCGGACGGTTTCATCCGGAATAAAACGCAGTTACCGGGACCATGCCATGTTTCAATCCGCGCGGAAATCTAAACCTGCCCGCAAGCCAAGCATCCGTATAAAACGTGATATATGAGTCTAAATAGGGTGTGGGTGGGTGCAACCGGGCGGCGGGGGGATGCGAAGCTCTGGTTATGGGACATGTGCTGGTGACGGGGGCGACCGGCTACGTGGGCGGGCGTCTGGTGCCCGAACTGATCGGCGCCGGGCATGAGGTGACCTGCGTCGTACGGCGGCCGGAACGGCTGCGGGACGTGCCGTGGGCCGGGCGGGTACGCGTGGCGGTGGGCGACGTGGCCGACGCGGAGGCGATGCGGGAGGCGATGCGCGGAGTCAAGATCGCGTACTACCTGGTGCACTCGATGGCCGCGGGGCCCGAGTTCGAGGAACGGGACCGGCGGGCGGCCACCGGCTTCGCCCAGGCGGCGCAGGACGCCGGAGTGCGGCGGATCGTCTACCTGGGCGGCCTCACCCACGAACGCGGGCGGCTCTCCCCGCACATGGGATCGCGGACCGAGGTCGGGGAGATCTTCCTGGACTCCCCCGTGCCCACCGTCGTCCTCCGCGCCGCGATGATCATCGGTTCCGGCTCCGCGTCCTTCGAGATGCTGCGCCACCTGACCGAGCGGCTGCCGGTGATGACGACGCCGCGCTGGGTGCACACCCCCACCCAGCCGATCGCGATCCGCGACGTGCTGCGCTACCTGGTCGCCTGGGCCACCGTCCCGGAGGAGGTGAACCGCGCCTTCGACATCGGCGGCCCCGACGTGCTCACCTACGGCGACATGATGCGCGGGTACGCCGAGATCTCCGGCCTCCCCCGCCGGGTGATCATCCCGGTGCCGGTGCTCACCCCGGGGCTGTCCAGCCAGTGGGTCGGCCTCGTCACCCCGGTGCCCGCGAGCATCGCGCGGCCCCTGGTGGAGTCCCTCCGCCACGAGGCCGTCTGCGCGGAGCACGATATTTCCACATACGTTCCTGATCCGCCGTACGGGCTGATCGGGTTCGGCCAGTCGGTCCGGCTCGCCCTGCGCCGCATCAAGGAGGCCGACGTCGCCACCCGCTGGTCCTCCGCCTCCACGCCCGGCGCGCCCAGCGACCCGCTGCCCACCGACCCCGACTGGACGGGCGGCAGCCTCTACGTGGACGAGCGCACCCGCGAGGTGGCCGCGCCGCCGGCCGCCGTCTGGCGGGTGATCCAGGAGATCGGCGGCGCGAACGGCTGGTACTCGCTGCCGGTGGCCTGGCGGCTGCGGGGGCTGATCGACCGTTTGATGGGGGGTGTGGGGCTGCGCCGGGGCCGCCGGGATCCGTACCGGCTGCGGGTGGGGGACGTGGTCGACTTCTGGCGGGTGGAGGAGATCGAACCCGGCCGGCTGCTGCGGCTGCGCGCGGAGATGCGGCTGCCCGGCCTCGCCTGGCTCGAACTCTCCGCCGAGCCGGGCGCTTCGCCGGACCGCACGCACTACCGGCAGCGGGCGGTGTTCCACCCGCACGGCCTGCTCGGGCACCTGTACTGGCAGACGATCTCGCCCTTCCACCGCCTGATCTTCGGCCGGATGCCCCGCAACATCGCGCGGACGGCGGAACGGCGGCGGGCGGCCGGCCTGCGCCTCGTGCGATCCAGGACCGGCGCTCCCCGCTGAAGCCGCGCCCGCCAATTCGGGCCGGTGGCGGGCGCGGCGTGCGTCCAGTGTGCGGAGGCGGGCGTGTAACGCGCGTATATGGGCCGTATATCGGCACTTGTCGTGCGTACATTCGAGTCGATAACGTGCGGCGACGTCCCTCGACCCCCTCCTGACCTGGAGACGCCCGTGGAGTTCCGCGTGCTCGGCCCGCTCGCCGTGGAGATCGACGGTGCCGCGCTCCCGCTGCGATCGACCAAGCAGCGGATCCTGCTGGGGGTGCTGCTCAGCCAGGCCAACGTCCCGGTGCCGCCGGCCCAGCTGGCCGAGGCGCTCTGGGACCGCCCGCCCGCCTCCGCCTCCGAGAACCTCCGCCTGTACGTCTACCAGCTGCGCCGCGCCCTCAAGGACGGCGAGCGCATCATCCGCGACGCGTACGGCTACTCGATCCGAGTCGGGCCGGACGAACTGGACGCCCACCGGTTCGACCGGGACGTGACCGCCGCCGGCGCCCTGTCCGCCGACGACCCGGCCGCGGCCCGCGACCTGCTGGCCGGGGCGCTCACCCTCTGGCGCGGCCCCGCGTACGGCGACCTCGCCGAGACGCCCGTGATCAGGCAGGCGGCGCTCCAGCTGGAGGAGACGCGGCTGCGCGCCAACGAGGAGCGCGTGCTGGCCGACCTGAAGCTGGGCCGCCACGCCGACGTCGTCGCCGAGCTGACCGCGCTGTCGGAGGCGCATCCCTACCGGGAGTCGGTGCGCGCGCATCTGATGGTCGCCCTCTACCGGTCCGGCAGGCAGGCGGAGGCACTGGAGGTCTTCCGCCGTACCCGGGCGCTGCTGGCCGAGCAGCTGGGCGTCGAGCCGGGGCCGGAGTTGCGGCGGCTGCACGAGGCGGTGCTGCGGGGGGACCGGCGCCTGGCCGTACCGGATCGGGCCAGGAGGGTCGTGCCGCGCGAGCCGGTGGACGCGGAGCCGCCGTTCCAGGGCATGCGGGCCTTCGAGCCGGAGCAGGAGGAGTGGTTCTTCGGCCGCGCCCACCTGGTCGAGCGGCTGCGCGGGAGGGTGGAGCGGCTGCCGCTGGTCAGCGTGCTGGGCGCGTCGGGCAGCGGCAAGTCGTCGCTGCTGCGGGCCGGGCTGCTCGGCCAGGCCGCCCGCGACCCGCGCTGGCAGGCCATGCTGATGACGCCCTCGGACCGCCCGCTGGAGGCGCTGGCCGGGCAGGTCGCCAAGCTGGCCGGCCTGGACGCCGACCGGCTGCGCGAGGACCTGGCGCGCGACCACTCCCAGCTGGACGTGACCCTCCGCAACGCGCTCGCCGCGAGCCCGCCCGAGACCCGGGCGCTGCTCATCGTGGACCAGTTCGAGGAGGTCTTCACCCTCTGCGCCGACGCCGCGGAACGCGACCGGTTCATCGAGTGCCTGCTGGACGCCGCCCTGGGCGACGACCGGCGCACCACGGTCGTCCTCGGCGTGCGCGCCGACTTCCTGGCCCCCCTGTCCCAGTGCGTGGACCTGGTGGCGGCACTGGAGGACGAGGCCACGCTGCTCGTCGGCCCGCCCGCCCTCACCGACCTGCGGGAGATGATCGTACGGCCCGCCGAACGCGCCGGCCTCACCGTCGACGCCGACCTGCTGGCCACCGTCCTGGCCGACACCGGCAACGGCCCCGGCGCCCTGCCGCTGCTCTCCCACGCCCTCCTGGAAACCTGGCGCAACCGTACGGGCTCCGCCCTGAGCCTGGCCGCCTACCAGGCCGGCGGCGGGGTCCGCGGCGCCATCGCCCAGACCGCCGAACGCGAGTACGGCACGCTCACCGAGCCCGAGCAGCGGGTGGCCCGCCGCGTCTTCGTCCGCCTCACCGCGCTCGGCGAGGGCACCGAGGACACCCGCCGCCCCATGGACCGGGCCGAACTCGACGGCCTCGCCGACCGGGAGCTCGTGGACGGCGTCCTGGACGGCCTGGCCGCCGCCCGCCTGATCGTCCTGGACGGGAACCGGGTCGAGGTCGCCCACGAGGCGCTCATCCGGCACTGGCCCCGGCTGCACCGCTGGCTCACCGACGACCGGGCCGAACTCCTGGCGCACCGGCGGCTGACCGAGGACGCCCGCACCTGGCAGGAGCTCGACCGCGACCCCGGCGTGCTCTACCGGGGGCTGCGGCTGCTCACCGCGAGCGGCTGGGCCGAGGAGAACCCGCAGGAGCTGAACCAGCTCGAAGCCGCGTTCCTGGCGGCCGGGCGGGAGGCCGCCGACGGGGAACGCCTGGCCGCGCAGCGCCGCGCCCGCCACCTCAAACGGCTGGCCGCCGGGCTGGCCGCGATGCTGCTGCTCGCCGTCCTCGGCGGCGTCACCGCCGTACGGCAGGGCGCGGAGGCGCGGCGGCAGCAGCTCATCGAGACCTCCCACCAGCTCGCCCTGAGCTCCCGGCGGCTGCTGGCCACCGACCCCGACCGGGCCGGGCTGCTGGCGGCCGAGGCGTACCGCCTGCGCGCGGACCCGGACACGCGGGGCGCGCTGCTGAGCGCCGCCGCCGCGGCCCGGCGGCGGATCGACCTCAACACCGGCGGCACCCCGATCTTCGGCATCGCGCTCAGCCCCGACGGCAAGCTGCTCGCCTCGGCCGGGCGGGACGGGGGCGTCGGGCTGTGGGACCCCGCGGGCCGTACCCGCCTGGGCACGCTGACCGGCCACGCCGACGGGGTGGACCACTACGTCAGGAGTGTCGCCTTCAGCGGCGACTCCACCCGGCTGGCCTCCGTCGCCAGCGCGGCCGGCATCACCGCCACCCCCGGATCGTTGATCATCTGGGACGTGCCGGGCAAGCGGGCACTGGTCAAGCACGACTATCCGGCGCTGAGCGGCACCCTGGCCTTCAGCGCGGACGGCGCCACCGTGGTCGTCGGCACCGGCGACGGCTTCGAGATCCGCGACCTGCGCGCGGGGAACCGCCGGGAGGTGCGGACCGGCGGCGAGATCATCTCCCTGTCGCTCAGCCCCGACGGCAGGCTGCTGGCCTCCGCCGACGGCAAGGGCGGCCCGGTCCTGTGGGACCCGGCGACCGGCGAGCGCGTCGCCACCGTACCCGCCTCCGAAGCCCACGTGGTCGCCTTCGACGCGGGCACCGGACGGCTCGCGACCAGCACCAACTCCGGCGGCGTGGAGTTCTGGGACGTCGCCGGGGCCGGCGCCGGCGGCAAGCCGCGCCCGCTCGGCGGCATCCCGCCCCAGGAGGCCCTCGCCTGGGTGGTCTCCGAGCCCGTCAACGGCCGCATCGCCATCACCGACGAGTACGGCCGCGTCACCGTCTGGGACACCGCCCGCCACCAGCCGATCACGACCTACCCCGACCGGGGCCGCGCCGAGGCCAGAGCCGCGGCCCTCAGCCGGGACGGCCGGACCCTCGCCACCGCCGGCCTCGGCCGGACCATCGTCATCCGCGACCAGGCCGTGCCGCCCTTCATCGGGCACAGCGGAGCCGTCAACGACATCGAGACAAGCCCCGACGGGCGGCTCGTCGCCACCGCAGGCTCCGACCGGACCGTCCGCCTCTGGGACCAGGACGGCAGGCAGCTGGACGTGCTCGGCGACCACTCCGACCACGTGCAGGCCATCACCTTCGACCCCGCCGGGGACCGGCTCCTCGCCCTCACCCGCGACCACACCATCGTCGTCTGGGACGTCGCCCTCGGGAAACGCGTCACCACCGTCCCGTACGCGGGGCTGGCCTCCTCCACCGACATCACCCACCATCCCGGCGGCTCCGCCGTCGCCACGGCCTCCCAGGGGCGGTTCCGCTGGGACGCCCCCGCCATGACGGAACGGCCGATCCCCGGGGCGCCGTACATCGCCACCACCCTGGAGTACAGCCGCGACGGGAGCCTGCTCGTCTCCGGCAGCCCCGCGGGCAGCGTCCTGGTCTGGGACACCGCGACCGACCAGCGCCTCAAGGACTGGGCCACCGGCCAGGGCGAGGTCCGCGACATCGCCCTCGACCCCGCCGGCACGCTCGTCGCCACCGCCGGGGCCGACCGCACCGTCAAGGTCTGGAACGTCCGCACCGGCGCGGCCATGGCCACCCTGACCAGCCACACCGCCGCCGTCCAGGTCGTCGCCTTCAGCCGGGACGGCCGCACCCTCGCCGCCGCCGGCGAGGACCAGACCATCAGCGTCTGGGACACCGCCACCTGGACCCGCACCGCCACCCTGACCGGCCACGACTCCCCCGTCCGCGCCCTCGCCTTCACCCCCGCCGGCACCCTGGTCTCCGGCGGCGGCGACGGCAAGGTCATCCACTGGTCCCTCTCCCCCGCCACCGCCACCTCCCGCCTCTGCCACGAGATCGGCCACGACCTCACCCCGGCCGACTGGACGCTGTACCTCCCGGCGGAGCCGTACCACCACACCTGCGCCGGGACGTGAGCCCTACCGGACCGACGCGGTCGGGTCCTTGAAGATGACGACTTCGGACTCGGCGAGCAGCGCCGCGTGCCTGCGCGCCGTGCGCTCGTTCATCGCGAGCACCAGGGACCAGTCCGCGCCGGCCCGCGCGGGCTCCGACGCCGACAGGACGACCGCGCGCACTTCGGTGGACGGGCGGCCTCGCTGGACGAGCAGGACCTGGATGAGGTCGCCGCTGCGCAGCGCGCCGCCGAGCACGTCGGCGCGGGAGACATCGAGGCCGACGACGGTGAGCGCGCCACTGATGAGCCGCCGCACGCTGGGCGACACATCGGAGGTGAGAAGCGGTTCGCCTTTCTTGATGGCCTTCAACGTGAGGCGGCCTTCGACGGGGACCGTGGCATAACCCTCGCCGTCCAGGGCCGTGCGCACGTCGATGGTGAGATCGTTCATGTTCAGCTCGTGGTAGGCGGGCAGATCCGCGCCGGCGACGAGGACGGGCACCTGGCGCTCGCTCATCAGCATCCAGACCAGCGCGACGACCACACCCGTGGCGACGAGGAGCAGGATCGCCCCGGAGAACGGTCCTCGGGTGACCCGGGGACGCGGCGACACGGCAACCGACGGATCAGAAAGATCCGGCTCCTCGCCCACCTCATACACGGGTTCACCTACCGACGGCGGCTCGGCGTCTCCGGCCGGGGCACGAGCGGGTCGCCGGCTCGCGGCAGCCGCGTCGTCCGGTGATGACATCACGCGCCACCCGTCCCGGACCGCTCACCGTCGACGAGTCGCACCCGCAGTTCCTCGGCGGCATCGGGTTCGTACCGCCAGTCGAATCTGGTCCCGGTCAGCACGAAATGATCGATCTCCCGCCATCGCGCCCGCTCCTCGGCCAACGTGCCCGGCTGCGGGAACCGGAGCCTTTTCAGGAGTTCGTGCCGATGCACTTCGAACGCGGCCCGGAGGTGGTCGCCGTACTCCGCCGCCGCCGGGATGGCGGAAAGGTATGCCCAGTAGGCGAGGAGGAGACCGAGCGCGAAGCAGAGCAGGGAGATCGGCAGCGACGTCCCGAGGGCCATCGCGACCAAGGGGTTGAGCAGGGCGAACCCGACCAGCCACAGACAGAGCACCAGCAGGAACTCCATGGTGGCGCGGGCGTCTTCGACGTCCTCCGCCGTCTCCCGGGGCAGGATCTTGTGCAGACGCGGCCAGATCATGATCAGGCTGATGCCGTACCGCCGGAGCGGGTAGAACTCGGCCGCGCGCAGCACGTTGCCGAGGCGGGTCGGCAACACGGCGGTGGACGGATAGGCCCAGTAGCGCAACTCGGTCGCGCTCACCGCATGGGATCCGTGCTCCTCGTGGGTGGTCAGCTCCGCCAGTCTGGCCCGGTGCCACCGGACTCCCACGCCTTCGAGCCAGGGCAGCCGCGCCAGCGGATATCCCTCGAAAAGCCTGATGATGCTCCTCCACTGACTGGCGATGATCGCCGCGCCGAACCAGCAGAAGGTGAAATACCCGACGACAGTCACGATCTTCAGCGTGAACGACCGGCCTTCCCAGCCGGTCAGCGCCGTTTCCAGCAAATCCCCCTGCAGTACGGAAGGAGTGACCGTCACCGGAAGGAAAAGCAACATGGGAAGAAACGCATTGCGCAGAAAGCGCCGCTCGAGGACCGATGTGGCCCGGTCGAGCAGACTGTCGATCATAGGTAGGAGTATCTCAGGACTTGTAGGCGATGGCCCCGATTCGGTGCGTCCGGGCAGCTGGGCTGGAACAGGTACCAGCCTGACGACTCCCACGGGCACTCCGGACAGCTCAGCTGAACCCTCACCTGCACGCGCTGATGACCGCGGGGACACATCGTGCCAGGAACCCTGCGGGCGACGACCTTGCCGCACGGGCATGCCTCATAACAGCGGCGCCCGTCCCCATCAGGCGGAACATTCCCGGACAGTCGCGAACTACCAGGGCTCATCGCCTCCCCCTCTAAGGGCAGAGAACCCGGTCAGCGAAAACCACACTCGATGCGAACTTTGAGCGCCCGTCGCGCACCTGTCAACGACCGGCCGACAACACCGTTTTCGTCAATCGAATGATGCGGCAATAGTCGCCACTCATAATGCGGTCGTTTATGTGTTAAACGTGAAGCATGCCAGGGGACGTCGACTACGCCGCACTGCTCCGAAGCCTCGGCTCGGCCAAACGGCACTTTCATGCCCCGGCCGCCGTCGCGCCGAGGCTGCCGCCCACCGGCTGGTTCGATCGGGCCCTCGTGGGCGAGGAACTCTTCGTCGACGCGGCGCTGATACTCGGCGAATGGCCCGCCTGAACGGCGAGGACCCCGCACCGTGGGGCGGTGCGGGGTCCTGGGTGTCAGGGCGGGGGCGTCACGGGGAGCCGAGGGCGCGGTACTCCCAGCCGGCGGCGCGCCAGACTTCGGCGTCGAGGGCGTGGCGGCCGTCGACGATGCGGCGGTGTTTGACGACCGCGGCCAGGGCGGAGGGCTGGACCTCGCGGAACTCGGCCCACTCGGTGAGGAGGACGACCACGTCGGCGTCCTGGGCGACGTCCAGGGCGCTGGTGCCGTAGCGGAGCTCGGGGTAGGCGCGGCGGGCGTTGTCGAGGGCGGCCGGGTCGTACACGCGGACGTTGGCGCCGAGGCCGTGCATGGTACGGGCGACGTCCAGGGCGGGGGCGTCCCGGATGTCGTCGGAGTTGGGCTTGAAGGCGGCGCCCAGGCAGGCCACCCGCTTGCCGTCGAGCTGGCCGCCGAGCAGCTCCCTGACCAGGTCGATGGTGCGGGAGCGGCGGCGGCGGTTGATGGCGTCGACCTCGCGGAGGAAGGAGACGGCCTGGCCGACGCCGATCTCCTCGGCGCGGTGCGCGAAGGCGCGGATGTCCTTGGGCAGGCAGCCGCCGCCGAAGCCGAGGCCGGGCTGGAGGAACCGGCCGCCGATGCGGTCGTCGTAGGCGAGGGCCTTGGCCAGGTCGCGTACGTCGGCGCCGGTGGCCTCGCAGACCTCCGCCATCGCGTTGATGTAGGAGATCTTGGTGGCCAGGAACGAGTTGGCGGCCACCTTGACCAGCTCCGCGGTGGCCAGGTCGGTGACCACGATGGGCGTGCCCAGGTCCAGGATCGGCTGGAAGGAGGCGGTCAGCTGGTCGCGCGCCCAGTCGGAGGCCACGCCGAACACGAGCCGGTCGGGGCGCAGCGTGTCGTCGACCGCGAAGCCTTCACGCAGGAACTCGGGGTTCCAGGCCAGCTCGACCTCGTCCCCGGCGGGGGCGAGTTCGCGCAGCATGCCGGTCAGCCGCTCGGCGGTGCCGACGGGGACGGTCGACTTGCCGACGACCAGGCTGCGCCGGGTCAGGTACGGGGCCAGGCCGCGGATGGCGGCGTCCACGTAGCTCAGGTCGCAGGCGTCCGAACCGGGCTGCTGCGGCGTGCCCACGCAGACGAAGTGCACGTCGCCGTGGGCGGCGGCCTCCTCGAAGGAGGTGGTGAAGCGGAGCCGGCCCGACTCCATGGTCTTGGCCAGCAGTTCGGGCAGCCCTGGCTCGAAGAACGGCACCTCGCCGGACTGCAACTTCTTGATCTTGTTCGCGTCCACGTCGAGGCCGAGCACGTCGTATCCCAGCGAGGCCATGCATACCGCGTGCGTCGCCCCGAGGTAGCCGGTCCCGATGACTGTAAGCCGGGGGAGTACGGCTTCGCTCATGTCAGTGATTTCCTTTCGAGTGTCGTCGAGCTCGGTGCTCAGGAACAGCTGCCCTTTTTGACCAGCGGGCCGCCGGTCACCTTGTTGTCGCAGGCGATCGTGTTGCCGCCCACGGTGTCGTTGATGCCGAATCCGCCGGAGTTGCCGAGGTCGATGATGTTGGCGCGGAACACGTTGCCGACGCCCCAGCCGTCCACGATCTTGTGGGTCTGGAAACCGTCCGCGTTGGTGTTGCTGCCGCTGTTGCGCTCGATCACGTAGT
Organism: Acrocarpospora phusangensis; assembly: GCF_016862995.1. GTDB lineage: Bacteria > Actinomycetota > Actinomycetes > Streptosporangiales > Streptosporangiaceae > Acrocarpospora > Acrocarpospora phusangensis. The sequence goes on from NZ_BOOA01000001.1 coordinate 138,792, forward strand.
CGTTGCCCTTGACGTCCACCCAGGAGTCGTTGTGCTTGGAGCCGCCGAGGACGGAGCCGTCGAAGATGTTGCCGACGATCCGGCCGCCGGTGGTGCCCTCCTTGATGTCGATCGCCTCGGCGGTGGCCCTGATGACGTTGCCGCGTACGAGGTTGCGGTCGCTGCGGTCCATCTGCCCGCCGGAGAAGGTGGCCCAGTTGCTCTCCGCGGTGCCGAGGTAGACGCCTTCGCCGAACTTCTCCCTGCGCAGCCCGGTGGCGTACACCATGCAGTACTGCACGACGTTGTCGCTGCTGAAGTTGCGCAGGTGGATGGCCTCGTCGCCGATGTGGTGCACGGTGAGGCCCTGGATGATCGAGTGGTTGGTCTTGTCCGCCATCACGCCCTTCTGGCTGTTGCGGACGGAGAAGCCGATGAGCCGCCAGTGGTCGACTCCGTTGAGGTGGAAGGCGTAGCCCTTCTTGACGCCGCCGCCGTCGATGATCGCCTCGGCGGTGCCGCAGACGAAGATCGGGTCATCCTTGGTGCCGGGGGTGGTGGCGACGAACTTGCCCAGGTAGACGCCGGGCTCCAGGTGGATGACCGTGCCGGGCTCGGCCGCCGCCAGCGCCTCGGTGAGGCCGGCGGAGTCGCTGACGGTGACCGTGGCGTCCGGGCACTCGATCATTCCGTCGCCGGTGGGGACGGCGATGGCGGGCGGCTCCTGCAGGGGGGTGAACTCGACCACGTCGTCGTCCTCCTTCTCATCCTCCACCTGCAAATCAGGCGTTTCCTGTTGTTCTTGGGACGTTTGGGAGGAGTCGCTCGTTCCATCATTTAGCGGACGAACATCCTCAACCCGCATGGTCGGGTCGCCGGATCCGCCGAAAAGCCCGCGGACGATGACCACGACGATCACCGTGATGATCGCCCCGGCCAGCATCCCGCTCAGCGTTTTGCGGTCGATGTCCAGGCGCATGCCTTAGCTCCTCCCGGCCGGGGTCTTGCCGGCGACGGTCTCCAGGACCCGCGACGGCCGTTCCTCCAGCAGTGACTGCCTCTCATAGGGGTGGACGAACTGACGGCCGACCCGCGGTCCGTCGTTGCGCAGCGCCCGCAGTGCGGAGATCACGATCAGGGCGATCACCCCGAACCAGATCAGGTTCATCGGCTTGGCGACGCGCCTGACCATGGTCCAGAACCCGGCCGTGTTCTGCCAGCCGTCCATGTTGTTGCCCGAGACGGCGCTGGCGCCGGTCGCGCGCACGGTGTCGATCGCGCTGCGGCCCGCCCCGCCCAGGGTGTTGCCTGTGATCTTGGTGCCGGTGGCGTCGCCGAGCAGCGAGATCGCGTGCAGCGAGGCCGACTGGACCGTGTTGCCGGAGATGGTCGCCTCGGCGTCCCTGAGGTAGATCGCGGTCTGCGTGCCTCGCACGATGTTCCCGCTGATCCGGGCCGCCCGGACGCCGTCCCGCAACGCGATCCCCTGGCTGCGCTGGTCGGTGAGCCGGTTTCCGGACACCTGTACCCCGGTGGCGTCCTCACTCACCACGATGCCCATCTCGCCGCCGATGACCTCGCTGGTCTGCACGGACAGCTTGAGACCGCCCTTGATCTCCACGCCGTAGCGGCCGTTGTCCCGCGCCGTGCTGCTGATCACCGAGCTGCCGCCGAAGCTGCGCAGCGACTCCCCCGACGCCGACGGGCCCCGGGCCAGCGGCAGGCCGCTGATGGTGAAGCCGTTGCCGCCGTTGCGCTCGGCGAAGGAGCCGGTGATCGTGACGTTCTGGGTGCCGCGCGACAGGACGAACCCGTCGCCCCGGCTGTTGCGCACGGTGGTGTTCTCGATCGAGGCGTTGCGCGCGAACCGGTGCAGCAGCACGCCGTGCACCAGGCTGCCGGTGACGGTGACGTTGGTCAGCCGGGTCTCGTTGGAGGCCGTGATGAAGATGCCGTACGCGTTGCCGGTGATCGTGGTGTCGGTGATGTCGCCGGTCACCAGGTTGGCCTCCGGCAGCTGGTAGGCCACCTTCCGGCCGCCCGTGCCGTCGTTGATCTCGATCTCGTCGTCACCGCCGCCGCTCGGCGCGTACCTGCCGTTGGGCAGGAGCACCAGGCGCCGGCCGGTCTGATCGGGCGACGCGGTCGGGGTGGCGGACGGTGTCGCCCCGGGCGAGGCCTGCCCGACGGGCGCGATCACCCGCTCCGCGTTCCTGGTCGGCCGGTCGCTGCCGGTCAGCGCGACGCCGCCGGTGGGGCCGCTCCAGAAGCCGAGGTGCTCGACCACCGCGTAGCTCATCTTGAGCTCGCCGCCGACCGCCCGCAGGTAGGCCCGGCCGTCGGCCACCTTGGTGTCCGCCGTCCTGGTGTGGGAGTCCCAGCTGGTCAGCCGTACGGGGTTCTGCGCGGAGCCGTTGATCCGGATGCTCGCGCCGAAGCCCACGATGGAGACGAAGGAGCCCGGCTCGCTGCGCATGCGGATCACCAGCGGGCCCGTCGCGTTCTGGAGCACCAGCTTGGCGCCCGGACCGGCGAACACGTTGATGCTGAGCACGTACGAGCCGTCCTCCTGCTTCTGGAACTGCTCCAGCCCCAGCTTCTCCAGATCCGCCACCCGGTACGGCTCCCGCCGCTGCGGCAGCACCAGCGTCTGCCCGTTGGCCGAACTGGAGATGTGCGGCACCCGCACCCGCGCGGCGGCGGGCCCGCCCCGGGCCAGCGCCGAGGTGAGCGTGGCCCGGGTCTCCATGATCCGCAGGTCCTCCTGGTCGACCAGGGTGGACTGCTGCTGCGCCTCCGCCGCCGGCACCTCGTTGACGCCCGGCGTGGGCGGCGGGCGCTCGATCCAGGAGAGGTAGGCCCAGGTGCCGGCCGCCGTCAGCGCCATCACCAGGATGGTCAGGAGTTTGCGGCTCATCAGCTGCCCCCTGCCGTGGGAGTGGATCCGGCGTGCATCGGCACCGACGGGTGCAGGTGCCGGTTGGCGTGCCCGTTGGTGACGTGCCGCTCCATCGGAGAGGGCGTCGCGTGGCGGAGCAGCATGATCGGCTTCTCCTCCAGCCACTTCTGGTGCTCGTACGGATCGCGGATCCCGGCCCGGCGGCGCTGCCGCTCCATGATCCCGCGCGACCGGATGGCCGAGACGACCACCAGCAGGAAGACGCCGGCCCAGATCACGTTCATCGGCTTCACGTACCGCTTGGCCTGCACCCAGAACGTCGAGGTGTCAACCCACTTGTCCTCGTCGTTGTTGTGCTTGTTCACCCGGTCCGCGGCCCGGGAGACGCTGACCGCGCTGGTGCCCGAGCCGATCAGGGTGTTGCGGGTGATCTCGGAGTCGCCGGCGTCGCCGACCACGGTGATGCCGTGGGACTTCGGCGTGCGCAGCGTCGTGATCTTGTTTCCGACCACCATGCCGTCGGCGTCGCGCAGGTAGATGCCGGTGGGGGCGCCCCTGATGGTGTTGCCGGCCACGTGCGCGTCGGTCGTGCCGTCGCGGAGCGCGATCGCCTGGCGGCGCTGGTTGGTGAGCTTGTTGCCGGAGATCTGCACCCCGCTGGCGCCCTCCCGGACCACGATGCCCATGTCGCCGCCGATGACCTCGCTGGTCTGCACGGCCAGGCGGCTGCCGCCGAGCACCTCGATGCCGTACCGGCCGTTGTCGCGGGCGACGCTGTTGTTGACGGAGCTGTCGCCGTACACGGCCAGGGACTCGCCGCTCGCGGACGGGCCGATGGCGAGGGCGCGGCCGTTCAGGGTGAAGCCGTTGCGGCCGTTCCGCTCGGCCACGCAGTCGGTGACCCGGACCTTCTCGGTGGCCCGGGACAGCACGAAGCCGTCACCGCCGCTGTTGATCACCTTGGTCGACTCGATCGTGGCGTTCTTGGCGAACCGGTGCATGAAGACGCCGTGCACCACGCTGTCCACGATCATGTTGTCGACGATCTTCGTCTGGTTGGAGCCGGAGACGAACAGCCCGTACGCGTCGCCGGTGATGCGGCTGTTGGTGATCGACCCGGACACGAGCTCGTCGCCGAGCAGGTGGGAGGCGGTGCCGGGGCCGATCGGGATGGTCTCCACGTCGCCGTAGCTGCCGCTGCCCCGCGAGGGGGTCCGGGAGAGCCGGTCCGCCTTGTCCTGGTGGCGCTGCGACTTGGTCCTGTGCCGGTACGCGCTGGCCGGCCGCTCGGTGCCGGTGAGCGCGATCCCGCCGGTACGGCCGCTCCAGAAGCCCAGGTGGGAGACGTTGGCGTACTCCATCTTGAACTCGCCGCCGACCGCGCGGATGTAGGCGCGGCCGTCGGCCGTGGAACGGTCCGGCTGGTTCGTCGTCACGTCCCAGCTGGTGATCTGTACGAGCTTGCCCGGGGCGCCCTTGATCTCGATGCCGCCGCCGAACGCGATGATGGAGCTGAACGAGCCGGGCAGGCTGCCCATGCGCAGCGTCAGGGGTCCGCGCAGCTGGAGCTTGGCGCCGTCGGCGACGAAGACGTGCACGCCGAGCAGGTAGGAGCCGTCCTTCATCCGGCGGACGTAGCGGCCCTTCTCGACGGCCATCAGGTCGCGCAGCGTGTACGGGGCCGTGGTGTTGCGCGCGGGCAGCACCAGCGTGCGGCCGTGCGAGGAGACGAAGACCTGGGGCTGCTTGCGCGTGGCGGCCTCGATGCCGCCGGTCTGGAGCAGGGCGGTGAGGGCCGCCCTGGTCTGCACGAGCCGCTGGTCCTCCATGTCCACCAGCGCGGCCTGCGTCTCGGCGTCCTCCGCGGAGACCGTGAAGCTCGGGTCGAAGGGGTCCGCGGACCCGCCGGACTCAGCGGCCAAGGTCGGCTCGGCGGACAGGGTCGGCTCGGGGGACAGGACGGGCACTGGGGGCGAGATGGACTTGGCCGACGGGGTGGACTTGGCCGTCGGGCTCGGCTTGACCAACGGAGTGGACCTGGCCGACGGGGTGGACTTGGGCGACGGGCTCGGCTTGGCCGACGGGGTGGACTTGGGCGACGGGCTCGGTTCGGCCGACGGGCTCGGCTCGGGCGACGGGGTGGGTTCGGGGAACGCGGTGGGTCCGGCGGGCTCGACAGGGCTGCCGGCGTTCTCGGCCAGTAAGGCGGGCGAGGCCGCGGCGGGAGCCGCGCTCAGGCACAACACCAGTCCCGCGACCGAGATCGCGGCGTGCCATGTGGCGGTACGCGCCATCTCAGACCATTCCCTTGAGCGTGGCCGCGCTCTGGCCCGCTCCGCCCACCTGGTCGGACGTACGGGTCAGCCAGCCCTGCTTGTTCATCGACAGGAACGCGTACAGCTTGATCGGCAGGGCGATCATGATGACCACCAGGCAGAGCAGCGGCAGCAGCAGGATCTCTCCCGGGTGGCGGCGCAGGTGCGACCAGCCGCGGATGCCCCGGCCCAGCAGCAGCCACCCGACGGCCAGCGAGATGCCCAGCGCCGTCAGCTCCAGCCGGCTGAAGAACAGGTACGCCAGCGTGACGCCCATGGTCACCGGGGTGAGCAGGATCTGCAGCACGGTCACCTTGGTGACCAGCGGCGTCTTCCAGAGCCACCCCTTCCACAGCGCGGTCAGGTAGCAGCGGTAGGAGTTGCGGCTCCACCGGACCCGCTGCTTGACGAAGGCGCGGAAGGAGTCGGGGAACATCGAGATGGCGCGGGCCGAGGACTGGTGCACCGTCTTGTACCCGGAGGCCAGCACCAGCCAGGTGAGCCGGCCGTCGTCGCCGGCGATGCACCGCCGGCCGAGGAAGAACTCGTTCTCCAGGTTGTGCACGACCGGGAGGATGGCCGAGCGCCGGTAGGCGGCGGTCCGGCCGGACAGGCAGGCCACGCCGCCGCGGCTGCCCATGGCCGGCACGTAGTCGTAGTAGCGGAGGTTGACCAGCCAGTCGGCGATGCGCCGCCAGACGCTGCTGGTGCGCTGGTAGACGTTCTGCTGGGTGCCGACGCCACCGACCGCCGGGTCCTCGAACGGCATCTGCACCGCGTCCAGCAGGCCGGGCTGCCACCAGGTGTCGGAGTCGGCGAAGACCACGAGCTCGCCCCGGGCGGCCCTGATGCCCACCCCCAGCGCGGAGCGCTTGCCGGAGTGCTCGTAGACCAGGACCTTCAGCCGGGGGTCGGTCACCTCGTGCAGCTTGGCGTGACACTCGGTGTCGGCCACGTCCACCACGATGATCACTTCGTACGGGTCCTGCTCCAGCCAGCTGGCGAGGCAGCGGACCAGGATCTCGGCGTCCTCACGGTAGGACGGGACGACGACGGAGACGGTCGTGCGATAACTGTTCACGACCGGTTTCGCGAGCCGGGACAGCACCACCCGATAGAGCCAGAGACCCCAGACGAGCAGGCCGGCCAGACCCAGCGGGATCAGGTCTCGCCAGGTCCCGTTGGCACTGGACCGGACGACCCATTCATAGGCAGCATCAAGCCAGTTCGAATCTGACGCCACGTTTGATCCTCCTGGGCGATTCGCCCCCATATGCCCAAATCATCCTGGGCAAACTAGCCCTTCACAGACGTGGAGAACCTATGGGTCAAGGTGCTGTACATCGGCGGGAACGTTGCAATTGTTATAAGCCTGACGAACTTTGCACATGGGGTATATGGGGCTAATGAGACAGGGGCTAAGATCATCCCATATCGGACGGGCTTCGTTACATGATCCAAATGTGATTTAGATCACATTTTATGGGAAGCCACCTTAACTATGACCAGGGCAAACGCTACTCGGTCATGATCCGCCGAGGATGTTATCCATAACTTCGGTATGACTTCACCGAAATTTCCCCGCACGCTGTATCAACGCGGCGGGACCGCACTCCTAGAGGTGACGACGAGCGGCAATCTCATCACGTGGAGTGCCATGTCCGCCAATGGCCTTGACGCCCTGTTCACCATGAAGAACCCGCTGGGCCCCATCGCGATCTCCGACCGCGAGAGCCTGCCGGTCCTGCGGGCCCTCTACGACACCCGCGTCAACCTGCACCTCCAGTCGGAGACCAGCCCGCCCACCTTCATCGTGGGCCGCCGCGGCTCCGGCAAGACGTCGTTGCTGCTCTCCCGCGAGTTCGACGCCCAGACCCTGTCCGTACGGCTGAGCGCCGCCGGCGTCTTCTCCCGGATCCAGGCCGCCGTGCGGCTCATCGGCGACTCGATGATGCTCACGGTCGAGGGGGTGGCCCAGATCTGGGAGATGCTCCTGTGGGCGCCCGTCATCACCCGGCTCGTCGTCTCGCAGCCGCCGTCCCCGGCCGACCCGCCGCGGGCCAGGCAGCTGCTCTGGGACGAGACGGCGGCCATCCGCCACCACCTCGGCGACCCGGCCACCCAGGACGACGACGCCCTCGACTTCGCCACCCTCCGGCTCATCGACCACGTCAAGAACGGCGGGACCTCGATCAGCCTGGAGAACCTCAGGCGCGGCTTCCGGCTCGGCCGCCGCCCCTGGAGCGAGGCGGTCGACGTGGCGGGCGAGCTCATCCGCGCGCGCCGTACGCCCGTCTTCGTGCTGATCGACTCGCTGGAGGACATCGGCGGCCACATCGAGCCCATCCAGAGCTGCCTGCAGGGGCTGTTCCACCTGGTCGGCGGCATCGGGCTGCGGACCGGCCGGACCGGTTTCCGGGTGCAGTGCTGCTTCCCCAGCGAGCTGTGGCCGGCGCTGGTCCACGTGGCGGCGAACCCGGTCAAGGACTTCAGCGGGCGCATGGTGCTGCGCTGGCACTGGAAGGATCTCGTGAAGGCCGTCGGCGGGCGGCTGCACACCTTCCTGCGGCTGCACTTCCCGGGAGAGCTCAAGGGGCTGCCGGCAGCCGACCCCGAGGAGCTGGTGTACCGGCTGCTGCCGCCGAGCCTGACCTCTCCCACCGGGAGGGCGGAACCCACCATCGCGTACCTGCTGCGCCACACCCAGCTGCTGCCCCGCCAGGTCCTGTACGTCTTCAACGAGGCCCTGCACCGGTCGATCGCGAGCACCGGCAGGCCGTACCTGCGGGCGGAGCACCTGCTGGCGACCATCGCGGAGACCGAGGTCACGCTGTGCGCCGAGGTGTTCTCCGCGCACCGGTTCCGGTACCCGCAGGCGCACGCGGTGGCGCGGCGGCTCATCCCGTACCTGCCGTTCCGGTTCGACGATCCGTACCTGCACCGGATGTGCAACCGGGCCGGGATCAGGGCGGAGTTCGGGCTCGGTTACCTGGAGGTCCGCGAGATGTTCACTGACGTGGGCGTCATCGGGCGCTTCCAGGACGAGACGGAGCGTTATCTGCGGGCCGAGTTCGCGTACGCGGCGGAGGGCCAGATGGTGCTGTCCCCGGACGAGGAGTACTGCCTGCATCCGCTGTTCGTGCGCCGGTACAACGCCAAGGACGTGCGGTCGCCGCAGAAGGGCGGCAAACCGGTCTATCCGTCGGGGACCCCGGAGGGAGCACCATGAGCACGCGGTACCACTACGTCGGCACCCAGGCGGACGGGATCGGCATCGCCCTGGCGGGTGGCGGCGTCCGGGCCGCCTGCCTGGGCTTGGGCGCCCTGCAGGTGGCGGAGGAGTCGGGCCTGCTGGGCAGGACCGCGTACGTGTCGGCGGTCTCCGGCGGGAGTTACACCGCCACGGCCTTCATCTCCGCCCGGGCGGCGTCCCGGCCCGAGGGTGGAGCGGCCCCGTGGAGCCACGGTTCGCCGGAGGAGGCCCATCTTCGCAGGAACCTGCGCTACCTGGGCGAGGACTTCCCCGACCTCTTCCTCAGCATGGTCCGCTACCTGGTCAGCGCGGTGCTCAACCTGGTGCCCTTCGCCGCCGCCGTCGCGCTGGCCGCCTGCGTCCTCGGCGGCGTCTACAAGGCCGGCGCGCTGCTCGGCGGGGAGGACGCCCTGTACGCGCGGTTCCCCGAAGCCCGCTGGACGGTGGCCGCCGTGATCGCCGCCGTCGCGGTGCTGGCGGAGTTCAAGCTCGGCCGGGCCGAGAGGGTGGTCCGCCGGGTGGTGCTCGGCGTCGTCCTCGTCCTGCTGCTGCCCGACGTGGTCGCCGCCGGCACCCACGTCCTGCGGGCGAGCATGTTCGACGGCTCGTCCATCCCCCGGCTGCTCGGGCTCGGCGCGCTCATGGCCGCCGTGGCGTTCGCGGTGTTCCGCTCGCAGTGGGGGTTCTCCGCCAGCCGGGTCCGGCAGACGCTGCGGCAGCTCGTGCGGATCCTGTTCGACACGATCATGGGCGCGGTGCTGGTGCTGCCGCTGCTGCTGTCGATCGGGCATGTCAGCCAGTTGCCGTACCGGACGATCGGGGTGGTCGCGGCGGTGGCGGTGCTCCTGCTGCTGGTCTTCGGGCTGCTGGTGCCGGCCAACAGGACCTCCCTGCACCGGGCGTACTCGCGGCGGCTCGACCGCGCCTACGTGGTGCGTGCCGGGGAGCGTCCGGTGCGCCTGTCCGAGGTGCTGCTCACGGACACCCACACGGACGGCCTGCCGCGGCTGCTGGTGTGCACCTCGGTCAACCTGCGCGCCGAGGAGTCCGCGCAGGGCGAGGGCTGCGCGTCGTTCGTGTTCTCCGCCGACTACGTGGGCAGCGCCGCCATCGGGACGGGTGATCTGCCCGCGTTCGCGTGCCGGCTCGACGCCGCCAGCCTGGTCGCCGCCTCCGGCGCCGCCGTCGCGCCCAACATGGGCCGCTACACCGGCAGGGCGAGCCGGATCGCGCTCGCCCTGATGAACCTCCGGCTCGGCCTCTGGCTGGAGAACCCCCTGGTCGGCCGGCCCGGGAACCGGATCAGGGACTTACTCCCCGCCGGCCTCGCCGACACCTGGTACGCCCCTGGCCCGCTGTCCACGTGGCGCGAGGCCCTGGGCGACCTCTCGGTCACGCACGGCCACATCTTCATCTCCGACGGCGGGCACTGGGACAACTCCGGCGTCGTGGAGCTGCTGCGCAGGCGCTGCCGGACGGTGTTCGCCGTGGACGCCTCCGTCGACGAGTTCCGCCTGGGGAACGCGCTGCGGATGATCTCGCTGGCCCGCGCCGAGCTGGGCGTCGAGTTCGACGCGGACGGGCTGCTGCTGGAATCCCGCGCGCCCGTCCTGAAGATCCCGTTCCGGTATCCGGACGACACGGAGGACGACCCCGAGGCGTACCTGATCCTGATGCGTTCGCACATCAGCAAGGACATGCCCAGCGATCTCGTCGCCCTGGCGGCCGACCGTACGGCCTTCCCGCGTCATTCGACCCTGAACCAGTTCCTGGCCGCGCGGGACGTGGACGCGTACATCGCGCTCGGCCGGTGGCTCTTCCAGCGCGGCCTGGTCGCCGCCGACCTGATCCCGGTGTTCGCCGCCACGCCCGGCCCGGCGAACGTGATCGATGACACAATCGTCGGTGATGCCGCCTGAATCCCGATCCCGCGCGAGCGACTCCCTCTACGGCCTGGCCCTGGGCGACGCGCTCGGTTCCCAGTTCTACGTCCCCGCCAACCGCCAGGCCCGCGACGACCGGCTGCTGCCGCCAGGCCCCTGGCAGTGGACCGACGACACCGAGATGGCCTGCTCCGTCCACCGCGTCCTCACCCGCCGCGGCACCATCGACCAGGACGAACTCGCCGCCAGCTTCGCTGCCCGCCACGACTTCGACCGCGGGTACGGCCCCGCCACCAACCGCATGCTGCGCCTGGTCCGCGAGGGCGGCGACTGGCGCGCCCTGGCCTCCGGGCTCTTCGACGGCAGTGGCTCGTGGGGCAACGGAGCCGCCATGCGGGTGGCACCGCTCGGCGCGTGGTTCGCCGGCGATCCCGCGCGGGCCGTACGGGAGGCGAGAGCGTCGGCCGAGGTCACCCACACGCATCCGGAGGCCGTCGCGGGCGCCGTCGCCGTGGCGGTGGCCGCTTCCGTCGCCGCCGGATCGGCCGACCTGACCCCGGGAAGCTTCCTCGACCAGGTCCTCTCGCACACCCCGCCGAGCCTGGTCCGTGAGGGCATCGCCGAAGCCCGGCGACTGCTCCCCCTCGCCGACCCCGTCCTCGCCGCGCGCGCCCTCGGCAACGGCCGCGAGGTCTCCGCCCAGGACACGGTGCCCTTCACCCTGTGGGCCGCCGCCCGCCACCTCGGGGACTACGAGCAGGCCTTCTGGACCACCGCCGCCGCGGGCGGCGACATCGACACCACGTGCGCGATCGTCGGCGGCATCATCGGCACCCGTGCCCCGCTACCCCCTGGCTGGCTGAACTCCTGCGAACCCCTGCCCGCCTGGGCCTACGAGACCTCTCCCCGCTGACACCCGTCTGCCGAACCGGCCGTGCCCTGCCTCTGTCATTTCTCCTGACAGTGTGTCAATTGATCTCCAATTTGCCCCTATATAACGTGACATAGTATGAGACGCCCCCTCAGGTTGCTCCTGGCGACCGTGGCAATCCTGCCCCTTTCATTACTCCCCGTTACCTCGGCCACCGCGGAACCGGCCCCCGATCCGGAACTCCCCTGGCGCTACGACCACTGGCCGCAGACCCAGCCGTGGCAGCAGGACGAACCCAGCTCGGCGCAGCAGCTGCGCACCCAGGGCGGTCAAGCGGGTCACCCCGCCCCGATCGACCCGCAGAAGTGGAAGAACCCGGACCACATGACGTGGGCCGACTACAAGAAGGTGCCGGGCACCAACTGGGCCGATCCCTCCGTGCCCGGCTCGGTGCGTACCTTCAAGGGCGCGCTGGTCCTGCTGGACTACCCGAACCAGCCGTTCGTGGTGACCCAGCCCAAGGGTTCGACCGTCTTCAAGAACCCCACCGCGGAGGCCCACGACATCCCCCGCGACCAGGTCGCCAAGTTCTACCAGGACTTCCTCAACACCCCGAACGACCTCAACCGCGGGCACACCATCCACGAGTACTGGATGGAGGACTCCGGCGGGCGTTACGGCGTGGACCTCACCGGCTTCGGGCCTTACACAATGCCGGGCAAGGACCACGAGTACGCGCTTGAGTACCAGCGCAACTCCTGCCCGGCCGGGGACTCCTGCAACAAGGACCTGCGCCGCGACGGCAACGCGGCCTGGCTGGCGGCGGTCGGCCCGGAGACGGCGGCCCAGTTCGACTTCATCTTCTACGTCAGCGCCGGCCAGGACGAGTCGTCCACCTGGCAGGAGTTCGGCATGATGAAGTTCCCGACCCAGAACGACGTCACCGACGAGTGGGGCCCCGACGACCCGGCGTTGCCGAACTGGTCGCCCACCCGCTACGTCTCGTGGACCTCGTGGCAGGCCGGCTCCACCTTCTGGCCCAACGCCCGCTTCGGCGTCGACTCGGTCCAGGCCGAGAGCTCCGGCATGGGCGTGTACGCCCACGAGCTGAGCCACATCATGGGCATCGCCGACAACTACAACAACCCGTACGCGATTCCGGTGCGCCGCGCGTACACCGGCATCTGGGAGATGCTCAGCCGGGGCAGCTTCAACGGGCCCGGCGGCCCGCACAGCCGCTGGCTGATCCCGCCCACCTCGGGCGGCTCCATGGGCGCCCAGCACATGCTGCGTAACAAGATCAAGCTGAACATGGTCGACGAGGCCAACGTGCTGCGCCTGGACCGGGACGCGCTGGACGAGTCCGGCCTGGTGGTGGCGGAGGTCACCGCCCGCGCCGTACAGCCGGGGGCGAACGGCCTGATGGGCGTCAACATCGCGATGGGCGCCGACCTGAGCCCCACCTGCTCCGCCACCACCGACCCGCTCTGCGACGGCGGCCGCTACAACAACTACACGGTCGAGGTCGTGGACCGGATGGGCGCGGACTCGTTCACGCCCGACTCCGGCGTCCTGCTGGCCAAGACCAAGAACGCCGACCAGGCGCCCTTCGAGTGGGTCATCGACGCCAACCCGCAAGACATCGGCATGACCGACTACGTCCTGCCGGACGGCACCGCGGTCCCGATCACCATCGGCGACTACCGGCAGCTCTCCGACGCCCTGTTCCACGCGGGCGCCGACTCGGGCAGCGAGTACGAGTACGTGGACGAGGCCAATCGCCTGCACTTCTACGTGCTCGACCTCAAGCGCAGCAAGGGCGTGCTGACCTACAAGGTGGCCGTCCGCTCGCTGGACGGCTCCGGCCCGCAGAAGCGCGGCGTCAAGCTGCTCCCCAGCATCGACATCACCGCCGGCGACTCCGTCGCCACCTGCAAGTTCCCGCTGTTCAACACCGGCAAGAAGGCGGCTGTCACGGCGGCGCACCCCGAGGACGTGTCCGCGTACCTCAACGGCGACGTCTACCGGCTGACCGCCGAGGCGGAGGGTCGCGGCTGGACGGTCTCGCTGCCCAACCACCTGGCCACCGCCGAGTTCGGCAAGCAGGTCACCGTCCCGGTGAACGCGCTCCGCGCCAAGGGCGGCAGCCTGATCGCGAAGATCAAGCTGACGGCCATCTCGGAGAGCGACCCCACCAAGACGGCGAAGGCGACCTGTCTCGCCATCGGCCGCTGATCTGAACTGAGCCGAGGGGCACGGCGTGGGCCGTACCCTCGGCTCAGCCGTTCTCGGGCACCATTTTGACGCGGCTTGTGAAATTTCTTAAATGCGCTGATTCGGTGGCTTCGCGAGTCATGCGGATGTTCCCGTGATGCAGAATGTCACTGTGAGGCGATCCCCCTTAGCCATACTCGCTGACATAGCCGCAGTCTTAGGACTTTTTGTGGCCATAATCGCCCTGATGGTCGATATTAGAAATTCTCCGAACAATCCCGGCACGTCACCACCAGGGGCTCCGGGGGCCGGCCAGGTTCCCAGCAACGTGAGCATCGTGCTGTGGGCGATCGCCCTGATGGCGGGAATCCTGGTGGTGAGCTCGATCCTCGCCATCGTCACCCGATACGGCAGGGAAGGCGGAATCGCGTCCATCGCCGTGGCCGCCACCGGCTACGGGGTCTGGGCTGCGATCTTCTGGGAATGGCTGGCCTGGTGGGCGCTTCTCGCCGCTCTCGCCGGATGCGCGCTGGCCTGGATGTCGGTGGACAAACTGACCGAACGCGTGCTGGGAAAATGACGCCGAAACCCAAAGTTCCCGCGCGGGTGACCCTGCCCTAGGAAAGACCCTTGGGACGCCGTGCTCCCCGAACCCCGGGAGACTCGCGCCCGCGGCACCAGGGAACTCCCCGGCACAACCCCCGAAGCCCTCGAATACCCCTTCTTCCTATTGTTCAACCATCAGAACAATCGGGAGGAAGCATGGCATTCAAATCCGGCAGTTTCCAGATTCCGTTCGGCCTGGCCCCGGCCCTGCTCAGCGGAAACATCCAGGCGGAATTCGTGGATGTGGGCGGCGGCCCACCGGCCGACGTCCTCAAGGCCGGAGACGCCTTCCAGGTCAACTTCAGCTGGGAGATCACCGGCTCACTCGCCCCGATGATCGGCGGCACCTGGCAACTCCGCCTCCTCATCGACGAGATCGGCGGCCCCCACGACGCCCCCTTCCCCGCCACCCCCCAGCTCAAGCCCCTCACCGGCGTCAACGCGTACACCGACAACATCATCGTCACCAACGGCCTCCCCGCCGGCCCCGGCGGCAGCAGCTACGCCCTCGTCGCCTCCCTCAGCTACCTCAACGTCGCCGGCACCCCCGGCGCCATGGGCGGCTTCGTCGACCTCGGCCTCATCAGCGTCGTGGCGTGACACCCACACGGGAGGCGGCGGGCGAGAGATGCCGCCGCCTCCCGGCGATCAGTCGATCCGGGACAGGTCGATGACCACGTTGTGGTCGCCGAGGGGGTAGGTGAGCAGGCGGCCGTCGCCGAGGGCGGGTTCCACGCCGATGGATTTGCCGGAGTCGTCGTCGCGGTAGCCGTAGTCGCCGGATTTGCCGGTGCGCAGGTCGTGGAGGACGTCGATGCCGAGGTCGCCTCTGTACAGGGTCATGAAGCGGTCGGCGGCCAGGCCGAAGAGGCTCCAGCTGGGGAGGTCGCGTTCCTGGGAGCCGTCGCGGGGGCGGTAGAACGGGGTGCCGTCCGGGCGGCCGCCGCTGCACATCCACACGCCGCAGACGACGTTCTTCTCGCCGGGGCGCACCACGGCCCTGCTGGTGGCGCCGGTGTCGACGTTGAGGAGTTCCTGGAAGGCGGTCTCCCCGTTCGGGGTGTACCTGCCCACGCTGCCGACGAAGGGCCAGCGCAGGATGTGGTACCGGTCGGCGCCGGGGACGGGCGTCACGGTGCCGCCCCCGAGGGGAACCGTGAACACGCCGCCCTCCATGACGGAGAAGGCCAGCCGGTCGCCGGCCACGGCCAGCGTGTCGGCCCGGCCGGGCACCGAGTCGGTACGGATCTCGGCCGGTTCGCCCCCGGAGATCGGTACCGACCAGAACCTGCTGGACATCCTGCCCTCGACCTTCTCGATGGTCTGCCAGACGACCAGGCCCGCCCCCGCGGCGTAGCCGGACGCGTAGACCCCCTTCTTCGTACGGATATCCGCGATCTTGCGGATCTCCTGGGTGGCCAGGTCGTACGTGTAGAGGGCGTTGGCCTTCTCGAAGCTCGCCCACGTCTCCAGCAGCAGCGTGCGGCCGTAGATGAACACCCGCGGGCGCAGGGCAGGCCCGTCCGGGAGCTTGGCGGGGATCTTCCAGACGGCTTCCGGCCACACCTTCTCCACCGGTTCCGGGGCGGGGGGCGGCGCGGTCGCCGTCGGGCTCGGCGTCGGGGTCACGGCGGTCTGGTCGAGCGTGTCCCCGCCGCGTACGGCCACGCCGACCCCGGCCGCCACCGCCGCGACCGTGAGCGCGGCCACCAGCGCCTGGGCGCGCGTCCGGCGGCGGCGTGAGCGTGCGACGATGCGGTCCGCCAGGCCGGTCGGCGCGTGCGGCGCGCGGGCGGAGGCGTGGTCGAGGGCCCTGCGGATGTCGGCTTCCAGCTCCTGGTTCATCGGGTGCTCCCGTTCGCGGCGGCATGGCCGGCGATGGTCGTACGGAGTCTGCTCAGGCCGAGTGACGCGTGGCTGCGGACGGTCCCCCGGGAGATCCCGAGCACGCGGGCGATCTCCTCGTCGGTCAGCTGCTCGTAGTAGCGCAGCACGAGCACGGCCCGCTGTTTGCGCGGCAGGCCGTCCATGGCCTGCCACAGCCCTTCCTCCAGGTCGGAGGGGAGCGCGTCCAGGTGCGTCTCCTCGGGCGGATCCCAGGCCAGCTGCTCCCGCCGCCGCGACCGCCACACGCTGATGTGCAGCCGTGCCATGATCACCCGGGTGTAGCGCTCGGGGTCCTGTTTGCGGCGTACCCGGGACCACGCCCGGTGCAGCCGGATCAGCGCTTCCTGGGTCAGGTCGGCCGCGTCGTGCGGGTTGCCGCTGAGCACGTAGCCGTATCGCAGCAGGGCGTCGGCACGCTCGGCGACGAAGTCCTCGAAGCGCGAGTCGTTCTCCAAATGCCTCCACCTTTCACAGTCCGACGTACCTCTGACGGCGGCGGGTGCGAAAGTGTTGAATCCCGGCGGCGTGAAAGTGGATCGGCGGATCGGGAGATACAGGATGTCCGCTGATCGCAGCCGAAGGAACGCAGATGACGGGGAGAGCGTCGTGACCACGGTGTCCTGGGCCGGGCCCCTGGCCGGGGACGCCGAGGTGGTGCGGGGGTCGCTGGTGGAGTCCGAGCGCTTCAGCGTGATCTTCGACGCGTACTTCGGGGAGATCCACCGGTACGTGGCCCAGCGGCTGGGGGCCGACAGCGCGGAGGACGTGGTCGCGGAGACGTTCCTGACCGCGTTCCGCAAACGCACCCGGTACGACCCGTCGCGCGCGAGCGTCCGCGTCTGGCTGTACGGCATCGCGACCAACCTCATCCGCCGCCATCATCGCACCGAGCTGCGCACCCTGCGGGCCCTCGGACGGCACGGTCCCGATCCGGATGTTCCCGGACATGAGGATGAGGTCAGCGCGCAGGTGAGCGCCCAGAGCCTGCGGCCGAGCATCGCGGCGGCGCTGGCCGGGCTGCACCAGCGGGATCGGGACGTGCTGCTGCTGGTCGCGCTGGCGGATCTCAGTCATGAGGAGATCGCGAGCGCGCTGGGCATTCCGTACGGGACGGTGGGGTCGCGGTTGAGCAGGGCCCGGCGGAAGTTGCGGGCGGTGCTGGGAGAGAGCAATCCGATGCTCGATCCGGAGGAGGCCGGCCGTGGATGAGCTGGTGCGGGAGCTTTACGGGGAGCCGGCGCCCGATCCGGCGCTGAAGACCCGGGTGGGCGCGCTGCTGGAGGCCGAGGCCCGGCGGCGGCTGCGCAGGCCGTGGTCCATGGCCGTGGCCGGTCTCGCGGCGGCGGCGGTCGTGGCGGGAGTGGTGCTCGCGGGGGTGGCCGCCGAGTCGCCCGACGAGGCTCCCGGGGTGGAGTCGGGGCGGTCGATTCTGCTGGCGGCCGCGATCACTGCCGAGTCGGGTACGGCTGACGCCGGGGCGTACTGGCGGGTCAGGAAGCTGGTGCGGGAGCGGTACCCGGAGATGCTGGGGAGCGGCCAGAACCGGTACTGGATGGCCGAGTCGCGGGTGGCCGAGCAGTGGATGTCCAGGAGTGGGAAGGTCTGGGCGGGTTCTGCGGAGTTGGGGGCGACGCCTGCCGGCCGGGCCGACGAGGAGGCGTGGCGGCGGGACGGGTCGCCGGTGCGGTGGCCTGGGCATCGGCTGTCCACGTCTGCCGGGAAGGGCACGCTGGAGGCCGTTCCGGGTGGGGTGGCGTTCAGCATGGCCGGGAAATCGATGACGTTCGCGCGGATTCGGGCGCTGGCGACTGATCCTGTGGGGCTGCGGGCTGAGGTTGAGGAGATCGTGTCCTCCACGGGGGCGGACGACGGTCTCGTGGCGGATGCGCTGAGTGGTCTCCTGTGGAGCAAACCCTCTCCGCCGGACGTGCGGGCGGCCGCCTATCGGGCGCTCGCGGAGCTGCCCGAGGTCAGGTATCTCGGTCAGCGCGCTGATGAGTCCGGTCGTGTCGGGGCGGCATTCACATTCACCTTGCGGGAGCCCATCGGCCTGGTGCGACGGACTCTGATCATCGACACCGGGAGTTCGCAGGTCCTCTCCTCGGTCACCGACGCGGCCGGCGTCAGGGACGACCAGGTCGAACTGGTCCTGGAAGCCGGTTGGACAAACGAGAAGCCGACCGCTCCGGACCTGCCACCCGGGACCCCATAAACCGGTAGCCGAGGGCCTCTTTCGTTAGCGACGGCCCTGGTCGCTGGCGTACTTCTCTCTCTTCATTGGAGCAATCGCTTGTTTCGTCATGCCTTCCACAAGGTGGTGGATTCGCGGCTTTCACTGGCCGTTGACGGGCCGGTCGTCGCCGGGAGCGGTGGGCTGCCGAGCATCGACGTGGACGAGGTGATGCGAGGGCGGGTCGGGTTCGTCGGGTTGCCCGCTGTGGAGTTGGGGCGGGAGGTCGATTGGCGGGCGGATCCGCATCGGAATCGGTCGTGGATGTTGAACCTGCATGCGTTGCGGTGGATGGGGGCGCTGGTCGTCGCGTACGAGAAGTCGGGGGATCGGGGGGTTCTGGAGCGGGCGGCGGGGATCGCGGAGCAGTGGGTGCGGGGGAATCCGGCGGGGAGGGCGGGGGTCAGTCCGTGGGCCTGGGCCGAGCACGCGGTGGCGTTGCGGGCTCCCGCGCTGGTACGGCTGAGCGCGCATGTCCGCGCCGACTGGCTGGCGAGGAGTTTGGCGGAGCATGCGCGGGTGCTGTGTGATCGTTCGCTCTATCGGCATGGGCACAACCACGGGCTGGATCAGGACATCGCGCTGCTGATGATCGGCTGCCGGTTCCGGCGGCGGCGTTGGACGGAACTGGCGATCAGGAGGATGACCGCGTCGGCGGCGTACGCCATCGACGACCAGGGAGCACTCCACGAGCAGGCACCCCGATACGGCATCTACGTGCACAAACGGCTCGGAGTCGCACTGGAGGCGATCAAGGGTTGCGGGGTCGGGATACCCGCGGATCTCGTACGGCGGCGGCGGTCCCTGGAGGCGTACGTCAGCCATGCCACGCAGCCGGATGGGCGACTCGCGCCGATCGGCGACAGCCCCGCCGACACGCGTCCGGCCGGTTTCCGGGCCGACGAGGCGAACGTCAAGGTGTTCGACGCTGGTTACGTCTTCGGGCGTACGCGATGGAACGACCGGAAATCCGCGTATTACTCCATCAGGTTCGGACCGGGACGGAAGCTGCACGGACACGAGGATCACCTGGGCGTGACGTATCACGCGCACGGCCGGGACATCCTGGTCGAGGCGGGTTTCCACTCGTACGAGAAGACTGCGTATCGGGAGTGGACGGCGTCGCCGGAGGCGCACAATGTGCCGATCGTGGTGGGCGGGGTGTTCCGGCCGGGTGTGGCGACACGGCTTGAGCACGCGGACGCCGATCGGCAGACGTTCCAGCTGGCCGACGACGCGTACGGGGTGGTGCGGACGCGGTCGGTGCGGGTCAGCCATGGCCCCGACGTGATGGCGGTGCTGGACGAGGTTCCCGGGCGGGCGAGGGTCCGGAGTCTGTGGCATCTCGCGCCGTCGCTCCGGGTGGTCTCGAACCGCGACGGCAGGGTGGTGCTCGCGGACGGAGACTGGCGGGCGACCATGATCATGCTTCCGGCGGGCGGGGCGGAGGTGCGCCCGGGGATCGTCTCCCCCGGCTACCTGCGCAAGGCGGAGACGACGACGGTGCTCTCCGCCCCGGCGAGGTCGGTGCTGACCCTGATCGTGCCAGGGACGGACAATCCCGAAATATCAGTATCCGACAGCGTCGTCACGATCAGCGGCGTCTCGTTCCCGCGTGGCCTTTGACGCCGCCATCGCCCACATGCCCTTATATCGGTATGAGCGATCAATGCCCGTGCGGCCACGATTTGTACTTCGAGCCGGTGACGTGGGAGGACGGATACGCCCTCTCCCTGCACTACGACAAGATCCGGCAACTTCTGGACATCGTGGTCCGGGACAACTCGCGATGGCTCGGAGTCGCCCGCTGTACGCGATGCGGACGCCTGTGGGGCGAGGACAGCATCACCTCCGGCCACGCCGACTTCCACTACGTCTACCCGATCACCGCCACCGACGCCGAAGCCTGGCTCGCCGCCGCGGAACCGCTCTCCCTGCCGCATCGGCGCCACCTCTGAAACCGCTTCTCACCGTTATCCGGCGCCGTTGACGCAGGTGACACTACTCGCCGTACCGGCGCCAAATGCCGCCGGCCGCATCCGTCAGAGACTCGGAACCGCTTTCGTTCGAGGCTTCAGAACCGCTCGGTCGAGCCCGGCGGCGTACTCTGACAGGACCAGGAGGTGCCGAGATGGTTCACGTTCATGATGCGTCTTGCGCGGTTGCCCATGGGGATGCTCCTCCCCGTGTGGAGACGAGGACGCTGGTGGCGGTCTTCGCCTCTCCGATGGCCGGATTTCTGCTGAAATACGCCGCCGATCTGGGATATCGGCCGCTGCTGTTCGAACCGGACCCGGAACATCAGATCGACCTCGCCGGAGTCAAGCGCGTCACCGAGCCCACCGCCGAGTTCGACGAGACGGCCGACGTCGTCGTCACCGACCATCACCGGGACGGGATCGGCCCCGTGCTCCGGGACGTGCTGGCCTGCCCGGTCCGCTGGGTCGGGATCATCGGCAGCCCCCGCCACCGGGGACCGCACATCCAGGCCCTCACCGACCTGGGCGTACCGGCGGAGGAGATCGCCCGGGTGCATCGCCCGATCGGGCTCGACATCGGATCCCGTACCCCTCCGGAGATCGCCATCGCCACGCTCGCCGGGCTGATCGCCGACCGGAACCACCGCCCGGGCGGCTTCGAGTTCGGCGGATGAGCCGGCCGGGGTGAATCAGCTCCGGGTGTCCACGATCAGACCCATCCCCCGGGCCAGCTCGTCCCATCGCACCAGTGCGAACCCGTTCCCCCCGGTACGCGCGGCCAGCATGCCCTTTCCGTACGGAGCGCCGAGGGCCAGATTGCTGACGGCGAGGCTGCCGTTCGCCGGGACGGAGCCGACGCGGAACTTCCCGAGGTAACGGACGGGCCGGCGGCCGTACACGGCGAAGCGGCCGTTTCCGGGTGTGGCGGCGATCAGGTAGCCGGTGTCGCCGGGGGCGCGGTAGAGGGCCAGCGCGCCGACGTCGTCCAGCCTGTCGCTGCCTTCGCCCACGCCGCAGGTGCCGTCGGCGGCCTGCGGGGCGCCGAACCGGGAGACCACGTCGACGAGTTCGGGTTCACCGGCGAGGTCCGGCGCGAGCTGCCAGATGCCGACGCCGCGCTGCGCGACGTAGAGGGCGGACGCGTCGGCCGCCAGGCCCACGACGGGGGCGGGACCGCACGGCGTCCACGGGTTCATGTCGTGGGTGACGAAGGCCGTCGGCAGGTCGATGGTCCGGACGACCTCGTAGACGACCTTGCGACCGGTGGCGGGCACGAGCCGCACCAGGGCGAGCCGGGCGGCGCCGTCCTGGGCCACGACCGCGTACACCCCGCTGCCGTCCTGCCAGACGGCGACGTCGCGCGGAGACCCGTCGGGGAAGACCACCGGCGCCTCGGGCGCGGTGACCTCCTCGACGAGCGGGTTCCCGAATCTCGCGGCCACCGGGCGGAACGCCAGCGCGTGCAGCCTGCCGGTCCCGCCGTCGGCGACCACCGCGAGGTCGTTGGTCCACCCGGGGTCGAACCGGAACCGGTACAGCACGTCCACCCCGGTCAGCCGGACCCCCGGGCCGTGCAGGCGGAGCAGGCGGCGGCCGGCCAGGTCGTACGCGGCGATGCCGCCGTCCTCGGCCGCGCCCACGACCACGCTCTTGCGCCGGTCGGTCGGGTGCCGCCAGATGCCCACCCCGGCGGCCACCCCGCCGGAGACCTGGGCCACGCCACGCGGGCGCACATAGACCTGCCCCTGCGCCTGGTTCCGGGGTTGGTTCCGGGGTTCCGCCTCGGTCCGCGGCTTCGGCTGCGCGGTGGCGGCCGGCGTGGGAGCCGGCTGCTCGGGCGTGGGGGCCACCACGATGTCGACCTCCGGGTCCGCCAGCAGGGCGGTGCCGGTCAGGTCCACGCCGGCGGAGACCGCCGTCACCAGCGCGACGGCGGCCACCACGGCCCCGGCGATCGGCAGCCTTCGCACAGGAGTCACTCCACCTTGTCGGAAACGCAGTCGGAAAACGCAGTCGGGATTCGCAGTCGGGATTCGCAGTCGGGAACTTACGGCGAGCCACGCCGAACAACAGCGAGGGCGGCCGATCATGGCGAAGTGGGACGAACCCCGGGCGAACGCCGTGACAACACCCACGCATGGACCGGTGAAGAACTCCACGCCGCGCCCGCGGGCCGGTGTTCCCCGGCTGTTCCCCGGCTGGATCGCCCCCGTTGGCGGGGTCTCGCTAGGAATCCCCCATGACGAACGCCGACACGCCGATCATCGGCCCGGGACGGCTGAGCCTGTCCGCCGCCCGCCATCCCAACCCCCTCTGGTGGACCCTCGGCCTCGGCCTGGGCCTGGCCAACGCGTTACGCCACCGCGGGAGGGGATACCGGCGGCCGAGGCCGTACTCGACCGAGGAGGTCGGGCGGAGCGTGGACTACGTGGTCGCCGTCGTCGACCGGTGGGAGGCGGACGGCGTCCGGAGCTGGCAGGGCCTGCGCGTGCTCGAGCTGGGGCCCGGCCCCGACCTCGGGACCGGCGCGGTGATCCTGTCCCGGGGCGCGGTCTCCTACACGGCGGCGGACCTGTTCCCGCTGGCCGGGGAGGCGGGCGCGCCCTACTACGCCGCGCTCGGGGAACGCCTGGGCGTGCCCGTGGACCTGGACCGGCTCGGCTACCACGTGACCGCGTTCCCCGGGCTGCCGGGGCTGGCCGGGCCCTACGACGTGGTGGTGAGCAGCGCCGCGCTGGAGCACTTCGACGACGTGCCCGCCACGTTCGCCCGGCTGGCCGAACTGGCCGCGCCGGGGGCGACCATGACCCACCACGTGGACGGCATGGTGCACATGCGCGGCATCCGCCCCCGCGACCCGCTCAACCTGCTCCGCTACTCCGACTGGACCTACCGGCGGATGAGCTTCCCCGGCGTGCCCAACCGGCTGCGGGCGAGCGACTACCTGGCGGCGGCCGAGGCGTCGGGCTGGCGGGCGCGCATCGTGCCCGGCCGCGTCGCCACGGACGCCTACGTCGAGCGGGTACGGCCCGGCCTGGCCAGGCCGTACCGGCATCGCACGGATCTGGGCACGCTGACCTTCAGCGTGGTCTGCGCGCGTTAGGGGCCGCCCCGGCCCCACGCGGTCGCGACGGTCGCCGGATCCGCGTACGTCGCGCCGCGCGCCTGGTTGAGCGCGGCGGCGAAGTCGTTCGCGCAGTACGACTCCCCGTCGCTGGTCCAGTGCGTCCGCCAGTCGCCGGTGCAGTCCCACTGGGTGCCGGTGCCGCCCAGGCGTTTGCCGCGCAGGAGCTTGTAGATCTGGAGGATGCGCCACTGCCCCGGCACGCCCGACAGCATCGCGGCCACCTGCTCCGGCGGGGTGTAGCGGGTCCCGTCCGTACGCGTCCCGAGCGCCGGCACCCAGTGGTAGCAGGTGAGGGCGGGGTCGTTGCACCAGTTGCCGGCCAGTCCCTGCACGCTCACGAAGTACGGCGAGACGGCCTGCTCCCGCAGATTCACGCCGTAGCCGTACTGGCGGGCGTAGGCGAAGCAGGTGGCCACCGGGTCGAGCTGGACCGCCGGGGTGGGCGGGCTGCCCGCGTACCCGGGGTAGAGGAACAGGCCCCAGGCCCGGTGGTGGCCGTGCGCGGCGAAGGCGTCGAGCGACCCGCAGGTCTCCGCGCGCAGGGTCTGCGGGGACGGCTGGGGCTGCCCGGCGGGCGGGGTCAGGTTGAGGTAGTTCGCGCTGTGGCTGACGAAGCTCCAGCCGTACTCGTCGCGGAGCCGCTCGGTCTCCGGCCAGGTGGCGTAGTCGGCGAGGGTGGCGTCGCAGACGTTCTCGCCGGCGTAGCGGACCACGACCGAGCCGGTCACCGGGATGCCCCGGCCGCGCAGATCGTCGGCGAGATCCCCGAAGAGCGGCACGGAGCCGCGCCTGGGCAGGCAGTTCTGGTCGACCGCGCCGAGCTGCGTACGGCTCGCGAGCAGCGTGACGTACCCGGGCCCGGCGCCGCTGCCCCGGCTGAACGGCGTGGCTGCCGTGGCCGTGAGGCCCCGGTCGTCCACCGCTTCCACGCGCAGGGTGAAGTTGCCGTACGAGGGCGGGGTCCAGGTGGCCGACCAGGCCGCGCCCTGCCGTACGGGCCGGAAGAAGGCGAAGGCCGCGCCCCAGCCTCCGGTGGCGGGCTGCCAGTACTGGCCGGTGTCCCGGTTGACGACGTGGAGGCGTACGTCGCTCACTGCGGTGTCGTCGGTGGCGGTGCCGGACAGGGCGATCGGGCCCGTGCCGTACCCCTTGCCGGGAACCGGCGCGGTGATCGCCACCTCGGGGGCGAACGCGGCCGAGTCCGGCCCGCCGACCGTGAAGGGCACGCGCGGATAGGCCGGGTCCTCCTGGCCGGCCGCGTCGACGGCGATGAACTCGGCCTGGTAGGCGCCGGGGCCGGGTGGCGTCCACGTGAAGGACCAGCCGGTCCGGGTGAAGATCTGCTGCCCGTTGGCCACGGAGGCCCGGCCGCCGTCGCGCGGCCCGGTCAGCGTGACCGCGCGCCGCTGGTAGGCGCCCCAGGTCCCGTCGGAGCGCAGCCACTTGCCGGTGCCCCGGTCGAGCAGGGCCACGGCGACGGAGGCGACGCCGCGCGCGTCGTCCGCGACGCCCTCCCATTTCACCGGCCCGCCGCCGGGGAAGGCCCGCCGGGTGGTCGTGACGCCGGCCGTGGGGGCGCCGGCGTCGGCGAAGAAGCTCCGGCTGACGTCGCGGGTGGCGCCGGACCCGTCCCGCACCTTGACGGCGAAGGTGTACTGGCCGTCCTCCGGCGGCGTCCACCGGAACGTCCACGCGAACGTCCCCGTGCCGGTGGCGGGCGCGGCCTGGAGGGCCTCGTACGTGGTGTCCCAGGTCCCGTCCGGATGCCACCACTGCTGGGTGCCCACGTTGCGTACGGCCACCCGGATGTCGGTGACCGCCACGTCGTCGGTGGCCAGGCCGCGCAGCACCAGCTCCCGGCCCCGGGGGACGATGGCGTCCTTGGCGGGCTCGGCGATCGCGGCGTCCGGCTGGGCCCCGGTGGCGGCGGGCAGTTCGGTGACGGTGAACCGGCGGAACGGCAGGGCCGGGTCGGTGGAGCCGTCGGCGGCGGTCGCCACGGCCTGAACCAGGTAGTCACCCGGCTCCCCGCCCGGCCAGGTGTAGCTCCACGCGCCGTCCGGGCCGACGGCCACGCTCTGCGCCTGGTAGTCGCCCCAGGCGCCCGGCCGCCACCAGAGCTTGCCGGCGCGGTCCTGGACGGCGACCCGGACGGAGACCGCCCCGGTCGCGGTGCCGCGGACGGTGACGGGGGCGCGGGAGTGCGGCGTGCCCTCCCCGGGCGTGATGATCTGCGCCGTGGGCGCGGCGACCGCGCTCCCGGCGAACGGCGGGACCACGATGACCGCCGCGCCCAGCAGGGCCGCGACGACGAGCCGTCGGATTCTCACGTTCGATGGCCTGTCTCTCAGTGCCGGCGGGCGCGGCGCAGCCGGGCCACCGTCCCGGCCAGGGCGGGACCGAAGACGACCGCGACCAGCGCGAGGACCATCGTGAGCAGCGTCCAGGGCGTGCCGGCGGCCTCCGCCACCTTCTTGACCTCGACCGCGGCGCCGCCGGCCAGTTGCGGATTGATGCTGCTGTTGCCGCCGCCGGTGCCCGAGCCGGCCAGCGGGAGGACCTGCCCGTCGGTGGCGACGCCGGGCGTGGTCCCCTCGCCGGTCACCGCCGGCGTCTCCTGGCCGGTCGGCGTGCCGGTGCCCGGGGCGTCGCCCCCGCCGCCGTCCTCGGAGTCCGGCGTGAGGCCGCCCGTCCCGCCCGTGTCCCCCGTGCCGCCGGTGCCCGGCTTGCCGGAGCCGCCGGTCGGGCTGGAGCCGCCGGGCTTGGCGGATTCGCTGGGATTTCCGCCTGACCCGCCGCCCCCGGAACCACTTGCTCCCGGGGAAGGACTCGCACTGGGACTGGCCGAATTGTTCTGCGCATTGTTGTTGTTATTGTTATTGCTGTTGTTGTTGCTGTTGTTCTCGTTGTTCTGGTCGTTGTTATTGTTGTTCTGCTCGTTGTTCTGATTCTGGTTGTTGTTTCCGGGCGGATTCTCCTCGACCGCCTCCTCGCCCTCCTCGCCGCATTTCTGCCCGTTCGGCAGGGCGAGGCTCTTGTAGTACTGGCCCCACTGGTCACCGGCGGTGGGCAGCGCCGGATGGCCGGGCACCGACGCGAGCGCGCTCAGGCCCTGGTTGATGAGCTCGGTCGGGAGCTGCGAGTAGCCGATCTGGTCGACGTTCTTCTGCCCGTCGGTGATCGCGTGCAGGGTGAACTTGCTGATCACCTCGCCCTTGGCGGCGTCGTACCCGTCGGTCGGCACGATGATGTAGTTGTAGCTGGAGATGGGGTACGCGTTGGCGTGCGGATGCGCGTACACGTCGGTCAGGTCGTAGGTGCCGTCGCTCTTGCGGCGGGCGGCGGTCAGGGCGATGGCCTGGCTGCAGGCGGTCGGCTCGGCGTAGTTGCCGGAGGCGTTCTTCAGCTTGACCACCGGCAGGCCGACCTGGATCGCGTAGGCGTACTCGGCGTACCCGAT
Organism: Acrocarpospora phusangensis; assembly: GCF_016862995.1. Classification (GTDB taxonomy): domain Bacteria; phylum Actinomycetota; class Actinomycetes; order Streptosporangiales; family Streptosporangiaceae; genus Acrocarpospora; species Acrocarpospora phusangensis. The sequence continues at coordinate 165,495 of NZ_BOOA01000001.1, forward strand.
GGCGCCCTTGCCCGCCTGCCCCTGCTGCACGGTGATGGCGACCGTGTCGGAGCCGTTCTTGTACTCGACGCCCGAGCCGCGGTTCTCCGGCCACTCGTCGGTCGCGCCGCAGGTGTTGTTCTTGCAGTCCTCGGACGGGGAGGCGGGCGGCAGGCCGGGACAGCCCTCGCTCCGGGCGCAGCCGCCCTCCATGTACCCGCGCCACCGGTCCCCCGCCTGCTTGCTGAGGTACTCGGTGAACACCGAGGTCGTCCCGGAGCCGCCCTTGCGCACCACTGGGTAGATCGGGTGGTGGGGCAGCCGGGCGGCGATCTCCGGGTTCTCGGCCTTGATGTCGGCGTCGTCCCAGAACATCTCCGGCTCGCCGCGGTACTGGGTGTAGTACGCGCTGGTGAAGATCTTGACCAGCAGCGGCCCGGACAGCTTCAGCCCGGTGATGGCCTGCCCGGCGTTGTCCTTGATGCTGTACATGACGGCCGTGCCCCCGCCCACCAGCGGCATGTACGTGTACGGGAACTCCGGCACCGCCTCGGTCCCGAGCCCCTCCGGGAACCGGTACGACACGTCGCTGGACGCGAAGTCGGCGTTCTCCCGCTTCGCGAACCGGTCCCGCCCGGCGGTGGACCCCACCTGCTGGTAGTTGATCGACAGCCCCTGCCGCCGTACGTCCACGATCCACTGCTGGATCGCCAGGTAGGCGAAGGTGGACCCGGCCCCGTTCACGGTCGGCAGGTCCGCGCCGCTCGCGGGCGCGGGCCCGGCCCCCAGGAAGAGCGCGACCATCAGCAGCGACACCACGACGCGGCTCATCCGAACCTCCCGTTCACGTAGTCGGCGGTGCGCGGGTCCTCGGGCGAGCCGAAGATGTGCTCGGTGGCGCCCTGCTCGACGACCCGGCCCGGCTCGTCCTCGGCCGCCAGGAAGAAGGCGCAGTGCTGGGAGACCCGCTGGGCCTGCTGCATGTTGTGGGTGACGATCACGATCGTCACCTGGTCCTTGAGTTCATGGATGGTCTCCTCGATCCGGCGGGTGGAGGTCGGGTCGAGCGCCGAACAGGGCTCGTCCATGAGCAGCACGTCCGGCCGGACCGCCAGCGACCTGGCGATGCAGAGCCGCTGCTGCTGGCCGCCGGAGAGCCCGCCCGCCGGGGCGTTCAGGCGGTTGCGCACCTCGTTCCAGAGGCCGGCGCGGCGCAGGCTCTCCTCGATGAGCTGCTCCCGGTTGGGGGCCTTGCGGCCGGTCAGCTTGAGCCCGGCCATGACGTTGTCGCCGATCGTCATGGCGGGGAACGGGTTGGGCTTCTGGAAGACCATGCCGATCCGCCGCCGCACCTCGGTGATGGGCAGCGCGGTGCCGTAGATGTCGTCGCCGTCCAGCAGCACGCTCCCGGCCAGCGTGGCGATCGGGACGAGCTCGTGCATGCGGTTGAGGATCCGCAGGAAGGTGGACTTGCCGCAGCCGGACGGGCCGATCAGCGCCGTCACGACCCCGGCGCGCATGTCGATGTCGACGCCTTCCAGCACCCGGCGGGAGCCGAACCAGGCCGACACCCCGACCCCGCGCAGCGTCCCCCCGGCCGGCTGGACGACAGCTGTGGCTTCCTGGCGGGCCTCGGTCTCCTGGGTGCTCATTTCGCCGCCCCTCTCCGGCGGCGGCTCTTCCCGCCGGGGCCGGCGCCGCCCGCCAGCCGGGCCAGCACGAACAGCACCAGCACGAGGATGAGCAGCAGCAGCGCGCCGCCCCAGGCACGTTCCACGAAGGTCTCCTTGGAGCTTCTGATCTGGTTGAACACGAAGAGCGGGATGTTGTCCTGGTAGTCGGAGAAGGGGTTGACGTTGAGGATGTTGGTCCCGCCCACCGTGAGCAGCACCGGCGCGGTCTCCCCGACCACCCGGGCCATGCCGAGGATCACCGCGGTCGCCAGCCCCGCCCGCGCGGTCGGCAGCACCACCAGCAGCACACTCCGCCAGTACGGCGAGCCGAGCGCCAGCGCCGCCTCGCGCAGGCTGCCGGGCACCACGCGGAGCACCTGCTCGGCCGCGATGGTCACCGTGGGCAGCATCAGGATGGTCAGGGCCAGGCTGCCCGCGAACCCGGAGAACCCCCACCCCGTCCGGATGACCACGATCGAGTACACGAACAGCCCGGCCACGATGGAGGGCAGCGCGGTCATCGCGTCGGCCACCAGCCGGGTGGGGCGGGCCAGCGGGCCGGTGATCTCGCTCAGGTAGACGGCGGTCAGCACGCCGAGCGGCACCGCGATGAGGGTGGCGATGCCGAGTTGCTGCAGGGTTCCGACGAGCGAGTGGAGCAGCCCGCCGTCGCCGGCCTCGGAGAGCGGCCCGGTCAGCTCCATGGTCTCGGTCAGGAAGCCGAAGTCGATCACGCCCAGGCCGCGGATGGTGACGTACCCGACCACCAGGAAGATCGGGGAGAGGGCCAGGGCCGCGCCGGTGGTGATCAGGATGGAGGCCAGCCGGTCCCGGGCGGCGACCGGGCCGTGGCCGTCCCGGACGACCAGCCAGTAGATGGGGAGCGTGAGCGCGTACCAGGCGACGGCGAACGCCACGCCCTGGATGCGGAACGGGAGGAACCTGTCGAAGATCAGCCAGGTCAGCAGCAGCGCGGAGGCGGCGGATCCGGCGAACTCGCCGACATCGGCCCAGCGCCAGGCCCGCGGCCTCCGCCGGGGCGCCCGCATCGCCACTTCTGCCGATTTATCCGAAATATCAGGCTTTTCGTCGGGCTTGGGGGCGATCGCGCGGGTCGCGGCCATGTCAGGCCGCCGACTTCGCGCGCTCGACCACGGTCGCGGCCAGCAGGTTGATCACGATGGTCACCAGGAAGAGCGAGAGACCCGCCGCCATGAGCGCGCTCAGGCCCAGCTCCTGGGCGTCGAAGAACTCGACGGCGATACCGCTGGCCACGGTGATGCCCCCGGTCTCCAGGATCTGCGGCTTGATCTCGAAGCGGATGTTGAGGATCAGCGTGGCCGCGATGGTCTCGCCGAGCGCCCGGCCGAGCCCGAGCATCGAGCCGCCGACGATGCCGGTGCGCCCGAACGGCAGGATGACCGTGGTGATCATGCCCCATCGGGTGCCGCCGAGCGCCAGCGCGCCCTCGCACTCGTGCCGGGGAGCCTGCGAGAGCACCTCGCGAATGATCGAGGTGGTGATCGGGATGGCCATCAGCGCGATCACCAGGCCGGCGTTGAAGAGCGAGGAGCCGGTCGCGATGGCCCGCATGAAGGGGAGCGTGCCGCCCAGCTGGGCGACCAGCCAGCCCTCGATCGGCTGCAGCCACGGGACCAGGAAGAACAGCCCCCAGAGCGCGAAGATCAGGCTGGGGATGGCCGCCATCAGGTCGACCAGCGAGGTGAGCGCGGCGCGCAGCGCCCTGGGGGCGTACTCGTTGATGAAGACGGCCGTGGCGAGGGCCAGCGGCACGGTCGCCAGCATGGCCACGATCGCGGTCACGGCGGTGCCGTACATCATGGCGGCCACCCCGAACTCGGGCGGCACGGAGTCGGGGTCCCAGCGCTGGGTGGTCAGGAAGCCGAACCCGGCGGCCCGGAACGCGGGCAGCGCCTCCAGCAGCAGGAAGACGCCGATCAGCACGATGATCAGCAGGGTGATCCCGGCCCCGGTCGTCGCCAGCGCCCGGTAGAAGCGGTCGCTCCGGCTCATCCTGGCCTCGATCCGGCGCGGGCCGTCCGCTTCCGGGGGCTCCCCCAGCCCGAGGGCCGCGAGGCCGGTGGGTCCCTCGGAGTCGTTCGCTTCCACCGTCTTCCTTTCACTAAGCCTCTCGAAGGCATATGACAGTCCGAAGTGTCGCCATGGTGAGCTGTCCGCATCACCAATCCCGGGTTAACGAGAACGGGCGCGACAATTGCCAGTCGCGGCGAATGACGAGGTCAGGTGAATTCCGCCGCGATTCCCGTGTCCGCGGCGCGACGCGCCAGTGAACACTCATCTGCGGGCGTCGATGCCATTGCCGGGGGCCTACCCGAACGCTTTTCTTTTGGGGGATTACTGCCATTCGCCAGTGGAGAGCACCGTGTTGCGAGCGTCACGCAGGACTATCGCCGTCGTGGGGGCGATCGCGATCGCCGCGGCCGTCCTGACGCTTCCCCCCCGGGAACCGACCAGCGCCATGGCCGCCGCCGCGGCCGAACTGCCCACCGTGGAGGTCTGGACCGAGCCGGCCGGGGGCACCCGGGCCGACGGTCCCGGCGTCGTGGACCTCGACCCCGGCCAGACGGTGACGGTCCGGTGGCGCAACTTCGCCCCGAACACCGCGGTCTCCCTCACCCAGTGCGTCAACCCGTCCCGGATGTACTTCAGCATCACCGGCCAGCTCCCGGTCTGGGACGACCGCAAGGGGTGCGCCCACCAGACCCGCGTCCGCGGCATGACCGGGCCCGACGGCACCGGCTCGGCGGCCTTCCCGGTCCGGGTCGGCATCATCGACCCCAGCGTGGTCTCCGAGTGGGAGAACGGCGGCCGGGCCGCGAACCTCCCGTTCCCGTGCAACGGCCAGAACAAGACCAGGCCGCAGGAGCTGACCTGCACCATCGTGGTCAGCGAGTGCGAGTGGAGCCAGCCGCTCGACCTGGACCCCGCCACCGCCCCGCCGACCGCGCGCACCCGCGCCACCGCGCCCGGCGACCCGGCCGGGGTGGCGGTCGCCGCGATCAGCGGCCTGCTCCGCTTCAAGAACGACGCCGCCGGAGCGCCGATCACCACGCACATCCCGCCGCTGGAGCCACCGCCGGTGCCGGAACCGAACATCCCGCCCCTCCCCGACCCGCCCACCACCCCCCGCCTCGGCGACCAGGTGAGTCTCTCCGGGAGCAGCAACATCGCGGCGGTCATGGAGGCGTGGACCGAGGGCGCGCTCCAACTCCCCCGGCACGTCGACGTCTCGGTCACCCGTTCCACGTCCGAACTGGGCGCGACCAGCCTCAAGGCCGGCTTCGACAGCGCGTTCGCGCGCGGCGCCGACTTCACCGTCACCAGCGTGCCGTTCGACCTGCTCGACACCCCGGACAGCGGCGCGCTGACCGGCAAGGTGGTGTACGCGCCGATCTCCCTCACCGCGCTCGCCATCGCCAACAGCGCCGAGTACGCCGGGGCGATCGTGCGGGACGCCCGCCTGGACGCCGACACGGTGGCCCGCATGCTCAACGGCGACTCGGGCGAGTCCGCCACCCACGTGCCCGGGTGGGGATCCCTCGGCGGGTCCACCCGTCCGACCCTGCTCGCCGCCCAGAACCGCGGCTGCGAGCTCCCGCCCAAGAAGACCGTCAACCGGGGCGTACGGCTCGGCGCGTCGGGCCAGAGCCGGCTGCTCTCCCAGTGGATGGCCGCCAACCTCACCCCCGACCAGTACGGCAAGCTCTTCGAGACCCCGCCCGGCAGCACCCGCCTGGTGCCGCTCTACCCGGGCTACAGCGGCTACATCTTCGGCTGGGAGGCCAGCGAGCGCATCGCCAGCCGGTACGGCACGGTCAAGGACGACGACCCCAACGCGGCCCGGGTCCGCGGCGAGACCGGCGGGCTCGGCTACGTGGACGTCACCGAAGTGGGCGCGCTGGCCGAGCGGGGCTTCCCGCTGGGCGTGTCGCCGCTGCGCAACGCGGCCGGAAAGTACGTGCCGCCGGACGCGGCCTCGATCCTGGCCGGGTTCGGCCTGATGACGGAGAACGCGGACGGCACGCGGACCCCGGCGTTCGGCGCCACCGGGGCCGCCGGCGCGTACCCGATGCCGATGATCCACTACCTGGCGGTCCCGGCGAACGGGAGCGACGGCGCCAACCCGTTGCCCGAGGGCAAACGCCTGGCCGTCGCCGGGTTCCTCCGGTACGTCGTCGGCGACGCGGCCCAGGCGAAGGTGGCCGAACTGGGCGGGGCCGAACTGCCGGACGCCCTCCGGGAGCAGTCCCTGGCCATCGCCGAGGACCTCGAGTCGGCCACCGGCGTGAGCCCCTCTCCGTCGCCCACGCCGACCTCCTCCAGCACGCCGACGCCGCCGGCCGACGACGATGACGACGACGACGGGGCCGATGGCGGCTCCCAGGTCGACGGCGGCGACAACGACGGCCGGACCTTCACCGAGACCGGCGAGCGGCAGGCTCCCGTCGACGACGCCGACATCCGTGACGGCGAGCGGGTCACCGTGCGCGTCACCGTGACGCCGAGCCCGCCCGCGCGCCCTTCCTCCACGCCCAGCGAGCGGAACGACTCCCCCAGATCCGGTGGGGACAGATCTGGTGGCGGCGGAAGTGACGACAGTGGAGCGGACGACGATCCGGTCGTGGAAACGCCCGGCGACGTCCCCGTCGACCCGTCTCCCACCGATCCCGGTACGGGCGGCGCCCTGCCCTCGGAGACCCCTTCCGACGCACCCGTCAACCTCGTGCAGGACGAAGGCTCCGTACGCGCCGGGAAGATCCCGGAGGGTGCGGCCGTGGTGCCGTTGAGCGTGCTCCTGGTGCTGGGACTGCTCGGGGTCATGGTCGGCGGATCGTGGCGCGGCTACCAGTACTGGCAGGTGCTCCAGGCCCGCCGCCGGCCGGAACCGGCCCCGCAGCAGAATCCGGGCGGGACAGGCACTCCGGCATGACCGCGAACGACCCTGCGCTGTCGGTCGCCGTCGAGACGGCGGCCCGCACGATCGAACGCCTGGAGGCCAGTGTCGCGCGCGCGGCGAGCGGCATGGCCCCGCACGAGCACGCCAACGCGCTGGTGATCGCCGGTTCGGCCTCGGTCCTGCTGGGCCAGCTGGAACTCGCCGCCCCCCGGGACGACGAGTCGCTGCGCGAGCACACCACCGGCCTGCGCATCCGCTACGACAGCGCCCTGCTCCGCCTCGGCGGAACCCCGGCCACCGCGCCCTACCCGTATCCACAGCCATATCCGCAGCCGTATCCGCCGATGGGCGCGGCGTCCTGGATCCAGGTCGCGCCCGGCCAGTTCGTGATGGCGCCCGCGCAACCGGTCATACCGATACCGCAACCGACACCGCAGCCCGCGGGCCGGCCGGTGGGGACGCCGGTGATGCCCGCGGCGTGGCCGCCGCCGATGACGGCCCCGCCCGTCCGGAAGCGGCGAAGCGTCGCGGAAACCCTCGGCGGCCTCCCCGACGAGATCAAGCGCATGGGCCGGGCCGCGATCAGCGCGATCACCATCATGGGCGTCCTGCTGCTCGCCTTCTCCTGGTACGCGTCCTGGTTCGGCCACCTGATGTACGAACGCAACCAGCGCATCATGCTGGACGAACTCAACGAGGACTTCACCGCCGCCGCCACGATCGCCGCCGCCCCCCAGGCCACGGACAAGGACCTCACGGCGATCCCGCCCCGCGGGAAACCGATCGCCCTCCTGGAGATCCCGAAGCTGGGCCTGCGCGAAGTCGTCGTCCAGGGCACCGGCACCGCCGAGTTGCGGGCTGCCGTCGGCCACTACCGCCCGGCCCCGATGCCGGGGCAGTCGGGCAACGCCGTCCTGGCCGGGCACCGCGCCCTCTACGGCAGCCCGTTCGACCGGCTGGCCGAGATGGTCCCGGGGGACAAGGTCATCGCGACGACCCAGGAGGGCCGGTTCACCTTCACCGTCGAACTGGTGGAGGAGGCCGGCACCGGCCACGACGACTTCCTCGGCCAGGAGACCTTCGTCAACCGGCTGACGCTGCTCACCACCGCGGAGAACGGCGGGCAGGGCGGCCGGCTGGCCGTGGTGTCCCGGCTGGACGGCCTGCCGGCCTCGCTCAAGACCGTGGATCCGTCGCAGCCCAAGGCGGACGAGCTCGGGCTGGGGCGGGACACCACCGCCTGGTGGCCCGCGCTCGGCTGGGGCGCCGCCCTGTTCGCGCTGCTGGCGGGAACGATCCAGCTCTACCGCCGGTGGCGGCGCACCTCCGCGTATCTGATCACCACGCCGCCGCTGCTGGCCGCCGGACTGCTCTGGTTCGAGGCGCTGGCCCGGCTGATCCCCTCGACGTACTGAGACGCCCTGACATGGCGAGGAACGGGCTGAAGTCGCTGGCGGGGTTCGCCGACCAGGCCGTGGCGAGCGCCACCAACGTCGCGCTGACCGTCGTGGTGGCCCGCGAGGTGGATCCGTGGACGCTGGGGGCGTTCGCGGTGGCGTACACGCTCTATCTGGTCGCGGTGGGGCTGTCCCGGGCGGTGGCCAGCGAGCCGCTGCTGGTCAGGTACAGCCACGTGCCGGGGGACGCGCACCGGGAGGGCGCGCGGCGGTCCACCGGGGTGGCGATCGTCATCGGCGTGGCGGGCGGCCTGGGCATGGTGGCGGTGGCGCTGCCCGCCGGCGGCGCGATCGCGGACGCGGTGGTGCCGCTCGGGCTCTTCCTGCCCGCGCTGCTGCTGAAGGACGCCTGGCGGTTCGTCTTCCTGGCGGCGGGACGGCCGGGCCAGGCGATCGTCAACGACCTGGTGTGGGCGCTCGCGCAGGTGGCCTGCGTGGGCGGGGTGATGGCGGCGGACCGGCCGCAGGTCGGGTGGTTCGTGGCCGCGTGGGGGGCGGCGGCGCTGGTGGCGTGCGTGGCGGGGGCCGTACAGGCCGGGCTGGCGCCGTCGCCGTGGCGGGCGGGCCGGTGGCTGCGGGAGCACCGGGACCTGTTGCCGAGTTACACGGTCGACTTCGCGGCGCGGGCGGGCGGGCGCAATCTGACCCTGCTGGCGGTCGGCTGGGTGGGCGGGCTGCCCGCGCTGGCCGCGATCCGGGCGGCCGAGGTGCTCTTCGGCGGGCTGAACGTGGTGCTCCAGGCCGGATACCTGGTCGCGATCCCGCAGGCGGTCGGCGCGTTCCGGAGGTCGGCGGCGGCGCTGCGGGCGGCGGTGTTCGCCCAGTCGGGGCTGCTGGTCCTGCTCTCCCTCGGCTACTCGGCGGTGGTCCTGCTGATCCCGGACGCGTGGGGCCGGGCGCTGGTCGGGCAGACCTGGTCGATCGCCGAGGACGTGCTGCTCGCGCAGGCGCTGCTCTACACCGGCATCGCCGCGATCACCGGCCCGGTGGTCGGCCTGCGGGCGCTCGGCGACGCCCGGCGCAGCGCCGTGGTGCGCCTGCTGCTGGTTCCGCTCTACATCGCTTCGAGCGTGGCGGGGGCCTCCCTGGCGGGGGCGGCGGGCGCCGTCCTGGGCCTGGGGCTCGCCCACCTCGCCGGGCTGATCCTGTGGATCGCCCAGTTCCGGACCCTGCTTCACATCCCACCCTCTCCTCAAGGAACCTCCATGGAACTCAACGCGTACGGCCGGCGGCACCGCGGGATCCTCGTGCCGCTCCTCCTGGTGCCGCTGGTCGCGGCGGGCGGCGGCCTGGGCTGGGCGGCGATCCAGCCGGCCACCTACCGGCACGTCACCGAACTGCAGATCCCGGCGCCCTCCGACACCGCCAGCGCGGCCACCGCCGAGCAGAGCGTGGCCACCTTCCGCAGCCTGATCAACTCGCCCTCGGTCGTGAACGCGGTGGCCCGCGACACCGGCGTGGACGTGGCCGTCATCCGGGCCGGTCTCACCACGGAACGGCCGTCGCAGGACAAGGAGCGCGGCAACGTGGTCCAGGTCGTGTTCACCGGCGACGACCGGGCCACCGCCCCCAAGGTGACCAGCGCGGCGGCCGTCACCGCGGCCAACGAGCTGCTCGGCCCCAACATCGAGCGCGCCCGCGGCAACGTGGACGGCGCCCAGGCCGCCGCCGACGAGCGGGCCGAGGCGGTCTCCGACGCGATGGCCACCGGCGGTCTGGTGCCCGACCGCTACCGGGTGCTGCTCGGCGAGATCACCCGTCTGAAGACCGAGCTGATCGCCCCGTCCGGCAACCGCAGGCGCGGCGTGATCGCCCGCGCGCTGCGCGAGCGGGAGGCCGAGCAGAAGGCGATCGCCACGCAGGTGGTGCCGTTCATGATGTTGCAGAACCGGGCCGACCAGGCCAACCGCTCCCTCATCGACGCCTACGCCAAACTCCGCGAGGTGGAGGGCCGGCTGTCCCAGGCGCGCGCCTCGATCGTGCCGCTGACCACCGAGGCCGAGGCGATCCCGAAGGCCCCCGTCATGATCCGCGCCGGCGCGATGGGCGCGGGCGTCGGGGTGCTGCTGGCCATCGTCGCCCTCGGCCTGCGCGAGCTGCTGCGGACGGGCCGCCGGGACCGGGACGAGGAGGAGCTGCTCCCTCCGGCCCCCCAGCAGCTGCCCGAGCGGGTCTGAGCATGTATCCGGCCTATCTGGCCATGGTGCGGGGCTGGTACCGGGCCTGGCGGCTGGCCGGAATCGGCTGCTGGACGCTGCTGTTCCGGGTGCGGTACGCGCCGTTCGTGCGCATGCACCCGACCAGCAGCGTCTGGGGGCCGGTCAAGCTGCGGCCGTTCTGGTTCAGGGACGGCCGCGCCCGCGCCGACATGCTCAGGATCGAGCTCGGCCCCCGGGCCCACCTGGAGGGGTCGGTGATCATCCAGGGCGGCGGGCGGTTCGTCCTGGGAGCGAACTCCTTCGTCGGGAGCCTTTCGGTGATCGGCGTCAACGACTCCGTGGTGGTGGGCGCGAACGTGATGATCGCGCAGGCGGTGTCCATCCGGGACACCGACCATCGGGCCGGCGACGCGGCGGCGCTAATGATCGGGCAGGGCATCGAGACGGCCGGCGTCGTCATCGAGGACGACGTGTGGATCGGGCACGGGGTGACCGTGCTGCGCGGGGTGACCGTCGGACGCGGGGCGATCGTGGCGGCCGGGGCGGTGGTGACCCGCGACGTGCCGCCGGGCACGGTGGCGGGCGGGGTCCCGGCGCGGACGCTGCGGGTCAGACCGGGTAACCCCACGCTTCCAGATGCGTCCGGAGCGCACCGGTCAGCAGGGTGAGCTGCGCGGCGGTGAGGTCACGCCGGTAGGCCTCCGCGCGGGAGCCGGTGAAAGTGTGGCGGCGGAAGCCCCGTTCGAAGGCCGGCGTCCAGGGCAGGCCGAGGAAGTCGAGCATGATCCCGAAGTGCTTCCGCGGGTCGTCGAGCACGTCCTCGTAGCGGATCTCCAGCCAGTCGTCCGTCCTGGCCCGCTCGTACGCGTCCAGCAGGAGCTTCCAGGCCAGCCCGGCCAGCAGCACCTGCGAGCGTCCCGAGTCCTCCCAGTCCCTGGCGTACTCGGCGGGCAGCGGACCGAAATGCCAGCCGGACGGGCCGAGATGGCCGCGCCACCAGGGCATCTGGAGGAACGAGTTGGCCACGGCCCGGCCGTCCCTGACGATGTGCACGACCTTCGCGGCCGGGAAGACCTCCCGCAGCAGGCCGGTACGGGGCCAGCCGGTGAACTTGTGCAGATAGTGCGGGCTGCCCTCGGCGGCGGCGCGGTCGTCGAAGAACGCGCGGAGCCGCCCGGCCAGCCACGGGGTGACGTCCTCGCCACGCGGGTCGCGCTCGGGGTCCACGAGCGCGGGACCGACCTCCCTGGCCAGCGCGCGGTAGCCCTCGGAGGGGGCGAACCGGGGCCGGCCCTTGGCGTTGAGCCAGGGCGGCGTCCTGCGGTAGATCACGCCGCTGCGCCGCCGGATCGAGGCGGGGAGGCGGGCGTACCTGTCGTCCAGGTTCGAGACGAAGCCGACGTCGGGGTGCCTGGCCAGCACCTCGTGCACCAGCGTGGACCCGCACCGGCCGGTTCCGACCACGAAGCTGAGCACCGAAGACCCTCCGGAGGGAACGGGGCAGCCGGACCCGGCGAGCCCACCGGGTCCGGCTTGGGGGAATGGCTTAGTTGAAGTTCACGAAGTTGCACTTGTTGCCGGTCGGGTTGACCTTGACGAAGCCCGCGTCCGTGATGACCTTGTCGACCGCGAGACCCCAGTTGCGGTCGACGTTGGGGTTGGCGATGCCGGGGTTGGTGTCGCCGGGCTTCTTGCTGTGCACGGCGTTCGGCTTGCAGATCCAGCCGTTCTCGCCGATGTAGCCCTCGATCCAGCCCGGGCCGCCGCGGCGGTACACGTTGTACAGCGTCCGGTTGTACTGGTAGGTGCCGTTCTGAATGGTGGTCGGCGTGGCGGTGATGCCGCCGACGCTGATCAGGTCGGTGGCGGCGTCGGTGCAGTTGGCGGCGCCGGTGGTGTACTTGCCGAACGAGAGCGGCCAGAGCGAGGCGCCCTTGTCGGCGGCGGGCAGGTTGTTGATCTCGGTGCAGTCGTTCTCGAACAGGACCAGGCCGCCGGTGGCCGCGACGCAGGCGTTCGCGTCGCCGCCGAGGAAGGAGGTGATGGTGGCGTAGGTGCCGGAGCTGGTCTGGATCCCGTGGACCTTGATCGGGGTGCCGGGGGTGCCGCCGAAGTCGCCCCAGTCCTCGGCGCAGCCGTCACCCGAGACGTCCCGGAAGATCTCCTGGAGCTGCGCGTGGGTCAGGTTGGTGACCGGGCCGGAGGCGCCGCCGAGCCACTTGGCGATGCCGATGGCGTCCTTGGCCCAGCCGACGTAGCGGAGCTGGTCGCCGGCGTTGCACTGGGACGGGATGCTGCTGACCGAGGACGAGGAACGCGCGTAGCTCACCGGGGAGACGCCGGCCAGGCTGTCGTTCTGCTGGCAGAGCTGGCGCAACCCGGCCGAGGACCCCTGCGGGAACTGGCTCACGGCCACCTCGTGGTCGTAGTTCTCGGTCTGCACGGTGGTGGGCAGGTCGGCCAGGCAGGTGTACTGCGGCACCGCCGGAGGCACCACCAGCTCACAACCGGGCGAGCCGTTGAACGCGGCGTCCATGGCCTGCATGGCGAAGAAGGTGGTGTCGGAACCCGAGCCCCGGATGATGCTGTTCATCTTGCCGTCGGCGAAGTCGGGAAGCGCCCAGGCGGGGGTGGCGAGCGCCGTCACGGTGACCGCGGCCACGGCCACGGCGCCCATGCGCCGGACCAGGCGGCGCAGCCGCCCCCGGGTGACTGACTGGATTTCGGTGGACATGGAACCCTCTATCCTCTCGGCCTTACTGACACGGGCGATATTGCCAAAGATCCACCCGCCGCCAACAAACCCGGAACGACGGAAAGGGAAACGAATACCCTGCTTTCAGGCGACATTTCAGGACTATCGATCGGGTGTTTATCTTCCCCTGCCGTTTACCGCCCTGGCATTTCACGTCGGCCCCGCATGCATCTGCGGTGCGGACACTGCCATCCCATGAGAAAGCTCTTGGTCATCGGTACGGCTCTCGCCGTCGCGACCGCCTGCTCCCCCGCGCCCGCCGCGCCCGCCGCCACGACCCCCGCCCCCGTGAACACCGCCGCCGCCTTCGGCCACGAGGTACGGATAACCAGCACCGGAGCGGTGCCGAAGCTGCTCGTCTCCGGTGTCGGGGAGGCGGTCGCCTGGCGGAACGACTCGGGCGGCGAGGTGACCGTACGGCTGATCGACGGCACGCCGCCGTCGGGCGCGCTGAAACCCGGAGACGTATTCAGCCACACTTTCACGACGGCCGGGACTTTCGCCTACACCCTGGACCGGGAGTCGAAATCGGCAAAGGACCCCGCGGGTGTCGTCGAGGTCCTTCCGCACGAGCCGGCGGGCTAATCGCGTACGGCGATGAGTGATTTCCGCAGCCCGAAGAGGCGTTCGGAGAGATGGTCGGAGTCGGGAAAGTAATAACGCATCAGGGTGCGGGTCATCAGCTCGATTTCCAGCACTTTCGGCAGCGCCTCCGCCCGGGTCCTCGGCCGCGTCCCCCAGGACAGCGGCCACCGGGCGGCGACCGCCGTCCGCAGCGGCAGCGGCAGGAACTGGAACAGCGGGAACAGCCAGTGCGGCTCCAGCGGGAAGTACTGGTACGGCGCCTGCACCCAGTGCCGCTCCGACAGCTGGTGCACGCTGGCGGCGAACCGGCGGCGCATCTCGTGGCCGCCCACGTGCTCGATCACCGAGTTGGAGAAGGCCAGGTCGAACCTGCGGTGGGCCAGGTTGCGCGGCAGGTCGCAGGCGTCGCCGAGCTGGACGGTGATCCAGTCGGGCGCGTCGTCCACCGGCGGTTCGAGGTTGAGCAGGTGCACGTGGGCCGGTCGGGCGGGGGCACGGGTCCAGGTGCGTACCGAACCGCCGAGGTCGATCACCTCCATGTCGGCCAGGCCGGGGAAACGTTCGAGCAGCAGGTGGAAGCGGCGGGTCCGCAGCTTCGTGTTGACCGAGTCCGGGCGGCCGATGAACCGCTGCCTGATCCGGCGTCCCAGGTCCTGGTCCTGGCCGGCGGTCATGACGCCTTCCTGGTCAGCCGGGCCGCCTCGGCGTAGAACTCGCGCAGCCGGTTGGTGTGGCCCTCCGGCACGAACCTGCGGATGGCCAGGGAGCGCGCGGACTGGCCCATCGCCAGCGCGCCCACCGGGTCGCGGAGCAGGGCCAGCGCGGCGGAGGCCAGCTCCATCGGCGCGTCGGCGGCGATCAGGCGGCCGGTGGCGCCGTCGGTGACCAGTTCGGGGATGCCGCCCATGGCGGTGCCGATCACCGGGACCCCGCACGAGAACGCCTCCAGGATCGTCATGGGCTGGTTCTCGTACCAGCGCGACGGCAGCACCAGCGCGGTCGCCGAGCGCATCAGGTCCAGCACCTCCTCGCGCGGCAGCCGCCCGAGGAAGGTGACCCGGTCGGGCGCGACCTGCCTGGCCAGGGCTTCCAGGGACTCCCGTTCCGGTCCGTCGCCGGCGACGACCAGGCGGCCCTGCGCGCCGAGCAGGCCGACCGCGCGGATGGCGGTGTCCACGCCCTTGCCCTGGTGCAGGCGCCCGGCGTACACGAGCGGGCCGCCCGGCACCGTCTTGGCCGCGGTGGAGGCCGGGTCGCCGAAGTTGTCCAGCACCTGGAGCCGGTCGGCGTAGATCCCGGCCCTGGTCAGCTGCCCGGCCAGGAACTTGCTGGGGCTGATGAAGACGCCGACCGAGTCGTACGCGCCGAAGCGGCGGTGCAGCCAGGTCTCGGTGGCGACGGCGATGCTGGCGGCCAGCGAGTTGTCCTTGCACCGCCGGCGGATGGGCTCGCCCATGCCGCCGTCCACGCAGGCGGTGCAGATCTGGCCGTGGTCGAGGAAGGAGTAGGACGGGCAGGCCAGCTTGTAGTCGTGCAGAGTCATCACCATCGGCACCCCCGCGTCGCGCAGCGCGGCCACCACCGAGGGGCTGAGCTGGTGGTAGATGTTGTGCAGGTGGGCGACGTCCGGCCGGAACTCCTGGATCAGCCGCGCGATGCCCCGCCGCGCGCTGGTCGACCACATCATGCGCCCGACCCCGCGCACCTTGGAGATCGGCCCCCGCGGCATCGGATTCATGTCGATGAATTTCGGGAAATGCTGGTCGTAGCCGGTCGGCAGGTTCTCGGGATGGGCCATGCCGAAGAACGCGACCTCGTCCCCCCGCCTGGCCTGCAGCCCGGCCAGATCCAGCATGTACGACTCCGCCCCGCCACGGCGGTAGACGAATTTGTTGACGTGCAGGATCCTCATCGGGCCGCCCTCACTCCGAGTCGAGCCGCGATGCCGGCGAACACCGCGAAGTACCACATGACCACGACCGACGTCATCGCGTTGTCCGAGATCGCGGAGACCAGCAGCGCCATCACGCACCCGGCGAAGGCCACCGCGCACCCGCGTTCCAGCCCGCCGGCCGGCCCGGTGGCCCGCAGCGCGCGAACCGCGGTGATCACCAGCGCGGCCAGCAGCCCCAGATAGGTCACCAGGCCGAGCAGTCCGCTCTCCACCAGGGCCCGCAGGTAGTCGTTGTGGACCTCCTTGTAGATGAGCAGCCGCGTCGTGCCCAGCCCGGTGCCGGTGACCGGATTGAGCCCGAGCAGATCCAGCGCCTGACTCCAGTGATCGAATCGCCAGACCAGGGAGTTGGCCTCCAGTCCGCCCTCGGTCCGCGTCTCCGCGAGATCGGCGAACCGGTCCGCCACGGCGGGCACCGCGACCACGATCGCCACCACCAGCGCGCCGAGCCCGACGAGCAGCCGCCGGTTCTGCAGCAGCCCGACCACCACCAGGCCGGCCAGCGCGGCGATCATCGCTCCGCGCGCGCCGCTGCCCAGCAGGGCGACCCCGGCCAGCGCGAGCACCGAACCGATCGCGATCTTCGCGTTCCGCCCCGCATGCGGGAAGATCGCCACACCCGCGATGATCAGTACGTGGCAGAACATGCCGAGCGCGTTCGGATGCCAGAAGGTGCCGTGCGGCCGGAGCGAGCCGTTCAGCTCGACCAGCCCGTCACCGGTGAGCAGCTGCTGGACGGTGACCAGCGACGGCAGCACGGCGGCGGCGAAGACCGCGATCAGCAGCTGCGGGATCCGGGCGGGGTCCTGGTCGGCCAGCCGCTCCACCACGAAGATCATGACGAGCACGGCGCCGATCCGGACCACCTCCCCGGCGCTCGTGCCGAGGGAGAGCGACCCCAGCGCGCTCAGCACGCAGGCCACCAGGAACAGGCCGGCCGCGACCGGCAGGAGCCGGGGCGCCGGTTCGGCCCGGCGGCCCTGCGCGACCAGCCAGGCCAGCCCGGCGACGATGAAGAGCGCGCCGAGCATGGACGAGGGATCGAGCCAGCTGGCCGCCGTCTCGCCGCCACCCGACGGGCTGATGGACCCGGCCAGCTTGGTGGCGTCCAGGCTGGCCCGCACCCCGAGCACGATCAGGACGAAGACGAAGAACCGGGTCAGCGCGATGAGGCCGAGCGCCAGGCTGAGCGCGACGGCCACCGGGATGACCACCGTCCCCCTCGGCTCCCCCACGGCGAACGCGATCCCGCTGTAGGCGGCCAGCGCCGCCGCCGCGGCGAAGGCGGCGATCCAGCCGGCGGCCGCGCGCGCGGACCCGGCCCGGACGAGACTCATGGGGACTCCAGCCACCGCTTGGCGCGGTCGAACGGGGTGGGCAGGGTGACGAGCAACGGGTCGGAACCGACGTGGAGCGGTCCCGGACCCCAGGTTCTGGGCTTTCCCGACGGCAGCGCGACGACCTCGGCCGCGCCCACCGGTTCGCCGAACGCGAGCGGCACCACCGAGCCGTCCGCGCTCCACACGACGAAGGCGGTGCGGTCCCCCAGATCGACGACGCCCCCGGCCACCCCCCGCAGGTCCAGCGGACCCCACCTGCCCGTCGCGGTGCGCAGCCTGAGCTGGTCGAACACCGTCTTGGCCGGGCGGGGTCTGTCGTCGGCGCCGTACAGGCCGCGCCAGGTCTCGCGCGGGGCGATCGTGCCGGGACGGTAGTACAGCGGCAGGTACACGACTCGGCGCACACCGGCCGCGAGCAGGGTGACGACCAGTTTGGCGGTCTCCGTGCCGTGCGTGTCCTCGTCGTAGTCCGGGCCGGGCCAGAACGTGCCGACCTCCCACGCCTCCACCCGGGTGGCGGCGGGCAGGTCGCGCCTGATGTAGTCGAGGATCTCCGGCAGCAGCGCCCACGGGTCGTAGTAGTGCAGCTGGTAGACGTCGAAGACGCCGTCCGTGCCCAACTCGCGCACGGTCTGGTGGGCGGCGATGGCCCGCCGGCCCGCCGGGGTGCCGAAGGCGGCCCGCAGGCCGTCCAGGTCGGCGGCCGGGGGGAACCGCCCGGTGCCCCGCCGGGCGTAGTAGGCGGCGTAGACGCGCAGGGCCTCGGCCGGGCGCGCGCCGACATCGTCGGCCCGCGCCACCGCGATGCCGTAGCTGGAGCTGGACAGCCCGGGGTCGGTGACGATCGCGGTGAGGTCCCCGCGCCGGACGGCCGCCGCGCCCGCGCGGCCGACCTCGCCGTAGGCGGCCGGGTCGGCCGCCCAGAAGTTCTCCGCGTCGATCTCGTTCTCGATCGCGTACTGGTGTACGCCCTTGGCGGCGTACCGGCGGACGAGATCCTCGACGAACGCCTCGTAGCGGGAGAGGTCGGCGGGCGGGCGGGAGGCGGCGGCGCGGGGGGCGGGATCGGCGGGGTCGCCGGTGGCCCAGCACGTGCCGATCCTGATCCTGATCATCACGTGGTAGCGGACCGCGAGCAGGTCGCTGACCACACGGTCGTCCAGCGCCCAGTTCCTGGTGCCCCGGTCCGGTTCGACCGCGCACCAGACGATGTCGTGGAAGGTGGCGCCGCCCGCGTACGCGCCGATGTCGGCGTCGTACCTGGGCGGATGCTGGTAGCCGTCCCACTTGAGGCCGAACGGACTGCCGACCTTGGCGGTGGCGGGAACCGGGCCGGGTGGTGCCGCGGAGGTCGAGCATCCGGTGACCGCGCTCAACAGCAGCACGAGCGCGGCGGCGCGCCGCCCGCGGATCACCGGGCGCTCCGGTAGCCGTAGCGGTTCCGGAGGGGGTAGGTGGCGCATTCGACCAGCAGGCGTTTGGCCGGCGGCAGCGCGCGGGACCATTCGGCGTCCAGGCGCAGCTCGATCTCGCCGGAGTCGTGGCGGCCGACGTTGCCGGCGACGGTGTGCGTGGGGCTCATCCGGACCGTCGAGCCGGCGATCGGCGGGAGCTCGGCGTCGGTGATCCCGGCCAGCCCGGCGGCGGCGCGCAGCCACCTGACCGGCTCCCGGATGAGGTCCTCGTACCGGATCAGCAGGTAGCGGCCGGGGTCGGCCGCCCAGCTGCCGGCGGCCGCGAGGTTGCCCAGGTTCCACATGGCCGCCGTGGTCAGGACCGGGCGGGTGCGCATGGTGTCGGCGCCGGTGCCCTTCTTGCGGCGGAGCCAGGACCACGCCACGGCTCTCGGGTCGCGGACCAGGTGGATCACGCGGAGCTCGACGCCCGGGAGATCGTCCAGGAGCCGCCCGTACGCCACGGGCTTGGTGGAGTCGACCACGACGCGGCGGCCGGAGACGGACGCGGCGGCACGGATCAGCCGGGCGAGGATCTCCCGGTATTCGGGTGATTCCTCCCGGAGGCGGCCGCGTAACCAGAGCGAGGCCACGTCCCGGCCCCGGGAGGTGGCGCGATGGAAGCGCGCCAGGCGTTCCACCTCCGCCTCCCCGGGGCCGTCCGGGCCGAAGGTCTCCTGGAGCACGGTCCGCCAGACCGGGCAGGCGCGGACCCGGCTGCCGCAGCCGCACCTGCCGTCCTGGCGCAGTCCGCGGTCCCACAGATAGCCGAGTTCGCCGACGTCGAAGCAGTCGCCGAGCTGGCCGAGCAGGCTCCCGAACAGGGTGCTGCCGCTGCGGCCGGCCCCGGCGATGTGCAGGACGACGACCGGCTCGGAGGTCACTCGCACGCCCACTGCCATCTCGATCGGTGGAAGACCCACCCGCACTGCGGCTTGTGGATCACGGTCGCCGTGGGCTTCGGGGTGGGCTTGGGCGTGGGTTTCGGCGTGGGCTTCGGGCTCGGCCTGGGACTCGGCGTCGGCGAAGGTGTCGGTGAGGGGCTCGGTGAGGGGCTCGGCGGCGCCACGGCGGTGACCACCCGGTACGGCTTGTCCTGGTCGACCAGACCGACCCTGTCGATCGCGGCCACCTGGACCACGAAGGCCCCCAGGGCGGGCGGGCGGAAGGCGTACGACCAGGACGTGGTGGGGGAACCGGAGCGGTCCACCGGGATCCGCACCCGGGCGAACGCGCCCCACGATCCGTCCGGCCGCAGCCACGAGCGGGTGGCCTGGTCCTGGACGGCCAGCCAGAGGCCGGTCACCCCGTAGTCGTCGGTGGCGCTGCCGCTGAGGGTGACCGGGGTGCCGAGCGGCGTGCTCGCGTCGATCGAGGCGGGGGCGGCGATCACGGTGTCCGGCGCGACGTTGTCGACGTTGATCCGCCGGAACGGCAGGGACGCGTCGGGGTTGCCCGCCTTGTCCAGTACCACGGCCTGGAGGGAGAACTGCCCGGCGCGGGGCGGCGTCCAGGTGAACTGCCAGGTGGCGGTCTTGTCCCCCGTGGAGGTGAGCGAGGTCGGGTAGCGGTGGTAGTCGCCGAAGGTGCCGTCCGGCCGGTACCACTGGCCGGTGGTGCGGTCGCTCACCGCGAAACCGACGTCGCCGATCTTGCGATCGTCCGAGGCCCAGCCGGTGAAGGTGAGCGGGCGGACGCCGAAGACCTCGTCGTTGATGGACGGCTGGGTGAAGTCGGCGTCGGGGGCGACGTTGTCGACGGTGAACGCGCGCCAGGTGGAGGTGACCGCGCCGTCCGCGTCCTTGGCGAAGACGGTCACCCCGTAGTCGCCCGGAACCGCCGCGGTCCAGTCGTACGCCCAGGTGGCGGAGGCGCCCGGCACGATCGTCACCGGGACCCGGGCGAACGCGCCCCAGGTGCCGTCCGGGTGCCACCAGAGCAGCGTGACCCGGTCCTGGATGCCGAGCCAGAGTTCGGTGACGCCGGCGTCGTCCGTCGCCGTGCCCCGCAGCGCGATCGGGCCGGGTTTGACGGAGGCTCCCGTGACCGGCTCGCTCATCACCACGGCCGGGGCCGCCGCGACGGCGGGCAGCGGCGTGATCACCGACGCCAGCAGGAGACCGGTGGCGACGAGAGGGGTTGTCGTGGACGGTTTCATCAGACCCCCGCCAGGTCATGAGATATGGCTATATCCGATTGGCTGGATATTTATACCTGTTTATTGGCTTACGAATCAGTGCGCTTAGCACCAACGCGAGTGCTCCTGATAATGAATTCCAGGTAAACGAACGGGTTGCCCTCCGGCGAGCGGGACGAAGAGGCCAACCGGACGTTAAGAGTGCGGGAATACCACCGCCACCCCTTTTCGCCCAGACGGCGATTCCTTAGCGTCCAGCCCGGAAGCGCGTTATTTGCGTTGTTATAGGGGCCGTCCATGCGTGCCGTAAAGATTTCTACTTCAACGACCACCGCCGGGCGCCCGGGACGTGCGCTCCGCATCGCCATGATCGGCCAGCGTGGCCTGCCCGCCACGTACGGCGGGATCGAGCACCACGTCGCCCAGCTCGGCCGGCGGCTCGCGGCCCGCGGCCACGACGTCACCGTGTACTGCCGCGGCAACTACTCCGGCGAGCGCCGTGACCGCCTCGACGGCATCCGCCTGCGCCACCTGCCCACGATCGGCACCAAGCACATGGAGGCCCTGACCCACAGCCTCACGTCCACCCTGGCCGCCGCCGGACGCCACGACATCGTGCACTACCACGCCCTCGGACCCGGCCTGTTCGCGCCGGTTCCGCGCTACCTGACCGGCTCCAGGGTGGTGCAGACGATCCACGGCTGGGACGACCTGCGGGCCAAATGGGGCGGTCTCGCGCAGCGCGTCCTGCGCGCCGGGCGGTGGATGAGCCGGCGGGTCCCGAACGCCGTGATCGGCGTGTCCCGGGAGATCACCGACGAGTACGGCGAAGCGGCCACCTACATCTCCAACGGTGTCGAACGCCCGCCCGACGACATCAGCCCGGAACCCGTGCTGGCCCGCGGCCTGCGGCCCGGTGGCTACATCCTGTTCGTCGGCCGGCTGGTCCCGGAGAAGGCCGTCGACCTGCTGCTCCGGACGTTCAGCCGGCTGCCGGGCGATGTTCGGCTCGCCGTCGCCGGCGGCTCCGCCTACACCGACGCGTACGTCGCCGGCCTGCGCGAGCTGGCCGCCCGGGACCCGCGCATCCACCTGCTCGGCTACGTGTACGGCGACGACCTGGCCGCGCTGTACCACCACGCCGCCGTGTACGTGCAACCCTCACACCTGGAGGGTCTGCCGCTGGCCCTGCTGGAGGCCGCCTCGCACGGCCTCCCCCTGGTCGCCAGCGGCCTCGGCTGCCACCGCGAGATCATCGCCGCGGAGGGGCCCGGCGGCCGGATCTTCCGCCCCGGCGACCCGGCCGGGCTGCGGGAAGCCCTCGCGCACGTGCTCGCCGACCGGGAACGGGAGCGCGCGGGAGCGCTGACCCGCCGCGACGACGTCCTGCGGCGTTACTCCTGGGACCGCGCCACCGACCTGACCGAGGAGCTCTACCTACGGCTGGCCCGCTGACGGTTCCACGGTCACCTCGTCGAGGCCGAAGAGCGAGTCGGCCAGCGGGAAGAGCACGTACCAGAGGAAGCCTCCGGCGGCCGCGAGCAGCAGGATCGCGCACACGGTCCTGGTGAGCCGGCCGCCGGGCAGCTTGTCCCAGATCCAGGGATAGATCATTTCTTCAGCTCCAGCTCGGGGGGCCGTCCGTCCGTCTTCGCCTGGGAGCGGGCGAGTTCCGCGAAGACCGCCAGGCGCTGCCAGTTCTGGAGCTTCGGGTTGCACGTGGTCAGGGTGAGCATCGCCCGTTCCGGGGGCACTCCCGGGCGGTTGGGCGTGGGGGCGACGACCTCGACCGAACTCGGCAGCACCTCCCGGTGCCCGGTGACGCGGTACACGAACCAGGCGTTCCGGGTCTCCGCGACGATCGTGTCCCCGGTGCGGAGCCGGTCGAGGTCCCAGAAGACCGAGGGAATGCGGTGCCCGGCCACGGCCATGTTGCCGATCTCCCCCGGGCGGGCCGTCTTCGGATAGTGGCCGGGGCCCTTGCGCAGGTCGGCCTGGGTCACGCCTTCGACGACGGCCCATCTCCTGTCCAGTTTCGGGATGTGCAGGCGGGCGAGCGGCAGGCCGGGCGCCGGGGCGGACGGCGCGTTCGCGGCCGTCCAGATCCGGTCGAGGCGCTCGTCCACGAGGCGCTGCTCGGCTTCGATCCGCCACGCCTTGCCGTACACGGCGTAGGCGGCGAAGAGCAGCGCGATGACGCCGAGCGTGACCATCAGCTCGCCCGCGCCCCTGGCGAGCCGCCTCGACGGCGGCTCCCAGAGGTCGTCGTCCTGCCGGTGCTGGTACGGCGGGGCCGTCTGACCGGTGACCACCGTCAGAGCTCGCCCGTGACGTAACCGCCGCGCCTGGCCGCCCGGAGGGTGAACGCGCCGCCCACGACCAGGAACGCGCCCAGCATGGTCAGCGGGGCGACGAAACCGTCCCCGGTCTTGGGCAGTTCCTCGTCGTCGCCGGCCGGGACCGCGGTGACCGTCTCGTAGAAGGTGGACGTGGACCTGCTCGGGGTGTGGCTGAGCGAGGGGGACGGCGTGGTGCCGCCGCCGGAGCGGGAGGGCGAGGCGGAGGGCGAGCGCGACGGGGACGGGGACACGCACGGGGAGGCGCTGGGGGACGGGCTCGCGCTCGCGCTGGCGGAGGCGCTCGCCGACGCGCTGGCACTGGCGGAGGCACTGGCGGAGGCGCTCGCGCTGGCGGACGCGCTCGCCGAGGCGCTCGCGGAGGCGCTGGCCGAGGCACTGGCGGACGCGCTGGCCGAGGCGCTCGCGGAGGCCGACGCGCTCGCCGACGCCGAGGCGCTGGCGGACGCGCTCGCCGAAGGTGTGGGACAGGGGCGGGGGGACGGGGTCGACGACGCGCTCGCGCTCGGGCTCCCGGAGCCGCCGGCGGAGGTGCTGGGCGTGGGGCTCGGGGTGCTCGACTCGGTGAGCAGCAGGTGGGCGTCGGGTTGCACGACCTGGCTGAGGGTGAGCAGGACCGAGACCGACGCGGGCACGTCCTGGGCGGACAGGCGCGCCGCCTGCGGGGTGCTCGCCGAAGGGCTACCGGTTGGGGTCGCGGTCGCGGTTTCGGACGGGGTGGAGCCGGGCGTCGCCGTCGGCCCGGGGGTCGATCCGGCGCTCGGTGACGGGGTCGCCGCCGTGGCCGTCCCGGTCCAGCTCACGGTCAGGCCGCTGAGGTGGGGGGCGCCGACGGCCAGCCGTACCAGGTCGGTGGTGGCGGGCGGGTCGGTGAGCAGGGACGGGGACGGGCTGAGGCTGGGCTCGGCGGACGGACTCGGCGTCGGGGTGGGTGTCGGGGTGGGTGTCGGGGAGGGCCTGGGGGTGGGGTCCGCGACCGTGGTCACCCGCTCGGCGCGTACCACGGCGTCGCGGCCGTCGATGTGCAGCCAGGGCCGGCTGACGACCACCGTCCGGGGGCCGTCGACGAGACGGACAGACCCTTCGTACTCCACTTCGGCGTCGCCCGTCGCCGGGTCGAACGCGCCGCCCGCCGCGTGGAAGCGGACCCCGCCCTCGGGCGTGAGTTCCGCGCCGCCGTCGACGGACACCCGCGTGTCCGCGTCCGCGAGGGCCGCCAGGCCGATCGTCAGCGTCCCCGCCGTCACGTCCCGGGCGGTCACCGCGTTCGGCGGGGTCGCGGCGACCGCGCCCACGGCCAGTGCCGCCCCGAGCCAGATCTGCGCGATTCCCAGGGTCGCCAGCCGTCTGTGCCGCACCCTCATCATCAATGACCACCCAAAACCGATTAACCGAAACCCTGATCAAAAAATAATTAGCAATGTTAATTAAATGTCACAGATGTGAGCGTGGCATAGACGATTAGATTGTCGGTGTAACTGTGCGTTTTTCTGTTGTACACGCCGCCGCAGGTGATGAGGCGTAGCGCGGGATGGGCGGTGTCGCCGTACACGCGCTCGGTCGGGAACATTGTTTTGGAGACCTGTTCGACGCCGTCCACGGTGAACGTCACGACCGAGCCGTCCGCCCGCCCGATCCTGACGAGGTGCCCGCGCGCGAGTTCGCGCAGCCGCTGGAAGACCGCGGGTCCGGTACGCGTGTTGACGTGGCCCACGATGACGGCCGGCCCCGCCTCACCCGGGGTCGGACCGTACTTGAACCACCCGGCCAGATTGCGGGCCGACAGCGGCGGCACCTCGATCTCCCGCCGGGCCGTCACCCCGACCGCCCGCAACGGGGCGTCCACCTTGATCCCGGGGATGACCAGCCTGGTCGGATTGGCCTCCCCGACGGGCGCGGCGGGCGGCCCCGCCGGTTCCGGCGGCGGGGCGTCGGCGACGGCCGCGGTCAGCACCGCCCCGGGCCCGCCCGGCCCCACCTCGTTCGGAAAGCTCAGCACTCCCGCGGGTCCGGGCGGATTCACCACCCCGAGCGACTTCCGGACGGCCAGTTCGCTCGGTTCCGAGGCCGCCAGCACGACCCCCACCAGCGCGGTGACGACCGCCGCCACGGTCCCCAGCATCAGGACCAGGCGCACGGGCCCCAGCGGTCCCGAGGCCGGCGCGACGGCGCTCCGTCGGCGCCGGGCCGACCACCCGGCCGGCTGACGCTCGTGCCCCGGTGACTGCTTCCCGGACGTGTTCATGTCCGCCTCCAAATCCGGCGGCCGGGGAGGGCCGCACCAGCCGCCACAAACGCCGTCGTGGGCGCCTGCAAGGTGACGTCGAGTTCGGCGCCCTTTCCGCCACACGTGTAGGGCACGTCGGCTATCCGGGTGCCGGCCGCGGCGGCGTCCTGGACGCGGAGAACTCCGGCCACCGTCAGCAGGAGGACGACGACGCCGGACCAGGCCGACAGCTTGGGCACGGTTGCACGGCCTTTCACGAGGGCCCCTCGCCGGAGGGCGGGCGAGGCAGCAGCGAAAGGCTGACGACCTCGGGTTACGCCCTAGCGGGTTCCCGGCGAAATATTGGTGTGACGCGTGTGAAAGGGAGTCCGGGGCGGTGAACCCGTCCATGCCGCGAGATGGACTGCGTGTGTCGCGCAGCTAGCATCTACGGAATATCCATACATAACGGACATGTCGTGGGGTGTTCTCGGCTCCCGGCGGGTCTCACGTGATCATGCCGCGCCGTGCCCGGCCACGGCTCGCGCCCGCCTCGCGGCGGCGGCAGACTGTACCGGATGGACACCGTCTCGGAGGCCGCCGGATGAACCACTGGCCGACCACGGTCGCCGAAGCGGAGGCCGTGCAGGAACGCCTGCGGCCGCTCGTCGACCTCACCGACCCCGGGCCGCCCGTCGTCGGCCTCGTCGCCGGGCTCGACGTCGGGTACGCCCCTGACCGGGACGAGGTGACCGGCGCCGTCGTCGTCCTCGACGAGACCCTGCGGATCGTGGACCAAGCAACATCCCGCGAAAAAACGAAATTTCCGTACATCCCGGGGCTGTTCGCGTTCCGGGAGCTTCCGCCGCTGCTGACCGCCCTCGACCGGCTCAGCGTCACCCCCGACCTGCTCATCTGCGACGGGTACGGCCTGGCCCACCCCCGCCGTTTCGGCCTCGCCTGCCACCTGGGCGTGCTCACCGGCCTCCCCACGATCGGCGTCGCCAAGACCGCCTTCGTCGGCGCCTGCGACGACCCCGCCCCCGCCCGGGGCAGCTGGACCCCGATCACCCTCGGCCAGGACACGGTCGGCCGCGCCCTCCGGACCCGCGACCACGTCAAACCGGTCTACGTCTCCCAGGGCCACCGCGTCAGCCTCGACAACGCCTGCGCCCACGTGCTCCGTACGACCCCGGCCTTCCGCCTCCCGGAACCGATCCGCCTGGCCGACCGCCTCTCCCGGAGCCGTAGCCAGATCACCTGAGCGTCGACGCGACGACCTGCGGCTTCCCAGCTCCCTTGAAGAAGATCCCGGGGAATCCGCGCGTCTCGAACCCCGCGCTCGGGTTGTTCCGCAGCCGGGACTTCTCGATCCGCAGCGTCCCGGTCATGTCGTTGCTGACGAAGAAGACGGCGCCGCCGCCTTCCCGGGCGGTGTTGTTCTGGATGACCGATCCGGCGACCCGGACGGTGAACCGGTTCCCGTCCGTGTAGATGGCGCCGCCGCTGCCGCCGCCCGGCGTGCCGCCTCTGGCCGGGTTCGCTCCCCTGCCGATCGCCTTGTTGTACGACATGACGCTGTTGAGGATCACCCAGGAGACGCCGATGCTGCTCACCGCTCCCCCGTTGGAGCAGACGCCGCCCTGGCCCTTCGCCCCGCCGAACGTGCTGCGGACCACGTAGACCGGCAGGTTCCGGTACTGGCTCAGCACCCGCAGAGCCGCCCCGCCCACATCGGGCCCGGTCGAGTCACAGCGATTCCTTATAAAGGTGGAGTTGACCACCTTCACCCGTCCGCCCCGGACGAAGACGGCTCCGCCGCCGCCTTCCAGCTTCTCCCCCGTCGCGTTCCCGTCGGCGAACGTCAGGTTCTGGAGCACCAGCTGCGGGCGGCTCTGGTTGTCGCAGTGCGAGGTCGTCCACACCAGCGATTTGTCGCAGGTGTTCATGTAGAGGATGCGCCGCTGGCCCATGCCGCTGAGCGTCACCTTGCCGCCGCCGTCCAGCACGACCCGCGCGCTGGTGTTGCGGACCTTGGCGGTGGCCGTCATGCGGATCACCACCGGCCGCGGGCCGCAGTTGAAGGTGATCACGCCGCCCTTGGCGACGGCCGCGACCACGGCCCTGGACGTGCAACTGGCGGGTGTGCCGTTCCCGACGACCCTGTCCGGCCGCGAGGTGGTGACGGCCCGCGCCTCCGCCGGGACGTACGCGCCTCCGGCGGGGTTGCCCGGCGCGGCCATGGCGGCCTGCGGCACGAGCAACGGGGTGAAGACGCCGAGAACGACGCCGAGAACGACGCTGAGAACACTGGGGGCGGCGAGGACAACGGGCTGCTTCTGTCGCACGCGCCGGATGCTATCGCGACCGGAATATCCGGATTACGACTTTCACCAACCCCGTCGGCGCTCGCGGATCAGACGACGGTGCCGCCGCTGCGCCAGTAGACGCCGTCCTCGCGGGAGAGGAACTCGCCGTCGATCAGGTAGCGGCGGAGCGCGGCGTAGTCGTCGTGGAAGGCGCGCAGGATCTCGTTGACCTGGGCTTCCGGGTAGCGGACGCCCGGTTCGAAGGAGCCGGCGATGTGGTCCAGGACGATGCGGCGTCTGGCGTGCTTGGCGGGCATGCTCACCAGGCGGCCGTTGACGAGGAAACGGCCGAGGACGTCGGAGACCTGGAGGTCCTTGGTGCTCATCCTCGCAGCCTATCCAGGCGGGGCAAGCGGGCTCATCCGGATTTTCCGGGGCTGTTGACTTCGCGTGGCGGCCCGTCACCATGGGAGACGAAGGATCGGACGTGTCGCATGGTCTCTTTACGTGTGGTCTCCTTACGTGCTTTCGCCGCCGTACTCACGGCGGGTGTCCTCGTGGCGGCCGGGTTCAGTGTTCCGGCGAACGCCCAGGCAGTGGTTCCGACGCTGGTCGCGATCAGGGCCGCCCATCATCCGGGGCTGGACCGGCTCGTGTTCCAGTTCCGGGGCGGGCTCCCGGCGCAGCGCAGCGTGCGGTACGTGGCCGGTCTCGTGGGGGACGGATCGGGGCTGCCGATCGCGGTCGCCGGGAACGCGCGGCTGCTGGTGCGGTTCGGTGGCGCGACCGGGCACGCCGGCGGGAACACCACGTACGGCCCCACGCGCCGGACGTTGGCGTTGCCGGGGATCATCCAGGTCGTCAACACCGGGGACTTCGAGGCGGTGCTGTCGTTCGGGGTCGGGGTCGCGAAGAAGTCGGCCGTCCGGCTGTACACGCTGCGGAATCCGAGCCGGGTGGTGGTGGACATCGCCACGCCGTACCGGACTGTGCGGGCGAAGGCGTACTTCCTGAACAGTTTGAACTTCAATGCGGGGCGCACGCCGTACGTGCGGGGTGTGGTGCGGCCTGTGGTGGTGCCGGGGACGGCGGCGGCGGTGTTGCAGCGGCTGTTCGCGGGGCCGACACAGGGTGAGGCCGCGGCGGGATTGCGTTTCGTGGGGTCGGGGGCGACGGGGTTCAGCAAGGTGACGATCAATAACGGGGTCGCGCGGGTCTACCTCACCGGCGGGTGCTCCAGCGGTGGTTCCACCTTCACCGTCGCCAACGAGATCAACCCCACGCTGAAGCAGTTCGCGTCCGTGCGGTGGGTGAAGATCTACGATCCGGCCGGGCACACCCAGCGGCCCACCGGGCGTTCGGACTCCATCCCGGCCTGCCTCGAACCCTAGACATCAGGGCTTTCGAAATGGGCGGCAGGGCCCTCCGCGTTCTATCGACGAGGAGGTCAGGCCAGATGAACTGCCCGCATGCCGCACGATCCGGACCGGTCGAGTTCGTGTACGCCGTACGCCACGGCCAGAGCACGTCCAACGCCGCGTACCTCGCCGCCGAGAAGGACCCGGCGACGGTGATCCCCGGTGACGACATGGCGATCGGCCTGACCGAGCTGGGGCACCGCCAGGCGAACGCGGTCGGCGAATGGATCGCGGGCCTGGGTCCCCGCGAGGCGCCGGACATGGTGTGGTGCTCGCCGTATCTGCGGGCCGCGCAGACCTGGCAGCGGATCGAGAGCCGGCTCCCGGAGCGGCCCTGCCATCGGGTCGACCCCCGGCTCAAGGACCGGGATCGCGGACAGCTGAGTCACAAGACGCCGTGGATGGTGCGGGAACGGTTTCCGGCGGAGGCCCGGGCGGAGGAACGGGATCCGCTGGGGTACAGACCACCTGAGGGGGAATCGTTCCGGGACGTGGCGGCGCGGCTGCGGGAGGTGGTGGCCGAGATCGAAGGCGACGGGCACCGGCGGGTGCTGATCGTCGCGCACGACGCGGTGGTGCTGTTCCTCCGGCAGATCCTCGAAGGGCTGAGCGACGAGGAGGTGCTGGCGGTCGCGGCCGACGGGCTGGCGCACAACGGGTCGCTCACCAGCTGGCGAGGGGCCGGAGGCGGGTATCACCTGGTGTCGTACAACGTGACATTTCGGATGTGACTTTTGGAGGTGAGTCTGAATGAACAAGACGCATCGCATCCGGGATCGTTTCTGGTCGGAGGTCTCGCCGACCATGGAGCGGCCGGAGTCGGCGCTCAACCTGCGCATCGCGCTGGCCACGTTCGGGCTGGTGGTCTGTATCGCGCTCGGGGCGCTGTCGTGGCTGGCCGGATGGTGGGTGGCGGCGGTCGCGCTCGGGGTCGTCGCGCTGATCTCCATCGTCAACCTGGTCGTGGTGGAACGGAAGAGAAGAGAGCGCGGGGACGGGCATTCGTTGTTCGAGTGAGGGTCTCATGAGACCGATGTGACCCGGTTGAACCCTTGACATCCGATTCGGGCGGCTTCACGCTGTTGCGCATAGCGCATGATGTTCCGTTTCGCGAAACAGGGGTGCAAGCGGTGAGCAGCGTGATTCCCACCCTTCCCGGCCGCTACTACACCGATGCGGAGATCTTCGCGGCGGAGCAGCGGGAGATCTTCGAGGCGATGTGGTTCTGCGCGGCCAGGTCCTCGGATGTGGGGACGCCCGGGGCGTTCCGTACGGTGCAGGTGGGGACGGAGAGCATCCTGATCACGCGTAGCCGGGGTGGGGTGCGGGCGTTCTTCAACGTGTGCCGGCATCGGGGGGCGACGTTGTGCGTGGAGGAGTCGGGGTCGGTCAAGCGGGCGTTCTCGTGTGCGTACCACGCGTGGAGTTACGACCTGGACGGGACGCTGGTCGCGGCGCCGAACATGTCGGCCATGCCGGATCTGGATCGGGTGGCGTACGGGCTGGCCAGGGTGCACGTGCGGGAGTGGCTCGGGTACGTCTGGGTGTGTCTGGCCGAGGAGCCGCCGTCGTTCGAGGAGACGGTGATGGGGGCGGTGACCGAGCGGCTCGGGGCGCTGGAGTTGATCGACAACTACTCGCCGGACGCGCTGGGGCTCGGGCGCAGGATCGTCTACGACGTGAAGGCCAACTGGAAGCTGATCGTCGAGAACTTCATGGAGTGTTATCACTGCGCGACCATCCATCCGGAGCTGGTCGAGGTGCTGCCCGAGTTCGCGGACGGGTACGCGGCGCAGTACTACGTCGGGCATGGCGCGCTGTTCGGCGAGGACATCCAGGGGTTCACGGTCGACGGGTCGCCGGGTCTCGACCGGATTCCGTCACTGGCCGAGGAGCAGGATCGGCGCTACTACGCGATCACCATCAAGCCGCAGGTGTTCATCAACCTCGTGCCCGACCATGTGATCCTGCACCGCATGTACCCGCTGGCCGCCGACCGCACGATCGTCGAGTGCGACTGGCTCTACACCGCCGACGTGGTCGCCTCTGGCAAGGACCTCGACAAGTCCGTCGAACTCTTCCACCGGGTCAACGAACAGGACTTCGAAGCCTGCGAACGCTGCCAGCCCCGAATGAGCTCCCGCCTGTACGCCAAAGGAGGGGTTCTGGTGCCGAGCGAACATCACATCGGAGCTTTCCACGAGTGGGTGCTCGAAAAGATCGGCTAGGTGGTTCTCCCACCCACCCACCCTTTGTTTCCTCCCGGGGCTCCGCCCCGCCCCCGCGAATGCCCCTGGGACTCCGCCTCCGCAACAGCCTCCGAACTCCACATCGCTCCCGCGAAACGGCTTCGGGGCTCCGCCCGCTCCCGCGAAGCGACCGCGGACCTCACCCCCGCATGTCGAACAGGGCAGACCGCTGTCCGGCGGGCTAGGAGGAGCTGTGGCCGAGGCGGGTGCTGATTTCCGTGGCACCTCCTATCAAGGTGGGGGCCATATCGTGGACGCGCTGTTCCGTGAGGCGATATGCGGGGCCGGAGACGCTGACGGCGGCGATCACTTCGCCGTGGAAGGAGCGTACGGGGGCCGCGACCGCGTTCAGGCCCTCCTCCAGTTCTTCGAGGGTGGTGGCGTAGCCGCGGGTTCGGGCGGTGGTGAGTTCTTTTTCCAGGTCGGGGATCGTGGTGATGGTGCGCGAGGTGAAGCGTTCCAAGGTGATCTGGGAGAGCAGGGCGGGGTCGGCGTGGGCGAGGAGGATCTTGCCGCTGGAGGTGGCGTGGAGCGGGGTGAGCTGGCCCACCCAGTTGTGGGCGGTGACCGCGGAGGGGCCTCTGACCTGGTCCAGGTTGACCGCGTAGACCGAGCGGAGGACGGCGATGTTGACGGTTTCGCCGAGTTCCTCGGCCAGGCGCTGGCAGGTGGGGCGGGCGCGCTGGGCGATGTCGAGCTGGGTGTCGACGCCGGCGGCGAGGCGGATGAGGCCGAAGCCCAGGCGGTACTTGCCGCGGTCCTCGGCCTGTTCGACCAGGCCGCGCGCTTCGAGGGCGCCGAGCAGCCGGAAGGCGGTGGACTTGTGGACCTCGATCTCGGCCGCGATCTCGCTGACGCCGGCTTCGCCCTTGCGGGCGAGGATCTCCATCACGGAGATGGCGCGGTCCACGGACTGCACGCCCCCGCTTTCGTTGCCCATGGCGCAACTGTAGCCGTCGATCACGATCGATTAAATCTCTGTTGCTACTAGTGAAACGTGGTGCGTATGACGCTACGATTCGGCAAAAGTGGAGGGGTCATGACATATGACTTCATCATCGTTGGCGGCGGCTCGGCCGGGTGTGCGCTGGCGAACCGGCTGTCGGCCGATCCCGGGACGAGGGTGCTCGTGCTGGAGGCGGGCAGGCCCGACTACCCGTGGGACGTGTTCATCCACATGCCCGCCGCATTGACCTTCCCGATCGGCAGCCGCTTCTACGACTGGAAGTACGAGTCCGAGCCCGAGCCCCACATGCGGAACCGCCGGATCTACCACGCGCGCGGCAAGGTGCTCGGCGGATCCAGCAGCATCAACGGGATGATCTTCCAGCGGGGCAACCCGCTCGACTACGAGCGCTGGGGCGCCGATCCGGGCATGGAGACCTGGGACTACGCGCACTGCCTGCCGTACTTCAGGAGGATGGAGAACTGCCTGGGGGATCCGGGGACGGAGTTCCGGGGGCACGACGGGCCGCTGGTGCTGGAGCGCGGGCCGGTGTCGAGCCCGCTGTTCCCGGCGTTCTTCGAGGCCGTGCAGGAGGCCGGATATCCGCTGACGGACGACGTGAACGGGTTCCGGCAGGAGGGGTTCGCGGCGTTCGACCGGAACATCCGGAACGGGCGGCGGTGGTCGGCCCGGCGGGCGTACCTGGACCCGGCGCGGAAGCGGAAGAACCTGACGGTACGGACCCGGGCGCTCGTCACGAAGGTGCTGTTCGAGGGCACCCGGGCGGTCGGCGTGGAATGCGACGGGGAGAGCGTTCGCGGCAGGGAGATCATCCTCTGCGGGGGCGCGATCAACTCGCCGCAGCTGCTCCAGCTCTCCGGCGTGGGCAACGCGGACGAACTGCGCGAGGCGGGCGTGACGCCGGTGCACCATCTGCCCGGGGTGGGCGAGAACCTCCAGGACCACCTGGAGGTGTACATCCAGCACGGGTGCGGCCAGCCGGTGTCGATGCAGCCGTACCTGAAATATCGGCATCGGCCGTGGATCGGGGCGCAGTGGCTGTTCCTGCGGAGCGGGCCCGGCGCGACCAACCACTTCGAGGCGGGCGGGTTCGTCCGGAGCAACGACGAGGTCGCCTACCCGAACCTGATGTTCCACTTCCTGCCCCTCGCCGTACGGTACGACGGCTCCGCGCCGGCGGGCGGCCACGGCTACCAGGTCCACGTGGGGCCGATGTACTCCGACGCCCGCGGATCGGTGAAGATCCGCTCCAACGATCCCCGGCGGCACCCGGCGCTGCGCTTCAACTACCTCTCGACCGAGCAGGACCGCCGCGAATGGGTGGAGGCCGTACGGGTCGCCCGGTCGATCCTGGAGCAGCCGGCGCTCAAGCCGTTCAGCACCGGGGAGATCTCGCCAGGCCCGGACGTACGGACCGACGAGGAGATCCTGGACTGGGTGGCCAGGGACGGGGAGACCGCGCTCCACCCGTCGTGCACGAACCGCATGGGCCTGGATGAGATGTCCGTGCTTGACCCGGCCACCATGCGGGTGCACGGTTTGGATGGAATTCGTGTGGTGGATGCGAGCGCGATGCCGTACGTCACGAACGGCAACATCTACGCCCCGGTCATGATGCTGGCCGAGAAGGCGGCCGACCTCATTCTCGGCAACACCCCCCTAGCCCCTCAGCACACCCCCTTCTATCGCAAACCCTAGGTGCCCATGAGAGATCAGCCCGTCCTCGACGTACGCGGCCTGTGGAAGGTTTTCGGGCCCCGGCCGGAACGTGCCGTCGGCACCACGCTGTCGCGGCAGGAGTTGAAGGAGACGACGGGCTGCGTGGCCGCCGTCCGCGACGTGTCCTTCACGGTCCGGCCCGGCGAGGTCTTCGTCGTCATGGGACTGTCGGGGTCGGGCAAATCGACGCTGGTCCGATGCCTGACCCGGCTGGTCGAGCCGACCTCGGGCGAGATCCTCTTCGACGGCGACGACATCCGGAGGGCCGACGAGCGGCGGCTGCGGGAGCTGCGGCGGCACCGGCTGGCGATGGTGTTCCAGCATTTCGGGCTGCTGCCGCACCGCTGCGTGCTGGACAACGTCGCGTTCGGGCTGGAGATCCGGGGCAGCGCGCGGGCGGAGCGGTACAAGCGGGCCCGCGAGGTGCTGGAGCTGGTCGGTCTGACCGGATTCGAGAACTCCTACCCGGACCAGCTCTCCGGCGGCATGCAGCAGCGGGTGGGGCTGGCGCGGGCCCTGGCCGTCGATCCCGACCTGCTCCTGTTCGACGAGCCGTTCTCGGCGCTGGACCCGCTGATCCGGCGGGAGATGCAGAACGAGGTCATCCGGCTGCACCGCGAGGTCGGCAAGACCATGGTCTTCATCACCCACGACCTGAGCGAGGCGCTCAAGCTGGGCGACCGCATCCTGATCATGCGGGACGGCGAGCTGGTGCAGATGGGCACCGCCGACGAGGTGGTGGGCGCGCCCGCCGACGACTACGTGCGCGACTTCGTCAGCGACGTCCCCCGCTCGCACGTGCTGACCCTGCGCTGGATCATGCGGGACGCGATGGAGGGCGAGCCGCTCGACGGCCCGGAACTCGATCCCGACCTGGTCATCCGCGACGCCGTGCGCGTGGTGCTCTCCGCCGACCGGCCGGTCCGGGTCGTCCGCGACGGCGCGTTACTCGGGGTGGTCACCAGCGCCGAGATCCTGGAAATGATCGCGCGATGACCGCCCTCACCGTGACCGCGCGCCTGCCCGCCCGGCGCTACCTGATCGGCGCGGTCCTGGCCGCCTGGGTGCTCGGGCACGCCCTGCTGTCCGGCCGGGACACCCTCCCGCTGGGCGGGGCCGAGCTGACGCCCCTGCACGAAGGCGCCAACGAGGCGTGGGACACCGTCGACGACAACCGCAACAGCAATCCGTTCTTCTTGTACTTCGTCAACTACATCCGGCTCGTCCTGGACGAGTCGGTGCGTTTCGTGCAGGCGCTGATCAGCCAGCCGTCGTTCGGGCGGCCGGTGCCGCTGCTCGGCTGGCTGGGCGTGGTGGCGCTCGCGGCGGCGATCACGTACCTGTTCGGGAACATCCGGGTGGCGCTGCTGACGGTGGCCGGGTTCGTGTCGTTCGGGCTGCTGGGGCTCTGGGCGGAGAGCATGGACACGCTGGCGCTGACGCTCACGGCGGTGGCGTACTCGCTGGCCGTGGGCATCCCGCTGGGGGTCTGGGCCGGGCTGAGCGACCGGTTCAACCGGTTCGTCACGCCGGTGCTGGACTTCATGCAGACCATGCCCACGTTCGTCTACCTCGCGCCGCTGACCCTGTTCTTCCTGATCGGCCCGGCCAGCGCGACCATCGCGACGATGATCTACGCGATCCCGCCCGCCATCCGCATCACCGCGCACGCCATCCGCGAGGTCTCCCCCGTCACACTGGAGGCCGGCGCCTCCCTGGGCGCCACGGCCGCGCAGTCGCTCCGGCACGTACGGCTTCCGCTGGCCAGGCGCACCATCGTGGTCGGCGTCAACCAGACGATCATGGCGGCGCTCTCCATGGCCACCATCGCGGCGCTGATCGACGCGCCGGGGCTGGGCAAGACCGTACTGAAGGCGCTCCAGACCCTGGACATCGGCGCGGCCTTCAACGCCGGGCTGGCGATCGTGATCATGGCGGTGGTGCTCGACCGGGCGACCACGGCGGCCAGCCGGCGGGTGGAGGCGCAGCGCCGTACAGGACGTGAAATATCGGCCTTCTTCCGGCGGGTAGAGGTGACGGTCGCGCTGGGGATCGCGGCGGTGCTGAGCTACCTGTCCTATACATACGTGTGGGCGGCGGTGTTCCCGGCCGAGGCGAACATCGGGTCCTACGTCCGGCGGGCGGCGGACGCGGCCAGCGCCTGGGTGCAGGACAGCCTGGCCGGGTTCACCGACGCGCTCAAGAACCTGGTCACGTACGGCCTGCTCAACCCGTTCGAGTCGCTGCTGGCCGGGTCGCCGTGGTGGCTGGTGTTCGCGGCGGGGGTGGCCATCGCCGCGCTGGTCGGCGGCGTACGCGCGGCGATCACGGCCGCGGTGGGCCTGGCCGCCCTGATCGGGCTGGGGCTCTGGCAGGACAGCATGGTCACGCTGGCCGCCACGCTGGTGGCCACCCTGCTGGTGATGGCGCTGGGCGTGGCCGCCGGCGTGTGGATCGGCAGGAGCGACCGCGCCGACGCGGTGCTGCGGCCGGTCCTGGACGCCGGGCAGACCATGCCCGCCTTCGTCTACCTGGTGCCGATCCTGGGCCTGTTCGGGCCGACCAGGTTCACCGCCATCATCGCGGCCGTCGTCTTCGCCGCCCCCGTCGCGATCAAGCTGGTCGCCGAGGGCATCCGCGGCGTGCCCGCCACCACGGTCGAGGCGGCCCGCTCGGCGGGATCCAGCCCCTGGCAGGTCATCACCAAAGTCCAGCTGCCGATGGCGCGCGGCGCGGTCGCGCTGGCCGCCAACCAGGGGCTGATCTACGTGCTCTCGATGGTCGTGGTCGGCGGCCTGGTGGGCGCGGGGGCGCTGGGCTACGACGTGGTCGCCGGGTTCTCCCAGCACCAGTTGCGCGGCAAGGGCCTGGCGGCGGGGCTGGCCATCGTCGTGCTCGGAATCGTCCTGGACCGTGTGACACGGGCGGCCCAGGCCAGAACGGATCGACTCGGGGTGATCAAGGAGGACTAATGGCAATTCGACGAATAGCTCTGGTGGCCGGGGCCGCGCTGATCCTGACCGGATGCGGCGGGGCCAAGGTCGGCGAGGCGCCCAGCGCCGCGCCCGGCACCGGAGCGGCCGGGTCCGGCGCGGCCTGCGGGACCCTCAACCTGGCCATCAACCCCTGGGTCGGGTACGAGGCGAACGCGGCCGTGATCGCGCACGTGGCCGAGAAGAACCTCGGCTGCACGGTCGTCAAGAAGGACCTGAAGGAGGAGGTCGCCTGGCAGGGCTTCGGGACCGGCGAAGTCGACGCGGTGGTGGAGAACTGGGGTCACGACGACCTCAAGAAGAAGTACATCGAGGAGCAGAAGACCGCCGTGGACGCGGGCCTGACCGGCAACAAGGGCGTGATCGGCTGGTACGTCGCGCCCTGGATGGCGGCCAAGTACCCCGACATCACCGACTGGCAGAACCTGAACAAGTACGCGGAGCTGTTCAAGACCTCCGAGTCCGGCGACAAGGGCCAGCTGCTCGACGGCGACCCGTCCTTCGTCACCAACGACGAGGCGCTGGTGAAGAACCTCAAGCTCGACTACAAGGTGGTCTACGCCGGCAGCGAGGCGGCGCTGATCACCGCGTTCCGGCAGTCGGAGAAGGAGCAGAAGCCGGTCATCGGCTACTTCTACGAGCCGCAGTGGTTCCTGTCCGAGCTGAAACTGGTGAAGATCAACCTGCCCGCGTACACGGACGGCTGTGACGCGGACGCGGCGAAGGTGGCGTGCGACTACCCGCTGTACGAGCTGGACAAGATCGTGAGCAAGAGGTTCGCGGACTCCGGCAGCCCGGCGTACACGCTGATCAAGAACTTCACCTGGACGAACGACGACCAGAACCTGGTGGCGAAGTACATCTCCGAGGACAAGATGGCCCCGGCCGAGGCCGCCGCGAAGTGGGCGGCCGACAACGAGGCCAAGATCAAGGCTTGGCTGCCGACCAGCTGAGCACGGGCTGTCCCGTGCTGCTTGACACCATTTGAGCAGCACGGGACGCTTGTTGCGGCAAACGCGGTCAGTTGCGCATATTGCAACAGCGGAGGTGGCTATGGCGAGCGTTGTCATCATCGGCGCCGGTG
The DNA here is from genome assembly GCF_016862995.1 of Acrocarpospora phusangensis. Taxonomy (GTDB): domain Bacteria; phylum Actinomycetota; class Actinomycetes; order Streptosporangiales; family Streptosporangiaceae; genus Acrocarpospora; species Acrocarpospora phusangensis. The sequence continues at coordinate 203,229 of NZ_BOOA01000001.1, forward strand.
TGGTGGGCGCGGCGCTCGCCGACGAGCTGTCCCTGCGCGGCTGGACCGACGTGACCGTGGTCGACCAGGGCGACGTGCCCGCGACCGGCGGTTCCTCCTCGCACGCTCCCGGGCTGGTCTTCCAGACCAACGGCTCGAAGGCGATGGCCGAGATGGCCCGCTACACGGTCGAGAAGTTCGTCGAGCTGGGGACGTTCCTCCAGGTCGGCGGCCTGGAGGTGGCCACCACGCCGGAGCGGCTGCGGGAGCTGCGCCGGCGGCACGGGTGGGCCACCGCGTGGGGCCTGGAGGCGGAGCTGCTGAGCCCGGCCGAGTGCGCGGCCCGGCATCCGCTGCTGGACCCCGAGCGGGTGCTCGGCGGGCTGTTCCTGCGCACCGACGGGCTGGCGCTGGCCGTGCCGGCGGTGGCGGCGCAGCTGGACAGAGCGCAGGCCCGGGGTGTGCGGGTGCTCCCCCGGCACGAGGTCCTGGACGTGCTCTCCGCGGACGGGCGGGTCACCGGCGTCCTCACCGACCAGGGCGAAATATCAGCGGATATCGTGGTCTGCTGTGCGGGGATCTGGGGTCCCCGGGTGGCGCGCATGGCCGGCATGGAGCTGCCGCTGACGCCGCTGGCCCACCAGCTCGCGTGGACCGGCAGGCTGCCGGAACTGGACGCGGACGCGACCGCGAGCCTGCCGATCCTGCGGCACCAGGACGCAGACCTCTACTACCGCGACCGGAACGGCACGCTCGGGGTCGGCTACTACGGCCACCGGCCGATGCCCGTCTCCGCCGACGACATCCTGTCCGTGGACGCCGCCGAGGTGATGCCCTCGCTGCTGGCCTTCACCCCGGACGACTTCGCCGACGCCTGGACCGAGACGCAGTCCCTGCTGCCCGCCACCCGGAACGCGAAGGTGGAGGAAGGGGTCAACGGGCTCTTCTCCTTCACCACCGACAACATGCCGCTGATGGGCGAGTCCCGGGACGTCCGGGGCTTCTGGGTGGCCGAGGCGGTGTGGGTGACGCACTCGGCGGGCGTCGGGCGCGCGATGGCCGAATGGCTCGTGGACGGGCACTCCACCGTGGACCTGCACGAATGCGACGTCAACCGGTTCGAGCCCCACCAGCTCGCCCCCGCGTACGTGGTGGCCCGCGGGTGCCAGAACTACGTCGAGGTCTACGACATCATCCATCCGCTCCAGCCCATGGAGGACCCCCGCCCGCTCCGCACCAGCCCCTTCCACGTACGGCAGCGCGAACTCGGCGCGTACTTCCTGGAGGCCTCCGGCTGGGAACGCCCCCACTGGTACGCCGCCAACGAGACGCTCCCCGCCCCCGCCGTCACCCCCGACGCGTGGGCCTCCCGGTACTGGTCCCCCATCGTCGGCGCGGAGGCCAGGGCCACCCGGGAGGGGGTCGCCCTCTACGACATGACCGCGCTGAAGCGGCTGGAGGTGAGCGGCCCCGGCGCGACGGCGTTCCTGGGGCGGCTGACCACCGGCGACGTGGCCAAGTCGGTCGGGTCCGTGACGTACTGCCTGCTGCTGGACGTGGACGGCGGGATCCGCAGCGACGTCACGGTGGCCAGGCTGGGCGCGGACCGCTACCAGGTCGGCGCGAACGGGGAGCTGGACCTGGACTGGTTCGAGCGGCATCGCCCGGCCGACGTGTTCGTCCGCGACGTCACGGCGGGCACCTGCTGCCTGGGCGTGTGGGGGCCACGCGCGCGGGAGCTGGTGCAGCCGCTCACGGACGTGGACCTGACCGCGCTCCGCTACTTCCGGGCCGCCCGGGGATACATCGGGAATGTCCCGGCGACCCTGCTGCGGCTGTCGTACGTCGGGGAACTCGGCTGGGAGGTCTACACCAGCGCCGACATGGGGCTCAAGCTGTGGGACACGCTCCTGCGGGAGGGCGCGGTGGCGGCGGGCCGGGGCGCGTTCGCGAGCCTGCGGCTGGAGAAGGGCTACCGCTCCTTCGGGACGGACATGACCTTCGAGCACGATCCGTACGAGGCGGGCCTGGGGTTCGCGGTCAAGCTGGGCAAGGGCGACTTCATCGGCAGGGACGCGCTCCTGGAACGCAAGGAGTCGGTGCGCAGGAAGCTGACCTGCCTGCTGCTGGACGAGGGGCACACCACGGTCATGGGCAAGGAGCCCGTCTACCACGACGGCCGACCGGCCGGTTACGTCACCAGCGCCGCCTACGGCTACACGATCGGCCGGGGCATCGCGTACGCCTGGCTGCCCGCCGAGCTGTCCGTGCCGGGCACGGCGGTGCGGATCGGCTACTTCGACCAGCTGGTGGACGCGGTCGTCGCGGCGGAGCCCCTGTTCGATCCGGCCATGGAACGCCTGCGCGGATAGAGAGGCAATGATGCATCCGGATCGTTTGTGGCGGTCGGCGGAGCCGCGGAAGTCCTACGAGGTGGTCATCGTGGGCGCGGGCGGCCACGGCCTGGCCACCGCCTACTATCTCGCGAAAAATCATGGCATCACGGATGTGGCGGTGCTGGAGCGCGGCTGGCTGGCCGGCGGGAACATGGCCAGGAACACCACCATCATCCGGTCCAACTACCTGTGGGACGAGAGCGCGGGCATCTACGAGCACGCGCTCAAGCTCTGGGAGGGCCTGGAGGAGGACCTCGGCTATCCGCTGCTGTTCAGCCAGCGCGGCGTGCTCAACCTGGCGCACAGCCTCCAGGACGTGCGCGACGGCGTACGGCGGGTGGAGGCCAACCGGGTCAACGGCGTGGACGCGGAGTGGCTGGACCCGGCCGGGGTCAAGGAGGTCTGCCCGATCGTGGAGGTCAGCCCCGAGGTGCGGTACCCCGTGCTCGGCGCCACCTACCAGCCGCGCGCGGGCATCGCCAAGCACGACAACGTGGCCTGGGCGCTCGCCACGGCCGCCTCCGCCCTGGGCGTGGACTTCATCGAGCACTGCGAGGTGACCGGGATCGAGGTGAGCGGCGGCCGGGCGGTCGCGGTCGACACCGTACGCGGACGGATCGCCGCGAACCGGATCGCGCTGTCCGCCGCCGGGCACACCTCGGTGGTCGCCGCGACGGCCGGCATCGACCTGCCGCTGCAGACGCACCCGCTCCAGGCGCTGGTCTCCGAGCTCCTCGAACCCGTGCACCCGACGGTCGTCATGTCGAACGCGGTGCACGTCTACGTGAGCCAGGCGCACAAGGGCGAACTGGTCATGGGGGCGGGCATCGACGCCGCCAACTCGTACCGCCGCCGGGGGGCGTTCCACATCATCGAACGCCAGATGGCCGCCGCGCTCGAACTGTTCCCGGTGTTCGCGCGGGCGCACGTGCTCAGGACGTGGGGCGGGATCGTGGACGTCTCCCCCGACGCGTCGCCCGTCATCGGGCTGAGTCCGGTGGAGAACCTCTACCTCAACTGCGGCTGGGGCACGGGCGGCTTCAAGGCCACCCCCGGCGTCGGCTGGTGCTACGCCCACACGATCGCCCACGACGAACCCCACCCGCTGGTGGCGCCCTTCACCCTCGACCGGTTCACCACCGGGGCCCTGGTGGACGAGCACGGCGCCGCCGCCGTGGCCCACTGAGAGCCCCCCCAGAGAAACCTCCTGAGATGCCCCCGAGATACCCCCGAGATTCCCACGGAGAAACCACGCCGATGACGCCGCCGATGGCCGCCGACGGTGACGCTCAGGTGAACGACACCGGCGAATCCGTTCTCCCGGCAAAACCCTGTTCTTTCCGCGGAGGCACGTGTTGCTCCTGATTCCCTGCCCCTGGTGTGGGGCGCGTGACGAAGTCGAGTTTCATTACGGGGGGCAGGCTCACGTGGCTTATCCGGAGGACCCCTCGGCGCTTTCCGACGAGCAGTGGGGGCGGTATCTGTTCTTCCGGGAGAATCCGGAGGGGGATTTCGCCGAACGGTGGAGTCATTCGGCGGGATGCCGCCGCTGGTTCAATGTCGTACGGGACACCCGGAGTAATCGCATTAAGCACGTCTATCTCCCCGGCGAGCCCCGGCCGGTGACCCCATGAGCCGCCACCCGGAGCTGGGGAACATCGACCGGTCGCGGACGCTCCGGTTCGTCTTCGACGGCCGGGAGTACCACGGGCATCCCGGCGACACGCTCGCGTCGGCGCTGCTGGCCAACGGCGTGCGCCGGGTCGGCACGAGCACCCTGCTGGGCCGCCCCCGGGGGATCTTCTCCGCGGGGGCCGAGGAGCCCAACGCGGTGGTGCAGATCGAGGAACCCTTCCCCGAGCCGATGGTGCTCGCCACCACGACGGAGCTTTACGACGGGCTGGTGGCACGGAGCCTGTCCGGGCGCGGACGCCTCGCCGACCGGCCCGATCCGTGCCGCTACGACGCGGTCCACGCGCACTGCGACGTCCTGGTGGTCGGCGCGGGTCCCGCCGGCGCGGCGGCGGCCCGAGCGGCCGAAAGCACCGGAGCCCGCGTGATCATCGCCGACTCGGGACCTCCGGCGGCCGACCGGACGAGGGCGTACTCCGCGCCCGACCCCCACGGGCTGGGCACAGGTCCGCAGACCCGGGTGCTGGCGCGCACCACCGTGGTCGGCTACTACGACGACAACTACCTGGTCGCGGTGGAGCGCAGGACCGCGCACCTCGGCCTCGACGCGCCCCCGGACCTGGCCAGGGAGCGCGTGTGGCGGATCCGCGCCAAGCGTGTGGTCCTCGCCACGGGCGCGCACGAGCGGCCGATCGCCTTCGCCGGGAACGACCTGCCTGGCGTCATGCTCGCCGGCTCCGCCCGCACCTACCTCCACCGGTACGGCGTGCTCCCCGGCCACCGCGCGGTCGTCTTCACCACCAACGACAGCGCGTACGCCACCGCCCTCGACCTGGCGGCGGCCGGCCTGACGATCGCCGCGATCGCCGACTCCCGCCCGGAACCCGCACAGGACTGGGCGGACCGGGCCAGGGCCGCCGGCATCGAGGTCCTCGCCGGGCAACTGGTGACCGAGGCGCGCGGCGACGGCGAGGTCGCCTCCGTACTGGTCGGCACGCGCGAACTGCCCGCCGACCTGCTGCTGGTGTCGGGCGGCTGGAACCCGGTCGTGCACCTGTTCAGCCAGTCCGGCGGCACCCTGCGCTACGACGAGCGCCTCGGCGCGCTCGTGCCCGGCGAGTCGCCGCAGGCCGTCGAGGTCGTCGGCGCGGCCGGCGGTGACCTCGGCCACGGCAGTGGGGAGCCGCTCTGGTTCGTGCCCGCCGGCGACTACTCCCGCCACTTCGTGGACCTCCAGCGGGACGTGACCGTGGCCGACGTGTGGCGTGCCACCGGCGCGGGCCTCACCTCGGTCGAGCACGTCAAGCGCTACACGACCGCCGGCACCGCGCACGACCAGGGCAAGACCTCGGGCGCGCTGACCTCGGCCCTGGTCGCCCACGCCACCGGCGTCGCGCCGGGCGGGGCGGGCGTCACCACGTTCCGGGCGCCGTACCTGCCGGTGTCGTTCGCGGCGCTGGCCGGGCGGGACCGGGGAGCCCTGCACGACCCGGTGCGGATCACCGCGCTGCACGACTGGCATGCCGCCCGCGGCGCGCTCTTCGAGAACGTCGGCCAGTGGAGACGCCCCTGGTACTACCCGCGGGCGGGCGAGGACATGGCGGCGGCCGTGCTCCGCGAGTGCCGGGCCGCGCGGGAGCACGTCGCCGCGATGGACGCCTCCACGCTGGGCAAGATCGACGTCATCGGCCCCGACGCGGCCGAGTTCCTGGACCGCCTCTACACGAACCTGATGAGCTCCCTCGCGGTCGGCTCCATCAGGTACGGCGTGATGTGCCGCCCCGACGGCATGGTCTTCGACGACGGCACCGCCATCCGCCTCGCCGAGGACCACTACCTGATCACCACCACGACCGGCAACGCGGCGGCCGTGCTCGACTGGATGGAGGAGTGGCTCCAGACCGAATGGCCGGACCTGCGCGTCACCTGCACCTCCGTCACCGAGCAGTGGGCGACGGTGGCCCTGGTCGGCCCCGGCTCCCGCGCGGTCCTCGGCGACCTGGCCCCCGGCCTCGCGGTGGACAGGGCCGGCTTCCCGTTCATGACGTGGCGCGAGACCGAGGTCGCGGGCATCCCCGCCCGGGTCTGCCGCATCAGCTTCTCCGGCGAACTCGCCTACGAGATCAACGTCTCCTCCTGGTACGGCCTGAGCCTCTGGGAAGCCGTCATGTCCCGGGACGTCACCCCGTACGGCACGGAGACCATGCACGTGCTGCGGGCCGAGAAGGGCTACCCGATCGTCGGCCAGGACACCGACGGCACCACCACGCCCCAGGACCTGGGCATGGAGTGGATCGTCTCCAAGAAGAAGCCCGACTTCCTCGGCAAACGCTCCTTCACCCGCCGGGACACGGCCCGGCCCGACCGCCGCCGCCTGGTCGGCCTGCTCCCCCGCGATCCCGAGGCCCTGCTGCCGGAGGGGGCCGCCCTGCTGGCCGGGGACCGGATGGCCGGCCACGTCACGTCCAGCTACCCCAGCGCCGCCCTCGGCAGGACCTTCGCCCTCGCCCTGGTGTCCGGCACGCACACCACGCTGACCACCCGCTCCGGCGTGGCGGCCGACGTGACCTCGTCCGTCCTCTACGACCCGGGCAACACCCGCCGCGACGGCGCGGAGACGGAGACCGCGGCTCCCCCGGCCGGCGGTTTCGAGGCGCCCGTGCGCCGCAGCCCGCTGGCGGGCTTCGAAGCCGAGTTCGACGGGCTGCGCCTGGCCGAGGCACCGTTCCTGACCCAGGTCAACGTCCGGACCGGGACCCCGCTCACCCCGCCCGGCACGGCGGTCACGGACGGCGAGACGACCACCGTGTGGCTCGGCCCGGACGAGTGGCTGACCGTGGGCCCGGGCGCGGCGCGCGGGGTCGACGTCTCGGCGCAGCGGACCGCGATCAGGATCACCGGGCCCCGGGCGCGGGACCTGCTGGCGCACGGCTGCGCGCTCGATCTGCACCCGGACGTTTTCCCGCCCGGCAGGTGCGCGCAGACGCTGCTGGCCCGTACGCAGATCATTCTGATTGCCGAATCCGATGGCTTTCTGGTGCTTGTCCGGGCGTCGTTCGCCGCGTACCTCGGCGCCTGGCTATTGGACGCGGCCACCGAATTCTGAGGATGTACGTGGCTTGTGCCCCGTACGCAGCATGTTCGGCATCGAATGGAGACCTTCTTGGCCGATATTGACCACTATCAAGCGGTATCCAGCAGTAAAGCAGACCATGTCACGGTCGCTACGGCCGGGACCTGAGCCGATGGGCGGCCGGATGGTACGAGCGGTTTCCAGATCGCCCGCCCCCGTTCACGCGCGCGTCACTGAGCGAAGAGACGCAATCCCTAGTTTGTCCGGTGAAGCACTACTCGTTCCATCTGGAGATCTGCTGTGACCTCTGCACGACTGCCCCTCGCCGGCCTCTCGGCCGTTCTCATTTTCGGCGCCGTCGCGTGCGGCGCCGCGCCCGGCGCCACCGGCGCCTCCGGCTCTGCCGCGCCGAGCGGCGGCGGGGTGGACGCCAGGACCGCCACCTCGGCGGCCGACTTCGGCGGCCTGGACAAGCTGGTCGAGGCCGCCAACGCGGAGGGCCAGCTCCACGTGATCGCGCTCCCGCACAACTGGGCCAACTACGGCGAGATCATCGCCGCCTTCAAGGCCAAGTACCCCAAGATCACGATTGAGGAGGAGACCCCCGACGCCTCCTCCTCCGACGAGATCAACGCGGTGAAGACCCGCAAGGGCCAGGACCGCGCCCCCGACGTGCTCGACATCGGCCAGGCGTTCGCGGTGAGCGGCGCCGCCGAAGGGCTGTTCGCGCCGTACAAGGTGGCGAACTGGGACAAGATCCCCGAGGGTCAGAAGGAGCCGAGCGGGCTCTGGTTCAACGACTACGGCGGCTACGTCTCCATCGGCTGCGACGCCAAGAAGGTGGACCCCTGCCCGCAGACCTTCGCCGACCTGCTCAAGCCCGAGTACAAGGGCAAGGTCGCGATGAACGGCAACCCGACCAAGGCCGGCTCGGCCTTCGCCGGCGTGTACGCGGCCGCGCTGGCCAACGGCGGCTCCTTCGACGACATCACCCCCGGCATCGAGTTCTTCAAGAAGCTCAAGGACGCCGGCAACTTCAACCCCGTCGAGACCACCCCGGCCACGATCGAGAAGGGCGAGACCCAGATCAGCATCGACTGGGACTACAACAACGCCGCCTACGCGCCGATCATGGCCCCCAAGGGCCTGGACTGGAAGACCGTCATCCCCACCGACGGCAAGTACTTCCAGCTGTACGCGCAGGCGATCAACAAGGACGCCCCGCACCCGGCGGCGGCCCGCCTCTGGCAGGAGTTCCTCTACAGCCCCGAGGGCCAGAACCTGTACCTGAAGGGCTTCGCCCGCCCGGTGCTGCTGCCCGCGATGATCGCTGACGGCTCGGTGGACCAGGCCGCGTCGGCCGCGCTGCCCCCGGTCGACGGCACGCCCACGTTCCCGAGCGAGGAGCAGACCAAGAAGGCCCAGGAGGCGCTGGCGGCCGGCTGGGGCGCCGCGGTCGCGGGATGACCGTCGTGAAAGCCCGCCGTACCTGGGGGAAGGGGTGGGCGCCCGCCGTGCCCCTTCTCCTGGTGGTGGCCATCGCGTTCGGCATCCCCGCGGTGATGCTCGCCGTCGGCGCGTTCACCGTGAAGGGCGCGCCCGGCGAGCCCGGCTCGTACGGTTTCGACAACCTGGCGGCGAGCCTGCGGGAGCCGTACCTGGGGACGCTGCTGACGAGTGTGCGCCTGTCCGCGGTGGTCGCCGTGGCGGGCGCGCTGACCGGGACGTTCCTGGCGCACGCCGTGCTCACCTCGAAGAGTTCGGCGCTGCGTGAGGCCGTGCTGAGCGTGTCGGGGGTGCTGGCCAACTTCGGCGGCGTGCCGCTGGCCTTCATCTGGATCGCCACGCTCGGCAACTCCGGCGTGATCACCACCAGCCTGGGCCTCGGCTCGGGGCTGCTCTACAACTTCTGGGGCCTGGCCCTGGTCTACCTCTACTTCTCCATCCCGCTGATGGTGCTGGTGATCGCGCCGGCGCTGGAGGGCCTGCGCCCGCAGTGGCGGGAGGCCGCGCTGAACAACGGCGCGACCACCTGGCAGTTCTGGCGGCTGGTCGGCATCCCGGTGCTGGCCCCCGCGCTGCTGGGCGGCGTGGTCCTGCTGTTCGGCGGGGCGTTCGCCGCGTACGCGACGGCCGCCGCCATGGTGGGCGCCTCGGTGCCGCTGGTGACGCTGCAGATCGCGGACGCGCTGACCGGCAACGTGCTGGTCGGCTTCGAGAACGTGGCGCTGGCGCTGAGCCTGGACATGGTCGTCGTCGCCCTGCTGGTGATGGCCGTCTACCTGCCGCTGCAACGAAGGAGCTCACGATGGCTGCGGTGACGCCTGCCGCCACGCCGGCCCCCGCGGCGACCCCCGCAGGTCCACTGCCGGTGTCGGGCGGCGGCTGGGGCCGTCGCGTGGTGCTGCTGGTGGCGGCGGCGTACTTCCTGGTGCCGATGGTGATCGCGGTGACGTTCACCGTGTACAACGAGGCCCAGGGCTTCTCGCTCGGCGCGTACGGCAGGATCCTGACGGCGCCCGGCTTCGTGTCGAGCTTCCTGCAGTCGCTGGCGCTGGCGGCGGCCACCATCGTGCTCGTTCTCGTGCTCGTGCTGCCCGCCATGCTGGCGGTGCGGCTGGGTGCGCCCGGCCTGCGGCCGGTGCTGGAGACGATCACGACGCTGCCGCTGATCGTGCCGCCCATCACCTACGTGGTGGGCATCAGCACCTCGCTGCGGGAGGGCGCGGACGCGCTGGCGGCCACGCCGTTCTGGCAGACGCTCATCTCCCTGCAGGACGAGAACTTCCCGTTCGTGCTGGTCCTGGCGTACGTGGTGCTGGCCCTGCCGTTCGCCTACCGGTCGCTGGACGCGGGCCTGCGCGCGATGGACGTGGTCACCCTGGTCGAGGCGGCCAGGAACCTGGGCGCGTCCTGGCCGCAGGTGATGCTCCGGGTGATCATGCCCAACCTGCGGTCGGCGCTCGCCGGCGCCGCGTTCCTCACCCTGGCGCTGGTGCTCGGCGAGTACACCATCGCCGCGCTGCTCGGCTACCAGACGTTCCCGGTCTGGATCGTCACGATCTCCGGCAACGACGGGCAGCTGTCGGTGGCGCTCTCCATTCTCAGCCTGACCCTCATCTGGCTGCTCCTGCTCACGCTCTCCCGGGCCGGAAGGAAGAAATCATGACCGTCGAGTTCCGCGGGCTGCGGCGGACGTACGGGCAGACGGTCGCGCTGGACGGCCTGGACCTCACCGTCGAGCAGGGCGAGTTCATCGCGCTGCTCGGGCCCTCCGGCTGCGGCAAGACGACCGCGCTGCGCTGTGTGGCGGGGTTCGAGCGGCCGGACTCCGGGATGGTGCTGATCAACGGCAAGGACGTCACCCGGGTGCCGGCCAACCGCCGCGACGCCGGCATGGTGTTCCAGTCGTACTCGCTGTTCCCGAACCTGAACGCCCGCGACAACGTGTCGTTCGGCATGCGGGTGCGGGGCCGTCCGGTGGCCGAGCGGCACAGCCGGGCCGACGAGCTGCTCGACCTGGTCGGCCTGGCCGGCCGGGGCGACCGCTACCCGCACCAGCTGTCCGGCGGGCAGCAGCAGCGGGTGGCGCTGGCCCGCGCGCTGGCGCTCAAGCCGCAGGTGCTGCTGCTGGACGAGCCGCTGTCCGCGCTGGACGCCAAGGTCCGGGTGTCGCTCCGGGAGGAGATCCGCAGGCTCCAGCTGGAGCTGGGCATCACCACCGTGTTCGTCACCCACGACCAGGAGGAGGCCCTGTCGGTCGCCGACCGGGTCGCCGTGCTGAAGGACGGCCGCCTGGAGCAGGTGGGCGCGCCCGCCGAGATCTACGACCGCCCGGCCACGCCGTTCGTGGCCGAGTTCGTCGGCACCATGAACCACCTGCCCGGCCGGGTGACCGGCGATCGGGTGGAGGTGCTCGGCAAGCTCCTGCCCGTGGACGGCACCGCTCCCGGCGAGCTCGTGGACGTGCTCGTCCGGCCGGAGGCCGTCCTGGTCACCCCGGCCGAGTCCGGCTCCGCCCTCATCCTGGCCTCCTCGTTCCGCGGCTCCACCGCCCGCCTGCGCGTGCAGCTCGCCGACGACAGCCAGGTCCTCGCCGACGTCCCCGGCCACGACGCCGTACGGCTCGCGCCGGGCCTGCGCGTGGACGTCGGCGTGGTCGAACGCCCCGTCCTCGTCACCGCCCGCACCACCGCGACCAACCAGGAACCCGTGGCCACGGCGTAAGTCATCACCAGGTGCCGGCCGCCGACAACGGCGGCCGGCACCGCCATCCCCGGACACGAATCGCCTGACCAAACCCTCGCTCAGATCATGCGTCCCGAGAAAGACCGCTCCCGACGCCAGCGCGGCGAGAAGCGTCACCCCCGCTGACGGCGGCCGGCACCGCCATTCCCGGACGCCAATCACGTGACCAGAATCTCGATCAGGACATGCGTCCCGGGAAGCGCCGTTCTTGGCGCCGGTGCGGCGAGCAGCGTCGCCTGCGTCAACGGCGCCGGATAACGGCGAGAAACCAGACTTTCAGTCGTCTTCGGCGAGGGTGTCGGTGGCTTCGCGGCCGGCGTCGGTGGTGCGGCGGAGGAAGCCGGCGAGGAGTTCGAGTTCCGTGTCGTCGTAGCCGGTGCAGATGCGCGCCATGGCGGCGTTCAGGCCCTGGTAGAGGTGGGCCAGTTCGCCGTCCCGGTCGGGCAGTGCCCGGACGGCGACCGCGCGGCGGTCGGAGGCCTCGGGGGCGCGCTCGCGGACCACCCAGCCGTCGCGCTGGAGTCGGTCGATGATGCCGGTCACCGTGGCCGGGTGGAGACCGGCCCGGCGCGCGAGGGCGCTCGGGCTGAGCGGGCCGTGCCGGGTGATCAGGTCGAGGCAGTCGAGGTCCACGTCCTTGAGCCCGGCGTGCAGGCCGACGTGGTGGCTGAGCAGCGACAACTGGTTGCCGAGCTCGCGGAGCGACTCCTGGATCTCCCCAGTCAGCCGCCGCCGATGGCGAACCGCGACCTCAGATGATACGGAATCCATATGTTACGGCCCTCGTGTCGTATGACATACAGCGAAAAGGGTATCGCTCCACGGAGGGCACCGGCCAGACTCATGATCCACGGCGCCTACCGGCGGGAACCCCGGACGATCACGCGGAATCCGAGATCGGGAAACGCCCCTCAAGACCCCCGAGACGCCGCCACACAAAACCTTTATGTCGGCATTTGTCGGATATTTCGGACGCCAAGAACATTGCTGCCGCCTGTTGGAAAGGACCACTCTGAATATTTTTTCGGTGGTAAGTGGCCTCTTGACCTCACTCAGAGGCGACGCCAAGGTATTAGCGTTACCCGTCGCGCGCCCTCCGGCGCCTCGTTGATCTTCCCGCTGGTCGACGTCCGGGGAATTCACTGATCACCTTGGTGCGTGTCCCAGCTGCCCATTTGATGGCAACGCCCACACGCATGCCGGATATGTCGTGCTATGAAAGGGCCCTCCGTGAACCCGCAAAACCCTCAGTACCCACAAAACCCGCAGTACCCGCAGAATCCCCAGTACCCCCAGAATCCGCAGTACCCGCAGCAGCAGTACCCGTCCGAACAGCCCACCGTCCGCTACCAGCCGGGCCAGCCCACCCAGCCCGGCCAGCAGCAGGGCCAGTACCCCGGCCAGCAACAACCCCAGTACGGCCAGCAGCCCCAGTACGGCCAGCAAGGCCAGCACCCGGGCCAGCAGGGCCAGTACCCGGGCCAGCAGCCCGGCTACCCTCCGCAGCAGGGCTACCAGCAGAACCCCGGCCACGCGGGCATGCCCCAGGCCCCGCAGAAGACCCCGGTGACGCTCACGATCACCCTCATCGGCGCCCTGGTCGTGGCCCTGGCCAACCTGGTGAACGGCGTCATCTACCTGGTCTCCGGCGAGGACCTGCTGATCGAGCAGGCCAAGTCGCTGGGCCTCAGCGAGGAGCTGGTGCAGCTGGCGCTGGAGTCGGTGGACACCTCCATCGTGACGACCCGCGGCGTCATCTTCCTCGTCACCGGCCTCATCGTCGGCCTGCTGGCACTGGCGCTGCGCTCCGCCGCGACATGGGCCCGCGTGGTGCTGACCCTGTTCGCCCTCGGCTCGCTGCTGACCATGCTGATCGCCCTGAACGACAACCTCAGCTCCCTCATCGTGCTCCTCGCCTTCGCGAGCGGCCTGGCCGCGCTGACCGTCCTCATCACGATCTGGCTGCCCCCGACCAACCGGTACGCGAAGTACCGCAAGATGTCGGGCGCCTGAGCCTGGCGCCCTGACCGGCCGCCGCGGCATGCCCGCCATGCCGCGGCGACAGGACCGCGATCCAACGCGACCGCGATGCAACTGACCGCGATCCAACGCGACCGCGATCCAATGGGACCGCGATGCAAGTGACCGCGATGCAAGTGACCGCGAGGAATGGGATCGCGGCGCAAGGTCGGCGGTGAAATGTTCATCCACGATCGCGAGCCGACGCCGCGACCCGGCCGGACCACCCGCCCGACCTGCGGCTGAAGACCGGCGGCCACCCCGGGCCAGGACAGGACCGGGGGATGTCTTCTCGGCGGTCACGAGTTCCCCTAGCCTCGCGCGGGAGCGCTCCCACATTCCTCCCACGCGATCCTGGAAGGACCGTCGTGACCCGATCGCCTGGTCGGCGCCTGCACGCGTTCGTCGCGGGCTGTGCGGCCGCCGTACTCACCTTCACCGGCCTGACGGCCTCCTCGGCGCACGCCGAGATCATCGAGCACATCGACAACGGCACGTTCGACAGCGGCACCACCCCGTGGTGGTCCACCGGGAACACCCCGATCTCGGCCGTGGACGGCGAACTGTGCGCGCAGGTGCCCGGGGGCACCGCCAACCCCTGGGACGCCAGTCTCGGCCACAACGACATCACGCTGGCCGACGGCGACCCGTACACACTGACCTTCACGGCCTCCGCCAGCGCGCCGGTGACGGTGCGGGCGAACGTGCAGCTGAACGAGGCGCCGTTCAGCACCGCGATCTCCCGCGAGGTGGCCCTCACCACCACGCCGCAGACCTTCAGCTACGAGTTCGACAGCGCCCTGGACTCGGCCAACGGCACCTTCACCTTCCAGCTGGGCGGCGGCGCCTCGGCGTTCACGTTCTGCCTGGACGACGTCTCACTGACCAGCGACACCGACGCGGAGCCGCCCGCCGGCGGCCCGGAGCAGCTGGAGAACGGCGGCTTCGACGACGGTCTGGCCGGCTGGTTCACCTACGGCACCAACGCCACCAGCACCGCGGACGGGCGGCTGTGCACCACCGTCCCGGCCGGTCTGGCCAATCCGTGGGACGCCGGCATCGGGCAGAACGACGTGCCCCTCGTCAACGGCGCCAGCTACACCTTCTCGTTCGAGGCGTCCGCCTCGCCCGGCTCCTCGGTCAACGCCAACGTGCAGCTCGGCGACGCGCCGTTCACCTCCTTCTTCGGGCGTACGGTGCCGCTGACCGAGCAGACCCAGACCTTCGAGTACACCTTCACCGCGAGCGCGGACACCGAGCGGGCCCAGGTGGTCTTCCACGTGGGCGCCAACGCGGCCGAGTACCGGCTGTGCGTGGACGAGGTGTCGCTGCGCGGTGGCGAGGAGGAACCGCCGTACGTGCCGGACACCGGGCCGCGGGTCCGGGTGAACCAGGTCGGCTACCTGCCGCACGGCCCGAAGAACGCCACCGTGGTGACGGACGCCGTCGCGGCCCTGCCGTGGCAGCTCAAGAACGGCAGCGGCACCGTACTGGCCAGCGGGAACAGCACGCCGCGCGGCGTCGACCAGGCGTCGGGCCAGAACGTGCACACGATCGACTTCAGCTCCTACACGGGCACGGGGACCGGCCTCACGCTGGTCGCCGACGACCAGACCAGCTATCCGTTCGACATCTCCGCCGACGTCTACGACCAGCTGCGCTCCGACTCGCTCCAGTTCTTCGCGATCCAGCGCAGCGGCATCGCCATCGACGGCGCGCTGTTCGGCGCGCAGTACGCGCGACCGGCCGGCCACCTGGGCGTCGCGCCCAACCAGGGCGACACCGACGTGCCCTGCCAGCCGGGCGTCTGCGACTATCGCCTGGACGTGCGCGGCGGCTGGTACGACGCGGGCGACCACGGCAAGTACGTCGTCAACGGCGGCATCGCGGCCTACCAGCTGCTCAACACCTTCGAGCGGACCAAGACCGCGATCACCGGCTTCGGCGGCGCGGAGCTGGGCGACAGCACGCTGCGGGTGCCCGAGCGCGGCAACGGCGTGCCGGACGTCCTGGACGAGGCCCGCTGGGAGCTGGAGTTCCTGATGCGGATGCAGGTGCCGGTCGGCAAGCCGCTGGCGGGCATGGCGCACCACAAGATGCACGACCAGAACTGGACCGGCCTGCCCCTGCAGCCGGAGGACGACCCGCAGCTGCGCGAGCTGCACCCGCCGTCCACGGCGGCCACCCTCAACCTGGCGGCCACGGCCGCGCAGTGCGCCCGCCTGTTCGCCCGTTACGACGCCGCGTTCGCGGCCAAGTGCCTGACCTCGGCCAAGCGCGCCTGGACGGCCGCCAAGGCCAACCCGGCCAGGTACGCCGACCCGAACGACGGCAACGGCGGCGGCTCCTACAGCGACGGCGACGTGAGCGACGAGTTCTACTGGGCGGCGGCCGAGCTGTACCTGACCACCGGGGAGGCGGCCTACCTGACGGAGTTGCGGGCCTCGCCGCACCACACCGGCAACGTGTTCACCCAGACCGGCTTCGGCTGGCCGGCCACGGCGGCGCTGGGCCGGATGGACCTGGCCACCGTCCCGAGCGAGCTGCCCGCCGCGGAGCGCCAGCAGATCCGCCAGTCGGTGGCGACGGCCGCGGACGCGTACCTGGCCACGCTGGCCACCCAGGCGTACGGGCTGCCGCTGCCGGGCGGCGCGAACAACTACTTCTGGGGCTCCAACAGCAACATCATCAACAACGTGATCGTGCTGGCCACCGCGTACGACCTGACCAGGGACCGCAAGTACCAGGCCGGGGCCCTCCAGGGGATGGACTACATCTTCGGCAGGAACGCGCTCAACCACTCCTACGTCACCGGCTGGGGGGAGAAGAACCCGCAGAACCAGCACAGCCGGATCTTCGGCCACCAGCTCGACGAGACCCTGCCCAATCCCCCGGCGGGTTCGATCGCGGGCGGCGCCAACGCCAGCCTGGACGATCCGTACGCGTCGGGTCTGCTGTCGGGGTGCCGGCCGCAGTTTTGCTACGTGGACCACATCGAGTCGTACGCGACCAACGAGGTGGCCATCAACTGGAACTCGGCGCTCGGCTGGATCGCGTCGGCGCTGGCCGACCAGGGTGACGGCCGGGCTCCGGCGGCCGGGTCCTGCCGGGTGGACTACGTCCGGCACGGGCAGTGGGCCGGCGGGTTCACCTCGCAGGCCACGATCACCAACACCGGGACGACGCCGATCGACGGCTGGACGCTGCGGTGGGCGTGGATCGGCGACCAGAAGGTCACCGACCACTGGCTGACCTCGATCACGCAGACCGGGGCGTCGGTGGCGGCTGCCAACCTCAGCCACAACAAGAAGATCATGCCGGGCAGCACGGTCACGTTCGGCTTCCTCGGCGACAGCGCCGGCGGGGCGAACCCGACTCCCGGCCTGTTCACGCTGAACGGGAAGGCCTGCGCCTAGCGCTCGCCGTCACACGGCCGCGTCGTCTCAGGACGGCGCGGCCGTGCCCATTCGTCCCGAAATATTTCGGTCACAATCCGAGATATATCGGGCACTTGCTTGTCTGCGTTCTTGTGCGTGACTAGTCTCACAAAGAGCAAATAGCACGGCGAAAGACGCCCCGGATGTAGCGAGGTTTACGAAAGTTTTCGAACGAATCCCGCATCCTCCGGTGGTCGGCGGCGCCCTTCCTGCCCCTGGTCGGCGGAGGCAGGCGGGCGCTGCGGCGAAGGAGCGGCCGTGCACAGCAAGATCCCGGTGGAACTGGCCGGGTTCCCGGCCCGCGAGGTCACGTTCGAGGCGAAGACCGAGGTCGCCCAGGGCCCCTTGACCTGGGCCCAGCAGCACATGTCCGCGCTGATGGAGCAGCTCGGCCCGGACACCAGCAGCGTCAACCTCCGCTTCACCTGGGCGCTGCGGCGCGGGATCGGCGAGCGGGAGGTGCTGGAGGCGCTCGGCGCGCTCCTGACCGGCTTCGACGCGCTGCGCACCGTGTACGTGCCGCCGCCGTGCGGGCCCGCCCAGCGGGTGCTGCGCGAGGGCGTGCTGACGGTGCCGGTCGTGGCGGCCGGGAAGGCGGCCACGGCGGCGGCGGAGGCGGCCGCGGCGATGTGGGCGCTGCCGTTCGACGTGAGCGGCGAGTGGCCGATCCGGTTCGCGCTGGTCACCTCGGACGGCGAGCCGAAGCAGCTGGTGGTGGTCGCGTCCCACCTGGTGCTGGACCAGACCGGCGGGCACTGGGTGCGCCATCACCTGCGGGGGCTGCTGGCGCACCCGCCCGCCCTGGCCCAGCCGCTGACGTCGTCCCAGGTGCCGGACAGCGCGCACCGCCCGCTGGACGAGGCCGAGTGGGAGAAGTCGGACGCGGGACGGCGGCACGGCGAGCGGGCGGTGCGGTTCCACGCGGAGACGTACCGGATGATGCCGCAGACGATGCTGCCGCGCCGGGAGACTCCCGGCGAGGGGCCGCGCTGGCGGTATCTCCAGTTCGACTCGCCCGCGCTGTCGGCGGCGGTGGCGGCGCTGTCCGCCCGGCTGGACGTGAGCCCGGCCGGCGTGCTGTTCGCGGGGATCAGCGCGGTGGCCGGGCACGTCAGCGCCCTGGACCGGTCCTTCCTGCAGCTGACCGTGGGCAACAGGATCGCCCCGAGGACCCGCTTCGCGGTCGGCATGCACACGCAGGACGTACCGGTCTGCGTGGAGTTATCGGATATATCGGTGGCTGATCTGATCCGGCGGTCGGGGACGGCGCTCACGCGGGCGGCGCGGTTCGGGCCGCATCCGCCCGGCGAGCTGGCCGAGCGGCGGCGCGAGATCGAGCACCGGCGCGGCGTCTCGTTCGACCTGTCCTGCTGGCTCAACTACCGCCAGCTGGGGCCGCCCCGGGCCGCCGGCCTGGGCAGGATCGGACCGGCCGCGCTGGAGCGCACCGTCTGGCGATGGCTGGAGGGCCTGGACAGCAGCACGAGCAGTTACTTCGTCTTCGCCGACGACGCGGGCGACCTGCTCAGGCTCACGCTGCTGCTGGACTCGGCCCTCCTGCCCCCGGAGGAGGCGCTGGCCTGGCTGCGCGGGGTGGAACGCCTGCTCTGCGCAGCCACCACGACCGAGATGGGGACCGGCGAGGTCGGCGAGCACACCGGTCTCGAACCGGCCCGCAGGGACGCCGATTGGCGCCTCACCGAGGCGGGCTGGGCCCACCTGCCCAGCGTCGCCGACCTGGTCAGAGACGCGACCGGAGCCCGAACCGCCGACGTCGCCGTGCACGACGGGGAACTCGTCGCGACCCTGACAGGCTCCCGCTGGACCGACCCGCGGAAAGTCCACGCCGCCTGCGTGGACGCGCTGCCCGGCGTACGGGTCGCCGTCGCCCCCCACCGGTACGTCATACGCGCCGATGCCCCCGGTCCAGGCGCGAACGTCCTGGCCGAGGGCACCGGGCGGCTCGAAGAGGATCACTTCGGCCGGGACTTCAGCGGAGTCAGCTGAACTGCCCCGGCCGGCGACCGTCCCCGGCCGGGCCGCGGTACGCCTGCGCGATGTCCATCCAGCGGTCGGCCTCCGCGCCCTCGGCCGCCAGGTCCAGGTCGTCCCGGTGCCGCCGCCGGGTCACCAGCAGGCAGAAGTCCGCCGCCGACCCCGTGACCCGGTTCGCCGCGTCCTCGGGCCCGAACGTCCACAGCGCCCCGGAAGGCCCGCTGAGCTCGAACCGGAACTCCGTCTCCGGCGGGGTGAGCCCGCGCGCCAGGTAGCCGAACGTCCAGGTCCTGATGGCGAACGCCACGATGAGCTGGATCCGGTCGGTACGCTCCGGCTTGATGCCCAGCGCGTCCGCGATGTCCTGACCGTGACCGAACAGCTCCATCATGCCCGCCATGCCGAGCACGGCCGGGGGCAGCGGGTTGACCAGCCAGGGCACCATCTGGTCCGGCGGCGCGGCGGCCAGCGCCCGGATGGCGCCGTCCCGCTCGGCCCGCCACCGGGTGAGCAGCACGGCGGGCGGCTCGGCCAGGTAGCCCGCCATGGCGTGCCGGACGTTGGCGTCGAAGTCGGGCGACAGCGTGGCCGCCAGCGCCGCGAACTTCTGCCCGTCGGAGGCGGCGAGGCCCGCCATCCGGAAGGTGGCCGACAGGTGCGCGATCTGGTGCGCGATCGTCCAGCCGGGCGAGGGCGTCTCCAGCGCCCACTTGGCGGCGGGCAGGTCGGCCACCATGCGGTCCACGTCCTCGCCGTCGGCGGTGAGCGCGGCGGTCACAAGTCTCAGGTCGGTCATTGCCGGTGTCCTCTCGCGTCGCAAGACCCGTCCGTCTCATGGTCACGAGAGGCCTGCCGCTGTCGCACCTTTTGTCTTGCGCACCTACTCCGGCAGCCAGGCCACACGGTCGCTCGCACCCACGCTGACCGGCAGCTGGACCACTGCGAGGGGGCTGGACAGGTCAGCAATCCTGAAGACGTGCGCCGCGCCGCGCCGCCCGACCGGATGGTGGCCGAAGACCAGCAGCCACTCCCCCACCTGCACCGGCCGCCCGGCCACCCAGCCGGGGCCCAGAACCGGGCCGTTCTCCGGGGAACCCGGCACGACCGCCTCCGGCAGCCAGGTCGGCTCCGCGTCGCCGGTGCGCGGCAGCAGGCCCACGCGCACCGCCCGCTCGGGGCGGGCGACGAACGGCGCCCGGTTGCCCACCAGGGCCGCCGCCCGGGAGTAGACCATCGGCGACTCGATCATCACCAGGTACCGCTCGGTCAGCTCCACCCCGCTGATGTACGGCACCGGGTCGGCCAGCGCGAACGGCGCCGCCCGCACCACCGTGCCGTCGGGCCCGGCCGTGAGGTGCTCCCCGTAACCCAGCTCCGGGTACGTGGCGACGGTGTGCCAGCACCCGGTCCGCGGGTCGCGCACCGGCCGGGCCACGGTCATGTCGGGCAGGTCGGATCGGCCCAGCCAGAACGCGGGCGCGAGCGCGGGGATCGGGCCGAGCGGGGGCCTGCCGCAGAGGGGGGCCGCCGAGCGGTACCAGCGCGCGACGCCGTCGCGGAGCCGCACGCCCGTGTGCAGGAGGGGGCCGGCGAGCGGGTGCGGGGCGCGCGGATCGGCCAGGGCCTGGACCAGCGAGCCGGTCAGTTCACGGGGCAGCTCGCCCTCCACCACCAGCTGGTCTTCGACCAGAAGCTCGACGTCGTATGCGGTCATGACCGACGCCTCCCCGGAGAGGAAATCTGAAAACATAACAGCGTTGTGGTTAATAGATATCGCTGTTATGCAACAATGTCAAGGTGAGCCCTCGACGTTCGGACCCCGCCACCAAGCCCGCCCTCGTGGACATCGCGGCCCGCCTGCTCGCCGAGAACGGCCCGCAGGCGCTCTCCACCCGCCGCATCGCCGCCGAGGCCGACAGTTCCACGATGACCGTCTACACCCACTTCGGGGGCATGAGCGGGCTGGTCCGCGAGATGGTCAGGGAGGGCTTCGCCCGCCTGCAGGAACGGCTGACCAGCGTGCGCTCCACCGACGACCCGGTGGCCGACATGGCCCTGCTCGGCCGGGCGTACCGGATCAACGCGCTGGCCAACCCGCATCTGTACGCGGTGATGTTCGGCGGCTCGTCGCTGGCCGGTTTCTCCCTCTCCGAGGAGGACCGCCAGCACGGCCGGTACACGCTGGGCAACGTGGCCGAGTGCGCGGAGCGCTGCCTGACGAGCGGCCGGTTCCGGCCGGGGGACGCGATCCTGGTGGCGCACCAGATGTGGACGGCCATCCACGGCCTGGTCACCCTGGAGCTGGGCGGCTACCTCATCCCGCCGTACGACGCGGACACCTGCGTGGAGGCGCAGCTGGTCGGGCTGATGGTGAGCGCGGGCGACGACTGGCAGGCCGCCAGCGAGTCGGTGGCGCGGTCGCTGACCAGGATCGGCGAGATCGAGACGGCGTGACCGCTACAGCGGCACGTTGCCGTGTTTGCGCTGCACGGCCACGGCGCGTTTGGTGCGCAGCATCTCCAGGCCGCGGGCGATGGCCGCGCGGGTCTGCCCGGGGTCGATGACGTCGTCCACCAGGCCGCGCTCGGCCGCGTAGTACGGGTGCATGAGCTGCCCGGCGTACTCGGTGACGAGTTCGGCCCGCAGGCCCTCCTGGTCGGCGGCGGTGGCCAGCTCCTTGCGGAACAGCACGTTCACCGCGCCCTCCGCGCCCATCACCGCGATCTCGTTGGTCGGCCAGGCCAGCGCCAGGTCGCAGCCGATGGAACGCGAGTCCATCACGATGTACGCCCCGCCGTACGCCTTGCGCAGGATCACCGACACGCGGGGCACGGTGGCCTCGCAGTACGCGTAGAGCAGTTTGGCGCCGTGGCGGATGACGCCCGCCTGCTCCTGGTCGGTGCCGGGCAGGAAGCCGGGCACGTCCACCAGGGTCACCAGCGGGATGGAGAACGCATCGCAGAACCGTACGAAACGGGCGGCTTTCTGGGCGGCCTGCACGTCCAGCACGCCGGCCAGCGCCATCGGCTGGTTGCCGACCACGCCCACGGTCTGGCCGTCCACGCGGCCCAGCAGGCAGATGACGTTCGGCGCCCAGTCCTCGTGCAGCTCGATGAACTCGCCGTCGTCGACCAGTTCGGCGACGACGGCGCGCATGTCGTACGGCTTGTTGGGTTCGACCGGAACGATCCCGGCCAGGGCCGGGCGCACGTCCGCGGTCGCGCCGCGCGCCGGGCCTTCGGGGGGCGGCTCCAGGTTGTTGCCGGGCAGCAGCGAGACCAGGTAGCGCACGTCGGCGAAGCAGCTCTCCTCGTCGTCGTGGACGAAGGTGGCCACGCCCGTCCCGGCGTGCACGGCCGCGCCGCCGAGCTGCTCGTGGGTGACCCGCTGGCCGCTCACCGCCGCCACCACGTCGGGCCCGGTCAGGTACATCTTGGCGATGTCGCGGACCATGAAGGTGAAGTCCGACAGCGCCGGCGAGTAGGCGGCGCCGCCCGCGCACGGCCCGAGGATGACGCTGATCTGCGGGATCACCCCGGACGCCTGCACGTTGCGGCGGAAGATGCCGCCGTAGCCGTGCAGGGCCATCACGCCCTCCTGGATGCGCGCGCCGCCGCTGTCGTTGAGCGCGATCAGCGGCGCGCCGGTGGCGATGGCCAGATCCATCACCTTGTGGATCTTGGAGGCGTGCGCCTCGCCCAGCGAACCGCCGAAGACGGTGAAGTCCTGCGCGTAGACGAAGACCCGGCGGCCGAAGATGGTGCCGGACCCGGCCACGACGCCGTCGGTGTGCGGACGGTGCTCGCCGATCTTCAGGCCGTGCGCCTGGGTACGGCGGTAGCGGTCCAGCTCGTCGAAGGAGCCCTCGTCCAGCAGCGCCGCGAGGCGTTCCCTGGCGGTGCGCTTGCCGAGCGCGCGCTGCCGGGCGGCCGCGTCGGCGTCGCCCGCCGTGATGCGCTCGCGCAGCCCGCCGTGCTCGCGCCGGAGCCGCTCCATGGTGCGCGGCTCCGGCGGCGGCGGATCGGTGAAGACCTCCGGCACGGGCACGTCCACCACGGCACGGCCGTTGACCCTCCGCACCGAACTGCCCACGGCTCGCACTCCTCTTCCCGGAGGTTCTGGAAACGGTCTGAGGTCCTCCCGCGAGACCGTCATCGGGCGGCCGCCCGTCCGGCGCCGGCCTGGCGGGCGGTGATCCGCCCGGTCTCGCGGAGCCAGCGCACCGTGTCCCGCATGGTGGCGGCGAGCGGTCTGGCCTCGACGCCGAGCGTGGAGGCGCTCGCGTCCACGGGGGTCGCGACCGCGCAGGTGTAGACGGCGCCGTACTGGGCGGGGATGTGCCAGGGCCACCAGCGCTGGGCCAGGTCGGCGAGGCGGGCGGCGGGCAGCATCGCGCGGGCGGGCAGGTACGCGGCCCGCAGCGGCCGCCCGGTCACCTCGCGCAGCGCGCCGAGGAACTCCCGCGTGGCCACGTAGCGTCCCGGCCCGAAGTGCCGCCCGCCGACGTCGGGCGCGGTGAGCGCGCGCAGGTGCAGCTCCGCCGTGTCGCGGACGTCGCCCAGCGGGAACCCGCCGGTCGGCCACATCGGCATGAGCCCCCGCAGCACGTCCCTGATCCTGGCGTTCTGGTCGCCCAGATGGGGATCGGCCGGCCCGGCCATCGCGGGCGGATAGGTGATCACCACCGGCACGCCGTCCAGCTGGTGGCCGCGCGCCACCTCCTCCGCCCCCGCCTTGCTGGCCAGGTACGTCTCCCGCGGCCGGCCCACCGGAGAGGTCGGGCCGATGACGCCGGGCGGCGCCGGATAGAGCGCGCCCACCGTGGAGACGTGCACGATCCGGCCGACCCCCGCCCGCCGGGCCGCGCCGAGCACGACCTCCGCGCCGCGCGTGTTCACCCGGCGCATCTCCGCGTGCCGCCTGCTGTCGAAGGAGTAGACGGCCGCCGCGTGCAGCACCGCGTCCACGCCCTTCACCGCCCGGGCGACGGCCGCCTCGTCGGTGACGTCTCCGGCGACCACGTCCGCGATCGTTTCGGCGTCCACGTCCACCAGGGAGGGATCGCGAGCGAGCAGCCGCACCCGATGCCCCGCCCGGGTGAGGGCCTGAACCGAATGGGAGCCGACGAATCCCGTGCCGCCGGTCACGCACACCAGCATCTGTAACCCCCCTCGTCGGGGATTAGCGTGCCCCGGGCGTGATCCGGGTGTCTTCTCTCAACGTGCGCTAACGGAGCAATCTGGAAGAAGAATCGCGCTCGCCTGCACGAAACGATGGGGTGACACTCCTGAGAGTCGGAGGGCATCGATGGCAACCCATGCCGCGGCGGGCTCGTTCCCGGTGCAGAACGGCGCGCTCAACACGCGCTACCACAAGCTCGGCCTCAACATCTTCCTGTTCATCGTGGTCGCCCACTGGGCCGAGCACATCGCGCAGGCCATCCAGATCTACGCGCTCGGCTGGCCGCTGCCCGAGGCGCGCGGGGTCCTGGGCGTGCCCTTCCCGTGGCTGGTCAAGTCGGAGTGGATGCACTACGGGTACGCGCTGTTCATGCTGGCCGGCCTCATCATCCTCCGCAAGGGATTCACAGGCCGGGCCAGGACCTGGTGGAACATCTCGCTCGGCGTCCAGGTCTGGCACCACTTCGAGCACCTGATCCTGCTGCTGCAGGCGCTGTTCGCCGCCAACCTGTTCGGCCGCCCGGCCCCCACCAGCATCCTGCAGCTGATCGTGCCGCGGGTGGAGCTGCACCTGTTCTACAACGCCGTCGTCTTCGCCCCGATGGTGGTGGCGATGATCCTGCACCGCCGTCCCAACCGGACCGAGCGGGCCCAGATGAACTGCACCTGCGCCGTCCCCGTCCCGGTATGAGCCGTCGGCGGGGTCTGCCGTTCTCCTCGGTGGTGACGGCGCTCGCCGGGTTCATCCTGCTCTGGTTCACGGTCCCCGGAATCGGCCCCGCGGTACGCGCCGCGCGGGCCGACGGGGTCTCCGGCGTCTTCACCGCCAGAGAGCTGGTCTGCGTCCAGCATCCCGGGCACGAGAGCTGCACCTGGACGGGCGACTTCCTGGCCGCCTCGGGGACGGCCCGCGAACGCGTCTCCCTGTACGGCAGCGACCGGGAGACCATGCTGGCCGGCGCGACCACCCCGGCCGTGGACATCGGCAGGACGTACTGGGTCTACGGTCCCGGCGGGTCCAACGAGTGGGTGTTCACGGGGCTGCTGCTCCTGTTGGGGGCGGGACTGCTGGGGTACTCGGCGTTCGCGGCCCGGGGGGTGGTGCGGCCGAGCACGCCGGCATGAACAGGGCCAGCGCGGCCCCGGCGGCGATCAGCCCGGCCACCAGCCCGAGGGCGGGCCGCGCGGCGGCCAGGTAGTCGCCGTCCCCCAGTAGCGCGCCGATCACGAACGCCCCGGCCGCGCCGCCGAGCTGGCGCGCGGTGTTCAGCGTGCCCGACGCGACGCCCGCCAGCAGCGGCGGGATCGGGCGCAGCCCTTCGACGGTCGCCGGCGCGAAGGCCAGGCCCATGCCGACGCCGATGAGGGCCAGCGGGAGCAGGAACGTGGCCGCGGTCGAGGTGAGGAAGGCCAGGCCGAGCACGCCCAGCGCGTACAGGGTGAGGCCGGAGGCGAGGGGCAGCCGGCCGCCGACCTTGTCGGCCAGTTTGCCGGACAGGGGGGCCAGGGCGGTGAGCGCCAGCGTCATGGGCAGGGCGGTCACGCCGGACATCAGCGGGCTCATGCCGAGGACGGTCTGCGTCTGGATGACGTAGACGAGGAGCAGGCCGTACAGCGAGAACGACGTGATGCCGGTGATCGCGACGGCCAGGGTGAAGGGGCGGTGCCGGAACAGGCCGGGCACGGCCGTGACGCGGTGCGGGCGCGGCGGGCGCAGGTCCGGGATGAGGCGCAGCGCGAGCGGCAGCGCGGCCAGGCCGACCGGCAGGTTGATCAGGAAGACCGACTGCCAGCCGAACCGGGTGACGAGCAGGCCGCCGAAGGTCGGGCCGCCGACGGAGGCGACCCCGGCCACGGCGGTGAAGATGCCGAGGGCGAGGCCGCGCCGGTCCGCCGGGAAGATCGCCGAGATGAGCGCGAGGGCCTGCGGCACCAGCGCCGCCGCGCCGACGCCCTGCGCGACCCTGGCCGCGACCAGCAGGCCGGGCTCGGCGGCGAGCGCGCAGAGCAGCGACGCGCCGGTGAAGACGGCCAGGCCCGCCGCGAACACGTTGCGGGGGCCGAACAGGTCGCCCACCCGGCCGAAGACGATCAGCAGGGACGCGAACGCGAGCAGGTACCCGTTGAGGATCCAGACGATCTGGCCGACGCCCGCCCCCAGCGAGGTCATGATGGCCGGAGCGGCCGTGTTCACGATCGTGGTGTCGACCAGGATCAGGAAGTTGGCCACGCAGAGCACCGCGAGAGCCCGCCAGGGGTTCATGTCCCTCCAAAGCCAGCGCTTGTCACATCGGCAGCGGGGACCCGCTCAGGAGAGGCCGGCGCGAGCGCGGGCCGCCACCATGCTCGCCCAGGCGGTGAGCTCCAGCAACGCCCGGTCTCCCGGCTCGCGCTCCCGGAACTCGGCCACCGCCGATCCGGCCTGGTAGGAGGCCATCGCGGTGAGCAGGGCGAGCCGGCCGGCGGGCCGGTGCCCTGAATCGAGCACGGCCACCGCGTCGTCCGTCCAGTGCCGGCTCAGCCCGGGCGCGGCGCCGTCCCACTTGGCGACCTCGGCCGTGACCAGCTCCCGCACCGGCTCCGGCACCGAGCGTTCGCCCGCCTGGGAGACGGCCGCGGTCGCCCGGGCGACCGCGCCCGCCACGTGCGCGCTGTCCTCGGCCCAGCGCAGCTCGTCCGGGAGCGGCGCCGCCGGCAGCAGCCGGAGCGACTCGCCCGGCGGCCGCGGCCGGCGCGCCGACGCCCCCATCATGGTGCCGAGGACGCGCAGCGCGCCGCCGCGCACGGCCCCGGGCACCTCGGGCGGGAGTGGGGATTCGCCGAGGAACACGTTGACCATGCGATTGAGGTAGTGGAACGTCAGCCGCGTTCCCGTGACCTCGGGTCCCGGCTCCGGCATCCCCGGGACCGGCCCGCCGAGCCCGCGCAGGGTCGCGCCGTGCACGTCCACGCAGTACGGGCAGGCGTTGGCCCGGGACACCTCGGTGGCCACCAGCTCCTTGGCCGCGCGCGGCACGAGCCCCCGGGCGAGCAGGGACTCGCGCAGCAGCATCCACACCCCGGCCATCACCTCCGGCGCCGCCGAGTGCAGCGCCACCGGCGGGGCCAGCATCCCGAAGTCACGTTCCACCTGGGCGTACACGTCCGCCACCAGACCCCTCGCCGCCCCTGGCGGTACCGGCGTGACATGCCGGACCTGGGCGAGGGACCTGCGCAACGCCTTCCGGACGACCACCGGACTAGGCGTTCCGGCCCGCGCCCGCGGCGACGCGTTCCATCATGTCCGGGGCGAACAGCGTCTCCACCGGCTCGATGAGCCCGGCCACCATCATGAACGCGGCGGTGAGGGCGCCGTCGTTCCTGGCCGCCTCCCGCAACCGGTCCATGTACGCGTTGGCCATCTGCACCTGCTCGGTCCGCTCCCCCTCCACGCCGGGGTAGCTGAGGTCGCCGCCGGCCGCGACCCCCCAGGGCGCCTCGATGACCTTGGCCACGTCGGTGAAGAACGCCCTGGCGTCCGGCAGGCCGCCGTGCTTGAGGTGCTCGCGCAGGGTGAGGCCCTCCAGGGCGGCGACCGTCATGCCCTGGCCGTACACCGGGTTGAAGCTGCACACGCCGTCGCCGACCACGAGCAGGCCCAGCGGGAAGCGGCTCAGCCGCTCGTAGTGCTTCCACACGCTGGCCGGGTAGCGGAAGGCCACCCGCTCGTCCAGCAGGGTCGCGTCGTGCACGGCCTCGTAGATGTCCGGCACCGGCAGCGACTTGACAAAGGCCAGGTGCCCCTCCGGGTCGGTGGGGGCCTGGTCGCCCAGCATGCCGGTGAGCGAGAGCAGGTAGCGGTCGTTCAGCCGGGAGAAGAACGCGCCGCGCGGGTTGTCCGGCGTGGCCACGCAGAGGATGGCCATGTCCTCGCCGAGCACGTTCTCGCGCAGCCGGTAGTGGCAGGTGGTGTAGGACAGGCCGATCTTGAAGCGCTCCTCCTCGGGGCGCGGGTAGCCCATCTCGGCCAGCCAGGCGGGCGTACGGGAGCCGCGGCCGGTGGCGTCCACCACCAGGTCGGCGGTGATCTCCCGCTCCGCGCCCT
This sequence comes from Acrocarpospora phusangensis, assembly GCF_016862995.1. GTDB lineage: Bacteria > Actinomycetota > Actinomycetes > Streptosporangiales > Streptosporangiaceae > Acrocarpospora > Acrocarpospora phusangensis. The sequence continues at coordinate 231,272 of NZ_BOOA01000001.1, forward strand.
CGCCCTCGGGCGCGATCTTGACGCCGGTGATCCGGCTCCGGTCCGCCGTCACCGTGAGGGAGAGGATGACGTGGTGCTCCAGGAACGTGACATTGGGCAGCGCCCGCACCCGGTCCCGCACGGCGCTCTCCAGCTCCGGCCGGGTGGCCGAGATGACCTTCAACCCGGTCTCGGCCGGCTGGAGCCTGCGGCCGTTGAAGTACCAGCGCAGGTTGACGCCCATGTCGCCCATGGGGATGCCGGCGTCGGCCAGCTCCCGGGTGAGCCCGGGGAACATGCCCTCCAGGACCTCCTGGCCCTTGGCCAGCAGGCCGTGCGCGTGGCCGCCCTGCGGTACGCCCCGGCGCGGCTCGTCCACCCCGGCCAGCTGGTCACGGTCCACCAGCAGGACTTCCTCGAATTGCTCCGACAGCACTCTGGCGGCCACCAGTCCGGCCATCCCGCCGCCCAGCACCACCGCGCGGTTCCGCATAGTCCGCTCCTCTAGAGGTAGAAGGTATTGGGCGGCATCCCGCAGAGGATGCGGCCGTAGAGCTCCCGGTTGGTGTCCGGATGCATGAGCGCGTGCAGGTTGACCGCCTGCATGTCCCGCTGGATGCGCTGCATCGGCACGTCGTTGTAGATGGACGAGCCGCCGCTCGCCGTGGTGAGCAGGTCCACCGCCCGCTTGGCCAGGTCGCAGACCGCGCCCATGTCGGCGCGGGCCCTGGCCCGCTCCTCGGGCGTCCACTCCGTACCGGACTTCTCGTCCACCTGGCCGGCCAGCCGGAGCGCGTGGAACTCGGCCTCGTCGATCAGGAGCGACGCCTCGGCCACCTGGAAGTGGGTGAGCGGGGCCTCCCGCTGGCTGGTGTAGGCGGTGTAGGTGATGTGCCGGTCGGGCAGCCGCTCGAAGAACGCGTCCCAGGCGCCCTTGGCCATGCCGACCACGGTGCCCACCGAGGAGGCCGAGGCCACCGGGAGCAGCGGGTTGCGGTAGACGGCGCTCTCCGCGTTGAGCTTGGAGGCGTACTGCTCGTGCAGGATGCCGCCCAGGGGCAGGATGCGCTCGGCCGGGATGAAGACGTCCTGGGCGATCGTGGTGATGCTGCCGGTGCCGCGCAGGCCCGAGGTGTGCCAGTCGTCCACGAGCTGCAGGTCCGACAGCGGCGCCAGGGCCATGATCGGCTGGTGGCCCTCCGGGGTGGGGGTGACCGCGACGATCACCTGCCAGGTGCTGTGCCGGGCGCCGCTCATGAAGCTCCACTTGCCGTTCAGCACCGAACCGCCATTGCCCGGTACGGCCATGCCGGTCGGGCTGAGCGTGCCGCACAGCCGGGTGTCCGGGGAGTCGAAGACCTCGTCCTGCACCGCGTCGGGGAACATCGAGGCCATCCACGACGTGATCCACCAGACCGAGGCGACCCACGAGGTGGAGCCGTCGCCGCGGCCGAGTTCGGACGCCACCCGGACCATCGTGCGGGCGTCGCTCTCGTAGCCGCCGTACCGGGCGGGGACGCGCATCCGGAAGATCCCGGCGTCGCGCAGCGCGTCGAGCGAGTCGGGGGCCAGCACTCTGCTGTCCTCGGTGGCGAGCGCGTGGGACCGCAGCAGCGGAACCAGGTCCGCGGCGCGCTGGACGAGCTCTTCCTGGGCTGGCGCTTGGGCGTGTTTCACCCGGGCCTCCTAATAATTCCGAATAACGGATGCATCGGCGTTTTCCGGGGCGCCGGAAAACGCGCGCCGCGTTAATTCGCGGCGGCTGGAATTCGCGCGGTGAATTGCCGGCGTCGCCGGTGTCCGGCTGAGTGGATCACCGGGCGGGCATGAAACGTTCAGGCGCGCAGGGACCGGCCGAAGGCGCGGACGTCGGAGACGTACAGGTCGGGCTCCTCCATGGCGGCGAAGTGGCCGCCGCGCGGGAGCTCGCTCCAGTGGCTGATGGTGGGGACCAGGCGGTCCGCCCAGGACCTGATCGGCGCGGTGGCGTCGCCGGCGAACACGGCCACGCCGACGGGCGCGCTGACCGGCCAGGGGCCGCCCCACTTGGCCACCACGTTGGAGGCGGTGCGGTCGGTGGTCTCGTAGTAGAGGTGGCCGGAGGAGATGGCGGTGCGGGTGAACCAGTAGAGCGCGACGTTGGTGAGGAGCTGGTCCCGGTCCACGGCGTCCTCGGGGGCCTTCTCCGCGTCGGTCCAGTCCATGAATCTTTCAACGATCCAGGCGAGCTGGCCGACGGGCGAGTCCGTCAGGGCGTAACCGAGCGTGTTCGGCCGGGTGGCCTGGAGCTTGAAGTACGCCGACATCTCCTGGTCGAAGTTGAGCAGCTTGCCGAGGCCGGCCATCTCCTGCGGGGTGAGCGCGGCCATGTCCGCCGGGTCGCCGCTGGGGAAGGTGACCAGCATGTTCACGTGCACGCCGATGACGTTCTCCGGCGCCACCTGGGCCAGCTCGAAGGAGATCATCATGCCCCAGTCGCCGCCCTGGGCCACGTACCGCTGGTAGCCGAGGCGGCGCATCAGCTCGGCCCAGGCGCGGGCGACCCGCCAGGAGTCCCAGCCGGTCTCGGCGATCGGGCCGGACAGGCAGAAGCCGGGCAGCGACGGGATGACGACGTGGAAGGCCTGGGAGGGGTCGCCGCCGTGCGCGCGGGGGTTGGTGAGGGGGCCGATCACGTCCAGGAACTCGGCCACGGAGCCGGGCCAGCCGTGGGTGATGATGAGCGGGGTGGCGTCGGGCTCGGGCGAGCGCACGTGGATGAAGTGCACGTTGGCGCCGTCGATCTCGGTGACGAACTGGGGGTGCTCGTTGAGCCTGGCCTCGGCGGCCCGCCAGTCGAAGCCGGTCCGCCAGTACTCGGCCAGCTCCTGCAGGTAGTCGAGGGGGACGCCGCGGCTCCAGCCGGCGCCGGGCGGCTCGGCGGGCCATCGGGTCCTGGCCAGCCGGTCGTGCAGGTCGTCCAGATCGGCCTGCGGGATTTCAATGCGAAAAGGACGCATTTCCTGCCACCTTCCAGAATAGGCCATGACATTTCGGGCATCGCCTATTCATCGTCGGCCCGGCAAGGCCGCGACGCATCTCCTGAAATGCCGTTCAGCCGACGGCGGCGTACTCCATCGGAAGTCCGAATGAACCGAACAGCTCAGGGGAGAAGAAAACCGACACACGGCGCACGAATCCGGCGCGCAGGCTGAGCACGTGCATGGCGTAGGCCCGGTGCGCGTTCGCGTCCTCGCGGAGGTAGAAGGCGAACGCGGGCTGCCCGTTGGCCCGGGTCGGGACCATGAGCGTGTCGCCGGGCCCGGCCGGGCAGTGGAGGGCGATCAGGCGCCCGATCGCGGCGCGCCCGGTGAACCAGGCCGCGAACGGCGGCATCTCCCAGACCGCGTCCTCGTCGAGCAGCCGCATCAGCGCGGCCACGTCGGCGCTCTCCATCGCGGCGGCCCACCGGTCCAGCAGCTCGCGCTGGTCCCTGCGGGCGGGCTCGGAGTAGTCGTCGTCCGCCGACACCTCGCCGAGCTGCGCGCGGGCCCGCTGCAGCATGCTGTTGACCGCCGCCGTCGTGGTGTCCAGCAGTTCGGCCACCTCGCCCGCCCGCCACTCGAAGACGTCGCGCAGCAGCAGCACGGCGCGCTGCCGGGGCGGCAGGTGCTGGAGCGCGGCGGCCATCGCCAGCCGCACGGTCTCCCGGGAGCCGACGATGGCGGCCGGGTCCACGCACTCGGGGCGCATCAGCGCGTCCGGCAGCGGCTGGAGCCACGGGATCTCCGGCTGGGCCGGCGGCAGTTGCTCCGGGTCCTCGCAGGGGCCGCCGAGCCCGGTGGGCATCGGCCGCCGGTTCCGCTGCTCGACCGCGGTCAGGCAGGCGTTGGTGGCGATCCGGTAGAGCCAGGTACGGATCGACGAGCGCCCTTCGAACTGCTCATAGGCCCGCCACGCCCGCAGGTACGTCTCCTGGACCAGGTCCTCCGCCTCGTCCACCGACCCCAGGATGCCGTAGCAGTGGGCCAGCAGCTCGCGCCGGTACGGATCGGCCAGACGGGTGAAGTCGCGCTCACGATCTACCACACGATCTGCCATCCGACACCCCTTGCTCCGGGCGGCCAAGACTGTCAGGTCCCACCGTAATCATCCTTCCCCGGCTTGTCCCTACCTGATCTTCAGCCGGGCCGATGAGTTTTAGACGGTTGTCTGGTCTGTACATGTGGAGTCGGAACCGGCGGGAACGGGAGGTGGCATGCGCGCCCTGGAACTGGTGACCGCCCGGTGGCTGATCGCCCGGCAGGTGCCGCGTGGCGGGCGCGGGCTGGTCCTGCTGCTGTGCCTGGTCAACCTGGCGCTCGGCGTGCTGCCGGTGGTGTTCGTGGTGGCCACCAGCGTGGTGCTGGGACGGGTGCCCGCCGCCGTCACGGACGGCCTGGACTCGGCCGCCTGGGACTCGCTGGTCGCCGTCTTCGTGGTGGCCGCCGCCGCGTTCGTGGGGCAGCAGGTCTTCGCGCCGCTCCAGTCCACGCTCGGCGAGCTGCTCGCCCGGCGCATCGACGGGCAGATCTACGACGAGCTGATGGGCGCCGCGCTGCGCAGCCAGAGCGTCGCGCCGCTGGAGGACCAGGAGGCCGTGGACGCGCTCCGGACGGCCGCCCGCGAGCTGGAGTTCGGCGTGCAGAGCCCCGGCCAGGCGTGCGCGGGGCTGCTCGCGCTGCTGGCCCGCTACACCCAGCTCACCGGCTACGCCGTCGTGGTCGGGCTGATGTTCTCCTGGCCGGCCTCCGCCGGCCTCGCCGTCGCCGTCCTCCTCTTCCGGTACGGCCAGCGCGGCGGCCTGCGCAAGTACGTGAAGGTGCGCTTCGCCCTAGGCCCGGCGGAACGCAAGGGCGACTACTTCCGCGACCTGGCCATCCAGCCGCCCGCGGGGAAGGAGATCCGCGTCTTCGGGCTGGCCGGGTGGCTGCGGGGCCGGTTGCGGGAGTCGTACCTGGCCTGGCTGAAACCCATGTGGGCCGAACGCAGGCGCGTCTACCTGTGGCCGTTCGTCGGGTTCGCGCTGTGGACGCTCGCCGTGATGGCCGCCGTCTTCGGCGCGGCCGGGGCGGCGGGCACGCTCACCCTCACCCAGTTCGTGCTGGTCATGCAGGCCTGCCTGGGCGCGCTGCGGCTGTCGGAGTACTACCCGGAGGCCGACCTGCAGACCGCCGTGGGCATGGAGGCGTACGACCGGGTGCTGCGCTTCACCCGCCGCATCGAGACGCCGCCGGCACCGGCGTCCCGGCCGTGGCCGCCGTCGCGCATCCCCGACCCGGTCTGGACCATCCAGTTCGAGGACGTCACCTTCCGCTACCCGGGCCAGAGCCGCCCGATCTTCGAGAACCTCAACCTGACCTTCCCCGTCGGCCGCTGCACCGCCATCGTCGGCCTGAACGGCGCCGGCAAGACCACCCTGGTCAAACTCCTGGCCCGCCTGTACGAGCCGACCTCCGGCACCATCCGCGCCGACGGCGTGGACATCGCCAGCTACCCGGTGGAGGTCTGGCGCGCCAAGCTCGGCGTCATCTTCCAGGAGTTCGCCCGGTACGAGGCCCCCGCCGCCGACAACATCGCCTTCGGCGCGGTCTCCGCGATGGACGACCGCGCCGGGATCAGGGAGGCCGCCGAGGCGGTCGGGCTGGCCGAGACCCTGGACGCGCTCCCGCTCGGCCTGGACACCCCGCTGGCCCGCCACCTGACCGGCGGCGCCGAGCTGTCCGGCGGCCAGTGGCAGCGGGTCGCCCTGGCGCGGGCCCTGTTCGCGCTCCGCCACGGCTCCCCCATCGTGGTCCTGGACGAACCCACCGCCAGCCTGGACGTCCGCGCCGAGGCCCAGTTCTTCGAGTCCTTCGCCGAGCTCACCCAGGGGGCGACGACCCTGCTCATCTCGCACCGCTTCTCCACCGTGCGGCAGGCCGACCTGATCGTGGTCCTGGAACACGGCCGCATCATCGAACAGGGCACCCACGAGCACCTGCTGGCGCGGGAGGGTCGTTACGCGACCCTGTTCCGGCTCCAGGCCGACCGCTTCACCGGCAGCGAGGTGCCCGCATGAGGGACCTGCTCACCGGCTCGGTCAAGATGATCACGACCGCCTGGCGCATGGACCGCCGCAAGACGGTCGTCTCGGTGGTCCTGATGGTGTCCGGCGCGGTGGCCGCCCCCGCGCTCGCGGCCGCCCTGGCCTGGATGACCGGCGCCGTGGTCGCGGGCGACACCGGGCAGGCGGCCTGGGCCGGGGTGGCCGTGGCCGGGCTCGCCGTGGCCGTCCTCACGTTCGGGCATTTCGCCCACCTGGCCTATTTCGAGCTCTCCGAGCTGGCCGAGCTGGACTTCGCCGAGCAGCTCATCACGCTCTCCAACGACTCGGCCGGGATCGAGCACCACGAGCGGCCGGAACACGCCGACACCCTCACCGTGCTCCAGCAGGAGGCCCGCCAGTTCCGGGTCGGCCTGGAGGCCCTGCTCAACAGCATCGGCCTGGTGCTGGCCGTCGCGCTCACCGCCGTGCTGCTGGCCCGGGTCAACCCGTGGCTGCTGCTGCTGCCGCTCGCCGCCCTGCCGCCGCTGCTGACCGGCCGTTTCGCCGAGCGCATCAGCGACCGCGCCAGGACCGCCACCGCCGAGCCCACCCGGGTCGCGCTCAACCTGTTCCACCTGACCACCTCGGCCAGGCTGGCGGGTGAGCTGCGCGTGTTCCGGCTGGCCGACGAGCTGCGCGGGCGGCACCGCCGGGTGTGGGCGACCGCCACGCGCGGCCTGGTCCGCGCGCACCTGGCCGCGACCTGGGTGCGCGCGGCCGGGCAGATCATCTTCGCGCTGGCGTACGTCGGCGCGGTCCTCCTGGTGGTCCGGGACGCGATCACCGGGCGGCGGGGGGTCGGCGACGTGGTGCTGGTCATCGCGCTCGCGGCCCAGGTGAACCAGCAGGTCACCACCGCCGTCACGCTGCTGCAGGACCTGCAGCGCATGGCCGCCGCGTACCGCAGGCTGGCCGGGCTCACCGAGGTCGTCACCGCGACCGGACCGAGCCGGCCCGATCAGTCGCCGCCCGATCGGCTGCGCGACGGGATCGCCCTGCGGGACGTGTCGTTCACCTACCCCGGCACCGCGACCCCGGTGCTGGGTGAGGTGAACCTGCGGCTGCCCGCCGGAAGCACGGTCGCCATCGTCGGCGAGAACGGCGCCGGCAAGACCACCCTGGTCAAACTGCTGTGCGGGTTCTACCGGCCGACCCGCGGCCAGGTCCTGGCCGACGGCGTCGACCTGGCCGAGGTCCCGATGGCGGACTGGCGGGAGCGCATCGCGGCCGGCTTCCAGGACTTCGTCCGGTACGAGTTCCCCGCCGGCGAGACCGTCGGCGTCGGCGACCTCCCCCGGCTCTCCGACGAGGACGGCATCCGCGACGCGCTCACCCGGGCCCAGGCCGGCGACGTGCTGGACCAGCTGGACGACGGACTGCGCACCCAGCTCGGCAAGACCTACGCCGACGGCGCGGAACTCTCCGGCGGCCAGTGGCAGAAGCTCGCGCTCGGCCGCGCGCTGATGCGCTCCGCGCCGCTGCTGCTGGTGCTCGACGAACCCACCTCGGCCCTCGACCCGCAGGCCGAGCACGCCCTCTTCGAGCGGTACGCCGAGCAGGCCCGCCGGGTCAGCGCCGCCACCGGCGCGATCACCCTGTTCGTGTCCCACCGCTTCTCCACCGTCCGGATGGCCGATCTGATCATCGTCGTCCAGGACGGCCGGATCGCCGAATCCGGGTCCCACGCCGAGCTCGCCGAATCCGGCGGGCTCTACTCCGAATTGTTCGCCCTGCAGGCCAGGGCGTACAGCTGAAGCCACGCCTGGTAATCCCCGAACGGCGAGAGTCCAGACCCGCACCCGCGGGCCTGGACTCTCGTCGTTTTCGCTGGAGTTCTCGCGTCCTACAGGTAGGGGCTGTCCGGCTCCAGGCCGCAGAGCACCCGGCCGTACAGCTCCATGTTGGTGTTCGGGTGGTTGAGGGCGTGCAGGTTGATCGCCTCCATGTCCCGCGTGATCCGCTGGATCGGGACCGCGTCGTAGATGGAGGAGCCGCCGCTCGCCGTGTTGTAGACGCCGATCGCGTCGTGCGCCAGCTGGCAGACCCGGCCCATCGCGACCCGGGCCAGCGCCCGCTCGGTGACCGACCAGGTTCCGCCGTCCGCGCACTTGGCGTCGACCAGGTCGGCCAGCCGGTACGCGTGGAACTCGGCCTCGTCGATCTTCATCGCGGCCTCGGCCACCTGGTGGTGGGTGAGCGGGGCCGCGCGCTGGTCGGTGTAGCCGGAGTACGTGATGCCCCGGCCGGGCAGCCGCTCGAAGAACGCCTCCCTGGCGTTCATCATCAGGCCGACCACCTTGCCGATCGTGGACGCGGACGCGGACGGGATCATCGGGCACCGGTAGATCGGCCGGTCCGCGTTGAGCTTGGACGCGTACTGCTGCATCATCAGCGGCGCGATGGCGATGACCCGGTCCTGCGGGATGAACAGGTTGTCGGCCACCATCGAGACGCTGCCGGTGGCCCGCAGCCCGGACACGTGCCAGTCGTCCACGACCTGGATGTCCTTGATCGGCACCAGCGCCATGACCGGCTCGCCGCCTCCGTCGGGTCCGGCCAGCACCGCCGAGAGCATCTTCCACTGGCTGTGCGCGGCGCCGCTGTTGAACGCCCACCGGCCGTTCACCAGGATGCCGCCGTCCACGGCGGTGGCCATGCCCGTCGGGGCGAGGGTCCCGCAGACCCGGGCGTCGGGGTCGCTGCCCCAGACCTCGTCCTGCACCGGGTCGGGGAAGAGCCCGACGATCCAGGAGGTGATCCACCACAGGGCCACGGTGAACCCGACCGCGCCGTCGCCCCGGCCGAGCTGGATGCCGACGTCGACCAGGCTGCGGGTGTCGGACTCGAAGCCGCCGTACCGGACCGGGACCCGCATCTTGAGGATGCCGGTCTCGGTCAGGGCGTCGACCACGTCGTCGTCCATGCGCCGCGACTGCTCGGCCCCCGGGGCGCGTTCCCTGATCAGGGGGACCAGGTCGGTGGCCCGGCGGAGCATCTCCGCACGCTGGGGTATCTCCGTTGTGTGCACGTTTGCCTCCCTAGACCGTCTAGACCGTGGCCGGCACGCGGGTCAGCCGGACCGGCAGCGACCGGTGGCCGTTCATGATGAACGTGGGCAGCGGCTCCAGCTCGTCCTGCTCGACCGCGAGGGTCATGTCCGGGAACCGCTCCCACAGGCGGGTCAGGCCGATGGTCGCCAGCAGCCGGGCCAGCGAGGCGCCGAGGCAGTAGTGCACGCCGTACCCGAACGAGAGGTGTTCCTTGTTCTCGCGGGTGAGGTCGAACGTCTCGGCCGAGTCGCCGTGCAGGGCCGGGTCGCGGCCGGCCCCGCTGTAGTTGATCAGGATCGGGTCGCCCTGCGGGATGACCACGCCCTCGCCCAGGTCGATGTCCTCGACCGCGTACCGGAGGGGCAGGTGGCCGAGGGGCGACTCGACCCGGAGCACCTCCTCGATCACGTCGTTCCAGGTGACCTTGCCCGACATGAGCAGCTCGCGCTGGTCGGGGTGGGTCAGCAGGAGGGTGACCGAGTTGTCCATGAAGTTGATCGTGGTCTCCGAGCCCGCGCCGAGGATGGCGAAGATGGTGTCGGCCAGCTCGCCGTCGTTGAGGCGGGAGCCGTCCTCCTCCTGGGCGGCGATCAGGTCGGAGGTCATGTCCTCGCCGGGGGTGGCGCGCTTGGCGGCGATCAGGTCCTCCATCGCCATCCGCCAGCCCATCAGGGTGGCCTGCGCCTCCTCCGGCGTGACGGTGGTGTTCACCATCATGTCGATGACCTCGTTGGCCTTGCGCCTGGCCGCCTCGGGCAGGCCGATCAGGTCGGCCACCAGCCGGGCCGGGAGCGGGTAGGCGAACCGCTCGCGCAGGTCCACGACCTCGCCGGGGGCGGCGGTGGCCAGGCCGTCGAGCAGTTCGTCGACCAGTTCCTCGATCCTCGGCCGGATGGCCTCGGACCGGCGCGGGGTGAACGCCTTGGAGACCAGCTTCCGCAGGCGCTGGTGGTTCTTGCCGTACGCGGTGACCATGTTGTCCATCGCCACCCAGCTGATCAGCTCCCAGTCCTGGGGGATCTGCCCGGTGTAGAACGCCGGCCAGTGGTTGCGGGCGCTCTTGGTCACCCGCGGGTCCGCCAGCAGCTTCTTGGCCACCGCGTAGCTGTTGACGTCCCACACCACGACGCCGCCGGGCAGCTCGACCTGGGTGGCCGGCCCCTGGGCCCGCAGCCGCGCGGCCTCGCCGTGGAAGTCACGACCGGTCGGGTCGAGCGCCACGGGGCACTTGTTCTCCTGCATAGTGATCTCCAGAACTCGGTCAGGCCGCGGTCGGGGTGTTCTGGTAGGCGGCGATCAGCCAGCCCTCGTCCTTCTTGGTCAGCACCCAGGTCGCCCGGATCTCCCGTTCGGGGGTGACCTTCTCGTCGCCCGGGTGCAGCACGCCGCCCTGGGTGACGATCACGGCCACGTCGTCGCTGAGGTAGCGCAGGCTGAGCGGGTCGCCGTGCACCCGGGTGCCCTTGAACGGGCCCGCGTACGCGGCGGTCATGAAGTCGCGGATCTCGGCCCGGCTCTTCAGGTAGACGCCGGGGAGGATCAGGCTCGCGTCCTCGGTGCAGGCGGCCGCGAAGGCGTCGCCGTCGTTCTTGGCCCAGGCGGCGACGATCCGGCCGGGAGCCTGTTCCGCACCTCGGGATGGGGCAGTGGTCATTGCTCTTGCCTTTCGGTGGGGTTGTGTATTCGACGTTGCCATCCGTGACCGGGGGCTGCATCTCTGTGGTTGCTGCCCCCGGCCACGGCGTACCGGGATCGGTTCAGTCCCGCACGAGGAGCGGGAGCACCGCGTTGCGCGCCGAGGTGGCGCCGTCGGGGGCGGGCGCGCCGTACACCACGTTCACGCCGCGGGCCCGGGCCGCCGCGACGATGCCGGGCATCGCCCGCTCGGCCAGCGCGGCGATGGTGAGCGCCGGGTTGACGGTCAGCGCGCCGGGCACGGCCGATCCGTCGGTGACGAAGATGCCCGGGTGGCCGCGCAGCTCGTGCCGGTCGTCCAGGGCCGAGGTGGCCGGGTCGTCGCCGATCCGGCAGGACGCCAGCGGATGCACGGTGTACGCGCCGACCACGTCGTTGGTCCACGGCATCACCCGGGACAGGCCGTCGCGCTCCATGATGTCCTTCACGTCGGCGTCGGCCATGGCCCAGCCGCGCAGCGTGTTGGGGGTCGGGTCGTAGCGGATCGGGCCCCGGCCCAGCATCTGCTGGGAGATGCGCATCGCGTTCCCGGTGGCCGGCGGCGGGCCGAAGACGCCCTCGTTGTCGTCTTCGGTCATCGCGAAGATGGTCAGCCAGGACTGCCAGCGCCGGACGATCTCCTTCTTCTCCGCGCCGAACCAGGTCGGCCCGGTCGCGCCGGGCACCTGCGCCAGGATGGTGCCGAACCCGGGCGGGAAGTAGAGCTGCTCCAGCGAGTAGCGGGTGTACTCGGGCCGGGAGCCGTCGAGACGGTCCCAGCTGGCCACGCACGGGCCCTTCCCGATCTGGGACGCCGCGTACGGCACCCCGTCGGACTTGGCCAGCCCGAGCAGGTCGCGCACCCGGTCCTCGTCGAGAATCGCCGTGTTCAGGCGCTCCCCGTTGCCGGAGAAGTACCGCCCGACCGCGTGCGGCATCTTCCCGAGCTCGGGCTCGGACCGCTGGAGGATCACCGGCGTGGCGCCGGCCCCCGCCGCCAGGATGACGATCTTGGCGTCGATGGTGCCGCCGCCCACGGTGATCCGGTAGTCGGAGTCGTCGATGACGTTGTAGTGCACCCGGTAGCCGCCGTCGGCGTTGCGGGTCAGCTTCTGCACCTCGTGCATGGGCCGGATCCGGGCGCCGTGCGCGATCGCGGCGGGCAGGTAGTTGAAGAGCAGCGAGCGTTTGGCGTCGAACTTGCAGCCGGCCATCATCCAGTTGCAGTTGGTGCACTTGCTCCCGTCGATGGCCACCGGCACCGGGTTGGCGGTGCGCCCGGCGTGCGCGCAGGCCGCCGCGAACAGGCCGCCCGAGTAGGTGACGTCGTTCCAGTCCTGGCGGGTGACCGGGAGGGACTCGGTGACCCGGTCGTACCAGGGGTCGAGCGTGTCCCTGGTCACCGAGGCCGGCCACATCCGGCGGCCGATCGAGCCCTGCCGGTCGAAGACGAACCGGGGGGCGCGCGGCATGGCGGCGAAGTACACCACGCTGCCGCCGCCGACGCAGTTGCCGCCGAGCAGGCTCATCCCGTCGCCGACCACGAAGTCGAAGATCCGCGTGTAGGAGGCGCCGAGCTTGAAGTCGTGGTCGAAGTCCTCGCCCTCCAGCCAGGGGCCGCGTTCGAGGACCAGCACGCTCGCCCCGCCCGCCGCCAGGTGGTAGGCGGCGATGGCGCCGCCGAACCCGCTCCCGACGACCAGGACGTCGACGCGCTCCGTGCCGTTGCTGTTGGTCATGCGGGGCTCCCCGATGAGGTCGTGCCCGGATGGAGGTCGGCCAGCGGTCGGCCGTAGGAGTACTCCGGGAACCGCCACAGCCCGTCGGCGTCCGGACGGGAGAAGCCCATCGCGGCCAGGCCGGGATGGCCGGCCGCCATCGCGTCGACGGTGTGCAGGTGGGCCCCGGTGTCGAAGGCCATGTTGCTGAACAGGGCGACCAGGATCCAGATCTCCCGCTCCGGGTGGCTCGGCGAGGTCAGGTTCGCGATCAGCTCGGTCCGGTCCGCGAAGGACAGCCCGACCAGCGGCGGCAGCTCCGGGTCGGGGGTCAGGCCGCGCTCGGCGGCGTACGCGCGAGCGTGCTCGTTGAGCAGGTCCGCGAACGCGCCGAGTTCGGTGGCGATGCCGGTGGCCGGATCGCCCAGGAGTTCGAGCGCGCCGGCCGCGACGGCGCCGCCGCCGGAGGAGGCTCCGGCCACGGCGACGTCGTCCGGAAACCGCTTCTCACCGGGGACGATAGTGTCGGCGAACGCCTCTAACGTCAGTGTTTGGTGGGTTTGATGAGGTAAGTCGGGTCGCATCAGCGTTCCTCCCGTTTGTACCGTGGAGTCGGCATGTGGACGCGCGCGATCGAACTCCCACATCGTCGTTTCAGCACCGATTGCGGTGCATCTTCCGAAATGCCGTCCTCGGTGGGCGTTCACGCCACGGCGGCTCGCGGGGTTCCGGTCCGCGCGAGCCCGGGGTATTTTGCAAAGATCAGCCCCCCGTGGGGAGGGGCCGGGGACCCGTCCTACTCGGAACCGTCACGTGTGCCGCGTGCCGGTGGAGGTGGCCGATGATACGTGCGCCTGATTCTCCGGCAGGCGGGCGCGATGCACCCTGCCTGATTCAACTGGCGTCGCTGCGGCCCGCGGACTCGCCCCGGCTCTCGGGGGAGGACGCGGACCATCTCATCCGGCTCGCGGGCCTGGAGACCGCGTTGCCGCCGATCCTCGTGCACCGCCAGACGATGCGCGTGATCGACGGCATGCACCGGGTGCGGGCCGCCGCCATGCGCGGCCAGGACACCATCGAGGTGCGGTTCTTCGACGGCAGCGAGGCGGACGCGTTCCTCCGGGCCGTCCAGGAGAACGTGGCCCACGGGCTGCCGCTCTCGCTGGCCGACCGGAAGGCCGCCGCCGAGCGCATCATCGCCTCGCATCCCATGCTCTCCGATCGCGCCATCGCGGCGTGCGCCGGGCTGGCCGCCAAGACGGTCGGCGCGGTACGCCGGCGTTCGACCGCGGAATCGCCGCAGTCGAACGAGCGGCTGGGCGTGGACGGGCGGCTGCGGCCGCTCGACGGCGGGGAGGGCAGGCGGCGGGCCTCGGAGGTGATCGCGGCCAACCCGGACGCGTCCATCCGCGAGATCGCCCGAGCGGCGGGGGTCTCCCTGGGCACCGCCCACGACGTGCGCCATCGGCTGCTCCGGGGCGCCGACCCGGAACGGCCGCGACCGCCGCGAGCGGCGCCGGCGCCTCCCAGGCCGGAGCCGAAGGACTCCCCCAGCATCCTGCAGACCCTGCGGAAGGACCCCTCGCTACGGCTGACCGACCCCGGGCGTGAGCTGCTCAGGCTGCTGCACTCCCGGTCGATCGCCGTCGGCGACTGGCAGGACCTGGTGGACGCGGTGCCGGCGCACTGCGCGGACTCCGTGGCACAGCTGGCCCGCGACTGCGCCGAGGCGTGGGGGCAGTTCGCCACCGAACTCCAGCGCCGGGAGAATTCGGGCTGATCAACGGCCCTGGGCGGTTTCAAACGCCGACGGTAAAACGCCCACGGCCTGGTGCGATTACGTCTCGCACCGGGCCGGGCACCCCCCGCGAATGTTCACGGCAAGTGACACGGGAAACTTTCATGTTCAGAAACTGAAAGGTTGACAGGATGGGGCAACCCATTGTCTCTTAACGCTGTGGCGTGATTCTCCGAGACGCCGCCAAACCTTTCGACATCGACGCGTGAATGGAGGCTGCCCGGAAGAAGGAAACCTAATTAACCAGAGGACGCGCGCGAATTCGAGCTCTATTCATGTGGGGAATAATTGGACCTGTGACATCTTCAAACGTCCGACTACATGTAGTCGCGAATGACGTTTTGGCCAAGGGGAAGCAGCAATGGAAGAGGCCATCGAAAGAGCCGTCGGACGAGTTATTCAAACCATGCATGAGAATCTCAGCGAGCAGTTGACAGTCGATGACATGGCTCGCACCGCGATGTTCAGCAAGTTCCACTTCTCCCGCGTCTTCCGTCAGGCCACCGGGATCTCTCCCGGTCGGTTCCTGTCCGCGCTCCGGTTGCAGGAGGCCAAGCGGCTCCTCATCTCCACCTCGCTCAGCGTGGCCGACATCAGCAACCGGGTCGGGTACACGAGCGTGGGAACCTTCAGCTCGCGCTTCAAGAGCAGCGTGGGCATCGCCCCCACCACCTACCGGCAGTACGGCGGCTTCGCCACCCGCATCGTGCCCGACAGCCGTTCGATCGGCGCGGAGATCCGGTCCTCCACCATCCAGGGCGAGGTCTGGGCGCCCTCGACGGCCAGGCTCGGCCTGATCTTCGTCGGGCTCTTCCCCACCTGCGTGCCCCAGGGCAGGCCGCTGCGGTGCACGGTGCTGCACAGCCCCGGCCCGTACCTGCTGGAGGATGTTCCTCCGGGCTCCTGGCATCTGCTCTCGCACGCGGTCTCCCCCGGGGAAGAGGAGATCATCGGTGACCCCTTCAGCCGAGCGCACGCGCCGTCGGTCGCCGGGGTCGGTCCGATCACCATCGGTCCCGACGCCCGGATCACGACCGCCGACCTGCACCTCAGGCCGGCGCATCCTCTTGACCCACCTGTCCTGATGGCGCTGCTCGACGTACGGAAGGTCGCGCTCAGATCAGCCGGGTGACATGGGGGACGCACGACGAGGCCACGGTCAAGGACGACCGTGGCCCCTCCTATTTCAGCGCCTCATATGTCAGCTCCGCGGGGATACCGTCATGGGCAGGCCGTCCTTCATGCGCAGCGAGAGCATCGGCTCCGGCACGGCCTCGTAGCCGGGCACACGGCTCAGCCGCAGGTCCCTGGCCACCAGGGCGGTCACGAAGGCCGCCTCCATCATCCCGAGGTTGTTGCCCACGCAGAAGCGCGGCCCGGCCCCGAACGGGATGTAGGCGTAGCGCGGCCGTCCGGACTGCACGTCGGGATTGAACCGTTCCGGATCGAACCGCTCGGGCTCGCTCCAGAACTCCGGATGCCGGTGCAGCGTGTACGGGCACACCAGCACGTCCGATCCCGCTGGAACGTGGTAGCCGCCGACCTCGTCGTCCGCGAGCGCCTGCCGGGTGAGGATCCACACCGGCGGGTACAGCCGCATGGCCTCCTCGATCACCATGGAGGTGTACCGCAGGCGGTGCAGGTCCTCGTAGACCGGCGCGCGGTCGCCCAGCACCTCCACCGCCTCCGCGTGCAGCCGCTCGGCCACCTCGGGGTTGCGGTCCAGCAGGTAGAACGTCCAGCCGAGGGTGCTGGCCGTGGTCTCGTGCCCGGCCAGCAGGAGCGTGATCAGCTCGTCGGTCATGCGCTGCCGCCCGACCGCCGGGTCGTCCTCCGCCTCGGTGGACAGGATCAGCTTGGACAGCACGTCGTCGCCCCAGTCGCCGGCGCGCGTACGGCGCTCGGCCACCAGGCGGTCCACCACGTGCTGCAGCTCCTTGCGGGACTGCCGGAACCGCAGCTGCTTGGGCAGCGGCACCCACATCGGGACCGCGCCGAGCGTCACCATCTCGAACATGGCCTGGTCCTGGACCGCCTCGAAGGCGTGCCCGACCCCGCCGTAGGCGCCCAGATCGGCGTCCAGCAGCGTACGGCCGAGCACGCCCAGGGTGAGCGCGGTCAGCTCCTCCACCACGTCGAAGGGGCCGGTCCTGGCGCGCAGCCGGCCGACCAGCGCGGCGGCCTCCTCGGCCACCACGCCGGCCTGGGCGGCGATGCGCTTGGCCTGGAAGGCCGGCTGGATCATCTTGCGCTGCTTGCGCCACAGGTCGCCCTCGCTGGTCAGCAGGCCGTCCCCGAGGGCGCGTTTGGCCTGCACCAGGCCGATGCCCTTGTGGTAGTTGGCGGCGTTGTCGGCGAGCACGTGCTTGGCGTGCTCGGGGTGGTTGAAGAAGTAGAGGGTCTTGGGGCCCATGGAGATCTTGACGGCGTCGCCGTACTGGTCGGCGGCGGCCCGCATCAGGGCGAGCCGGTCGGTGGCCAGTTTGACGAACAGCCCGGGCGCGGCCCGCCGGGGCGGCCCGGGCGGGACCGCCCGGGACCGCTGTCCGGACTGGCCGCCGGTCGTGGCGGTCATGTCCTCACCTCGCTCAGATCGCTCAGGTCTTCGCTCAGGTCGATGTGCCGGAACCTGCCGTTGAAGAACAGCAGCGCCTCCTCGGCCTCCTCGTCGTGGGAGAGCACCTTGCCGAGGAAGATGGTGTGGTCCCCGCCGTCGTACGAGCGCCAGATCTCGCACTCGAAGCGGGCGATGCTGGCGTTGAGCATCGGCGCGCCGGTGAGCGTGCCGGGGAACCAGTCCACGTCCTCGAACTGCTCCTGGCCGGGCACCCGCCAGCGGTTGGCGAAGTGCCTGGCCAGCCCCTCCTGGTCGGCCGCGAGCACGTTCACCCCGAAGGAGCCGGCGGCGGGCAGCATGCCGTGCATGATGGCGCCGCGGTCCACGCAGATCAGCACGAGCGGCGGATCCAGCGAGACGGAGGTGAAGGAGTTCGCGGTCATGCCGTGCGGGGCGGTCCCGCCGACGGTCACCACGGTGACGCCGGTGGCGAACCTCCCGAAGGCGCGGCGAAGGATCTTCTGTTCTGCCATGTCATTCCCCCGAGGGCTACGGCACGTAGGGTTGGAGCGCTCGAACCAGCGACTCGGGCACGCGGGCGGGCACGGTGCGGGTGTTGGGCCCCCGCATGCACGCCACCCGCTGCCGTCCCCGGGCGATCAGCGTCTCGCCGACGCCCAGGCCGCGGGCGTCGAGCTTGACGTAGTCGAAGCTGAATTCGAGCTGGGTCTGGGCCAGGTCGACCAGCCGCATCCGGATGGAGAGCTCGTCGAAGGCGGTGATCTCGGCGTAGAACTCGCAGTCCACCTTGAGCGTGAACAGCTTGAGGTCGTCCTGGAGCTCGCCGAGCACGTCCGGCGCGTTGGTCTTGAGGAACATCTCCCGGCAACGCCCCTGCCAGCGCAGGTAGTTGACGTAGTAGACGTTGCCGACGATGTTGGTCTCCTCGAAGCCGACCGTGTGCAGGTACTCGAAGTAGTTGCCCACGGTCAGCGCCCCTCGGCGAGCACGGCCAGGACCACGGGGTCCGCGTGGCCGCGCACACCGGTGACGAGGGTGGCGATCCTGAGCGGCCCGGACGCGAACACGACCCAGGGGTCGCGGCCGGCCCTGGCCAGGGTGAGCGGCGCGGCGGGGGTGAGCCCGGCCTTCTGCAGGCACTCGATCGCGGACCAGACGCGGGTGGCGGCCGTGTCGGGGCCGTCCCCGGTCTCGGCGGCGACCAGTTCGGCCAGCGCGGCGTGCCCGCCGAGCAGCCCGGCCCAGGTCTCGGCCGTGCGTTCGGCGACGGGTTCCAGGTCGCAGCCGAGCTGTCCCGCCGCGACGACGGCGAGCGTGAGCCCGGCGCCGTGCGCGGCCGACACCGTGCCGCCGTCGATCTCCGGCCGCCCGTCGGGGCGGTACCTGACCTCGACGGGGTGGCCGGCCGCGCGACCGGCGGCCAGCGCCGTCGTCGCCCGCCGGTCGCCGGCGTGCTCGGGGCCCGGCTCCACCGCCACGGCGACGTCCGCGCCGATCAGGTCGTCCAGCATGCGCTCCACGTACGGCCCGAGCAGCGCGGGCGCCCACGGGCCGCGCCCGTCGCCCTTGCGCACGGCCCGCAGCCGGAGCCCGTCCCAGCGCTCGACCGGCCTGCCGGTCCCGTCGCGTACGACGATGTCGTATATATACGTGTCGCCGTCGCGTTCCCGCTCCACCGCGCAGTACCGCATCGGCCCGGTGGCCGGGGTGGCGTGCACCCGTTCGACGCCCTGTGGCAGCAGGGTGGCGTGCGGGACGCAGACCTGGTTGCCGTGCATCAGCGCGTCGCGCATGCCCGGGTCGCCGAGCAGCAGGTCGCCGGAGAGGTAACCGGCGAACCAGTCGCCCGCCTGGACGGCCGCGACGTCCGCGTCCACGTGCCTGGCGGCGGCGCGGTGGTAGCCGGTCAGGCGCTGGAAGCGCTCGCCCTGGAACAGGATGCCGCCGTACAGGTCGGTGGCGGGGTCCAGGGGGACGGCGGGCAGGCCGCCGGCGACCTGGGCGGGCGGGCCGTCCTGCACCGGCTCGCCGGTGAAGCGCAGCCTGGCCCGGAAGTGGTCGGCCGCGAAACCGGTCTCGGAGCTGCGGATGGCCACCTCGGCCAGGTTCTCGCCGGTGACGGCGGCGGCCACCCGGATGGTGGTGGAGCCGGTCGGCGGGATCACGATCGGCCGCAGGAACTCGGCGTTCTCGATGACCGGCAGCGCGGTCCAGCCGGTGGCGGCGGTGGCCACCTGGGTCATCGCCTCCATGCCGAACACCGCGGGGAACAGCAGGTTGCCGTCGAGCAGGTGGTCGGCCAGGTAGAGGTCGCTGCCGGCGGTGAGCTCGGTCTCGGTGACCAGCTCGACGCCGTGGTAGCGGATCAGCGGCCGGTCCACGAACCGCAGCAGCGGCAGCTCGGGCCGGTCGTAGCGGACCGTCTCGATGCCCTCGGTACGGCCGCTGATCACGGTCACCACCGGCGCGTCCGGGTCGCTCACCAGCCGCCGCATGATCTCGACGCCCTGGTCCGGGGTGACGGGGGTGATGCCGTCCCTGGTCAGCGACTCGACCACGGCCAGCCGTTCGCCCATGCCGACGCCCGACCAGACCGACCACTCCATGCAGAGCGTGCGGCAGTCCGGGTGCTCGGCCGCGAACCTCTCGGTGAGGGCGCACAGCCATTCGTTGGCGGTGGAGTAGTGCCCCTCGCCGCGCAGGCCCGCCCTGCCGATGATGCTGCCGAAGGTGACCAGCAGCTTCAGCCGGTCGGGGTCCACGGCCGCGAGCACGGCGCGCAGGCCGTCGATCTTCGGGGCGAAGGTGCGGCGGAACGCGTCGGCGTCCAGCGAGGTCAGCCCGGCCGGCTCGTTGCGGCCGGCGCCGTGCAGGACCGCCGTGACCGGGCCGGTCTCGGCCAGCACGGGGTCCAGCGCGGCCTTGACCTGCGCCGGGTCGGTGACGTCGGCCCGCACGTAGCGGACGTCGATCCCCAGGTCGCTCATCCGGCTCAGGTTCCCGGCCAGCTCCGCGTCCCCCTCCGGCGCGGACCTGCCCATGATGACCAGCCCGGCGCCGCTGTCGGCGGCGACCGCGATGGCGCACTCGGCCGTGATGCCCTTGCCGCCGCCGGTGACCAGCAGCACGTCGCCCGCGGCGAGCGGGTGGCGTGACGTGGCCGCGGCGACGGGCAGGGCGCGGAGCGTGGGCACCCGGCGCACACCGCCGGTGTGGTGGACCTCGGCGTAGGAGTCGGTGGCCGCCACCTCGGCGAGCACCGTGTCCACGGGGTCCCCCGGGCCGTACGGGATGTGCACGATGGTGACCCGTAGGTGCGGGGCCTCCAGGGAGAGGGTCTTGGCCAGCCCGGCGGCGCCGTACGGGTCCGACTGGACCAGGACGAAGCGGGTGCCGGGCGCGGCGACGGCGGCGGCCTTCGCGCCGGTCAAGGCCGCCGCCAGGTCGTGCTCCTGGCAGCCTTCCGGGAGGCAGACCAGGATGCCGGCGCCGACGCCGGCGTGTTCCAGTCGCTCGCGCAGCGGTTCCGCGAACGGGTGGCCCTGCGGCGCGAACGCCCGCCAGGGCCCGTTGCCCCCGGGGACCCTGGGTGTAATCGGGGGCAACGGGGTCTCGTCGAGATCGAGGGCGAAGGGCCGCGCCCAGGCGGCCGAGCCCGCGATCTCCCGTGGTGTCTCCGCCCCGCCGGTCTCCGCCAGCGTGCCGAGCGCCTCGGCCAGCTCCTGCACGGTCGAGGTGGCGAAGTTCATCGGCGCGGAGGCCGGCGGCACCCCGAGCGCCTGGGCGGCCTGGTTGACGATCTGGCCGACGGTGATGGAGCTGAGGTGCAGGTCGTCGAGGAGGTGGCTGCCCGGGGAGACCATGTCCACGGGCAGCTCGGCCCGTTCGGCGGCCAGCCGGCGCAGCAGGTCCACGATCGACTCGCCCGCCCCGGCCTCGACCGTTCCGGCGGCGGGGGCGGCGGCCAGCACGGGGGCGGCCGCGATGTCCACGTCGGGGACGATCTCGCAGGGGCTGGTGAAGAACGAGAACTCCTGGCCGATCTCCAGCGGCCGGACGAGCCGCCCGTGGAAGAGCGCCTCCGGCGTGACCGGCACGCCCGTCACGTACGCGGCGGCGACCACCCGCAGCAGCCCGGCCAGCGACTCGTCGTCGGTGTCCAGGGACACGGCGGGCACGCCGGTGACGCTGGTGGCCAGGCCGCTCAGCACCCGGCCGGGGCCGACCTCCACGAACAGGTCGATGTCCTTGGCCGCCAGCTCGACGGCCTGCGCGAACTGCACGGGCTCGGTGATCTGGAGGCGCAGCAGGGACGGGATGTCGGTGTCGGCCGCCAGCGCGTCGCCGGTCACCGTGGACACGATCCGGGCGCCGATCTGCCCGAACGCGTCCCGGTCCAAGCGGTTCGCGAACGCGGCGGCGGCGGGCGCGACCAGCGGCGAGTGGAAGGCGTGCGAGACCCGCAGCCGGGTGAACGTGACGCCGGCCTCGGCGGCCCTGCGGCCGACCGCCTCGACCGCCTCCGCGGTCCCGGCGATGACCGTCTGGTCGGGGCCGTTGTATCCGGCGATGACCACGGGGTCGTCGCCGATCAGGTCCAGCGCGGCGTCGGGCGAGGCCCCCAGGCCGGCCATCGTGCCGGAGGAGCTGTGCTCGGTCATCGTCTGGCCGCGCACGGCGGCCACGCTGAGCAGCGTCTCCTCGTCCATCGCGCCGGCCCAGTGCAGGGCGGAGATCTCGCCCAGGCTGTGGCCGACGGCGACGGTCGCGTCCAGGCCGAGCGTGGTCAGGGCCCGCAGGCCCGCCATCGACCCGGTCACGATCCGCGGCTGGGCCACGGCGGTGGCGACGACGTCCGCGCCGACGGGCAGCGCCGCCTTGGCGTACACCTCGTCGACCTCGGCGAACCTGCGGCGCAGCGCGCCGCCGCTGACGCCGCGGCCGGAGCCCTGGCCGGGGAACAGGTAGCCGACCCGGCCGGTGCCGGTCACGTGGCCGAGGAAGCCCCGGCCGTCCAGCAGGCTGCTCTCCCCCGCGTCCAGCGCGTCCAGGACGCGCCGCAGCCGGGCCTCCGCGTCCTCGGGCGAGGACACGATCACACCCGCCCGGTACGGAAGTTCCCGCAGGTCCCGCTGGAGCACGGCGGCCAGGTCCCCGAGCTGCGCGTACGAGAGCCCGGGCACGAAGGCGGCCAGCTCGGCCAGCCGGTCCCGCAGCTCCGCCGGGGAACCGGCGTCCACCAGCAGCAGCTCGACGTCCTGGACCGACTCGGCGAGCGCCCGGGTACGCGGGTCGAAGGGCACCCGCTTGCGCGGCCCGGAGCGCTCCAGCACCAGGTGGGTGTTGATGCCGCCGAAGCCCATCGCGGTCACCCCGGCCCGGACCGGCTGGCCGCCGGGCCAGGCCTCCGCCTTGCGCAGCACGCGCAGCGCGGCCGGCTCCTCGGTCAGGACCGGGTGCGGGTCCACGCACCCGGTGGTCGGCGGCAGCACCTGCTGGTGCACCGCCATCGCCGCCTTGATCAGACCGGCCACCCCGGCCGCGCCCTTGGTGTGCCCGATCATGCCCTTGATGGAGCTGATCGCCGCGGCCGGGGCCTGCGGGTCGGCGGTCCTGCGGGCCAGCGACAGCGCGGTGAGCTCGGTCTTGTCGCCCACCTGGGTGCCGGTGCCGTGCCCCTCGAACATGGGCACGGTCTCGATGCCGAAGCCGGCCCGGTCGTACGCGCGGCGCAGCGCGAGCTGGTATCCGGCCACCTCGGGGCGGGTGATGCCGCCCTTGCCGTCGGAGGACACGCCCCAGCCGGCGATCCTCGCGTAGACGCGGCGGCCCGCCTCCTCGGCCTCGGCCGCCCGCATCAGCACGATGATCCCGCAGCCCTCGCCGGGCCAGAAGCCGTTGGAGCCCTTGTCGTAGAGGCGCATCTCGCCCCGCGCCAGGGCGCCGGTCTTGGCGAAGCCGATCACCTCGAACGGGTCGATGGACAGGTCCACGCCGCCGGCGATGGCCACGTCCACGTCGCCGTCCATCAGCGACTTGCAGGCCGTGGCCACCGAGAGCAGCGAGGAGGAGCAGGCGCCGTCGACGGTGTAGCCGCCGCCCTTCAGGTCGAAGTGGTTGCAGATCCGCCCGGCGATGGTGTTGGCCAGGCCACCGGCCAGGCTGTCTTCGTCGATGCCGGGGAACGGCGCCTTGTAGACGGTCTCGTAGTCGCGGAGGAACTCCGCCACCTTCTCGTCCGCCCAGCCGTGCTCCTTGAGCGTGGCCGCGGCGGTCCTGCGCACGTACGGCCAGCGCAGCCGCATCACGTTGGCCCGGGAGAACTCCCCGGTCAGGGTGTTGCCGACGATGACGCCGGTGCGCTCCCTGGGCAGGCCCTCGGCGCCGGGGAACCCCGCGTCGGCGAGGGCCTTGGCGGCGGTGTCGAGGGCCAGCCAGTGGGTGAGGTCGGTGGAGCGGTAGGTGCTTCCCGCGATCTTGTACGCCACCCGGTCGAACTCGTACCCCTCGATGACCGCAGCGTTGCGGGCGTAGAACCGGTCCGGGGCGGCCGGGTCGGCGTCCCAGTAGTCGGCCTGCCGCATGCGCTGGTCGGGGAGCCGCCGGAAGGCCCGGCGCCCGGCGAGGACGTTCTCCCACAGCTCGCGCGGGGAGGCCGCGTCCGGGTAACGGCAGGCCATCCCGACGATGGCGATTCCGCTCATACGGTCGCGACCTCCTTACCGGGCTGGGACAGCGCGACCTTGGCCGCCTCCAGCGCCGCCTGCTCCTGCTGGGCCTTGTTCCGCTCGACGTAGTACAGGGACCAGTGGAAGCCGCCGCGGATCAGGCAGACGATGGCGGTGGCGAAGAAGATGCCGTACGGGATGCTGAAGCCGGTCAGCACGCCGTAGGTGAGCGCCACGCCGCCGCCGAAGGCCACCTGGGCCGCCGGTTTGGACGGGCTGGTGCCCGGGTCAGTGATCATGTAGTTGGTGAACAGCACGAACGCGACGCCGGTCATGGTCGCCCAGCCGCCGAGAATGTTGGTGTCCAGGATCACGCCGCGGACGATGGACTGCAGGAAGAAGCCGCCCACCCAGGCCATGATCAGCCACATCCGCCCGGTCAGCTTGGCGTTGATCATGGTGCCGGCCATGATGATGCCCAGCGGGAGCAGCCAGTCCAGCGGCCCGTCGATGTGCTCGGTGAAGTGGTACGGCGGCGCGATGCTGGCCCAGGGGAACAGCACCAGGATGACCGCGATGCCGAAGTTGGAGGGGTTCATGAAGTGGCGCAGCCGCCCGCGCACGGGCGCCCGCAGGATCCACTTGGCCCCGACCGCGACGGCCACGCCGAAGATCATGACCCAGACCCGGTCATTGACGTAGATCAGCATGTTCATGGCCAGGCTGGTGATGTGCGCCGGGAGGAGGAACTCCACCATCCCCTTGACCCCGCCGCCCCGGAAGCGCGGCGCGCGGCCCTCCGCCCGGGCCCCGATGATCTCCAGCACGATCTCCACCGTGTAGCCGGTGGCCAGCGCGAGGAACGGCCACAGGTACGGCTGCTCGAAGCCCAGCCAGGTGTAGCCGAGAATGTTGAAGATCGTGATGGATATGGCGAACCGGCGCAGGGCCGTGATCACCTTGACGTCATGCCGTGGCGGCTCGGCGGGATGAGCGCCGTTGGGCGACCCGTTCTGGGCCGCGATGGTGTCCGATGCCATGGGTGTCACCTCTCCGTCGCCTGAGCGCCCAGCTGGATGTTGTGCCAGCCCGGGGTCAGCTGAAGGTTCTGTTCACGGATCTGACCGGTACGGTCCCGCCAGCACAGGTTCACCTGCACCGGCCCGGTCGCCTTGTCGCCGAGGCCGAAGTGCACCTCGCTGCTGCGCTTGCCCGAGTGGCCGCTGCCGCCGTCCACCCGGCCGATCTGCTTGCTGCCGTCCGGCATGGTCACGGTGACCTGGGCGCCGACCACCGGCGAGCCGGGCATGACGTCCCCGCTCGACTCGTGGGTGAGGCGCAGGCCGAGGAAGCCGCCCTTGGTGGTGCTGGCGTTCTGGTAGAAGACCGGCTCGTCCCACTGCCGGGCGATGGCCATGTCGAGCTTGCCGTCGCCGTCCGCGTCACCGGTGGCGATGCCGCGGGTGGGCACCGGGATGGACATGCCCAGCTCGCCGGCCACGTTGCTCCAGTAGCCGTCGGGCCCCTTGGCGTAGAACATGAGCGTCTGGCTGCCGGCCACGTCGTCGCCCGCCCGCACGTTCGGCCACCACGCCGGGTACTGGAGCACCTGGTCGTTGGCGGTGGCC
This sequence comes from Acrocarpospora phusangensis, assembly GCF_016862995.1. Classification (GTDB taxonomy): domain Bacteria; phylum Actinomycetota; class Actinomycetes; order Streptosporangiales; family Streptosporangiaceae; genus Acrocarpospora; species Acrocarpospora phusangensis. The sequence goes on from NZ_BOOA01000001.1 coordinate 256,471, forward strand.
AGCTCCTGCAGCAGCGGCCAGCGGTTGACATCGCCCTTGACGAAGCCGGTGCTCTGCGCGACCTCGGGCGAGCCGCTGTTGTCGAAGTCGGCGATCTTCAGGTCCCAGCCCCAGCCGGACCAGGCCAGGCCGAGGGGGGCGGACAGGTCCTCCCAGGGCGCGTGCCCGGAGGTCATGTCGGCCCGGACCTGGCTCTTGTCCTTCGCGGTGCTCATGAACGCGAAGTTGCTCTCCTGGATGCCGAAGGTCGTGGTGATGTTGCTGACGAACATGTCGTACAGGCCGTCGCCGTTGAGGTCGCCGAAGTCGACGCCCATGCCCTTGAAGGAGTCCAGGCCGACCACCTTGGACTTGGGGATCAGCGGGGTCCTGGTGCCCTCGGTGACGGTGAACTTGATGTTCCCGGGGGTGGACGCGTTGTGCATCATCCGGTCCGGGCCGAAGTCGTGGCCGAGGTACATCTCGGGCAGCATGTCGCCGTCCACGTCGGTGGCGCCCGCGGCCAGCACCCAGCCCTTGGAGACGTTGCGCGGCAGCGCGTTCTCGACCAGCTGGAAGGCGACCGAGCCGGTGCCTGAGCCGGTCCAGCGCAGGAAGTAGTCCTCGCCGCCGTTGAGGCCGTGCGACATCGAGTGGTTCATGGCGACGCCGCCGTCGATCTTGTCGTCCAGGACCGGGCTCTCCGGGAAGTAGTTGCCCACGTAGACGTCGTCGTGGCCGTCGCCGTCGAAGTCGTCGACGACCACGGCGTTGGTGTTCCACTGCGGTCCGGTGTAGCCCGGGGTGCTGCTCCGCGGCGGCACCGCCTCGATGGGCTGGTACGCGGCCATGCTCAGCGCCGTGGCGCCCTCCTTGGCCAGGTAGATGATCGGCGTGCGCCCCCACAGGTAGACCAGCAGGTCCATCCGGCCGTCCTCGTTCAGGTCGGCGGGCACGCAGCCCATCGGGGCCATCACGTCGTTCATCGGCAGGCCGGCCGGCGTCAGCGCGAACGGCTGGTACCGGGTGGAGCCGGTGCCCGGCGCGGGCGTGACCACGACCTGGTCGATGCGCGGGTCGGTGACGCACAGGTCGTTGGCCAGGCCGTCACCGTCCAGGTCGTTCATGGAGATGCCGGCGCCGACCGAGGAGATCCAGGCGTCGATGTGCTGGTAGTCCTGGTTGACCCGGCGGATGGTCTGCTGCTTGAACCCGCTCGGCATGGCGATGTTCATCGGCTTGAACGCGTACGTGCTCGCGATCTGTGCCCGTTCGGCGGGCGACGCCGTGGGCAGTTGGACGATCACGTACGCCACGATGAGCGCGGCCAACGCCAGGATTCCCGGCAGTTGCCTGCGGACGAAGCCAGCTGTGCGTGCCACTGACTAACACCTCCCAAGAGATACGAATTCTTCGGCGATGCGCTGCCGCCACACCTCGTAGCCGGGCGGATCGCCGTCCAGCGGCCCGTCCGGCAGGGCCTCCGCGCAGATCAGCGACGCCTTCTCGGGCGTCACCCCGCAGAAGACGCGGGTGGCCAGCTCGGTGTGCGGGCCGAGCAGCCCGGCCTGGACGCGGGCGGTGGCGCCGAACGCGCTGCCCTGAGCCAGCAGCGGGCGGTGTTCTCCGGCCCGATCCCAGAGGCCGCGCAGTTCGGCCTCGGAGGCGCCGCCCGCGTAGGTGGCGGCCAGTCCGGTGCCGGCGTACAGGTCGGCGCGGCGGTGCTCCGGGAACTTCTCGATCATCGAGGCGACCAGGGCCGCGTCGGTGCCGCCGACGAACCACATGGCCCGGCCGACGCCCTGGTCGATGGCCCGGTTCGGGTAGTCGCCGTGGTCGCCGCGCGGCCAGGGGAAGTTCGGCTCCTGGAACTGGCCGTGCACGTATTTGGCGGTCTGGAAGTAGGCCTGATGGAAGCCGAAGCCGTCCAGGGCCAGCCAGCGCAGCAGCGGATCGGGGGCCTCGACGCGGGACCACACCGCGCGGGGCAGCCGGGCCATCGCCCAGCCCACCCCGACGTAGACCATGTAAATGTGGTCTTTTCCGCGTCCTTCGAGGAATCCCCGGAGCCTGCCGCGGCCGCCGAATGGCAGGGCGTCGACGATGGTGAATGCCATCCCGGCGCCCTCGTACGCGAATCCGCGGAATCGTCTGGGAATTCCTTCCAGTAATTCTTCCGCGTCGGCGGGCGTGCGCGCCTCGGCGGCGTACGCGAATCCGGTGAGAAATGATCGCCCGACCGTTTCCAGCAATTCTTTTGCGGCCGGGCTCTTTTCGTGGAATCCCCTTACGTCGAGCCTCGTGGCCGACATGTCGGGGGTGAGAATTTTGCGCCTGAGCGCGCGCACCATATTAGCCACATATCAAATATCCATTGACTTCGGAGGTGCGTCTACTTCAAACTTGCTCACGCGAATTAAGGCGGGTTCGAACATTATTACGCCACAACTCATAGGCGGGGAGGCCGCCTTTGCCGGCGGTGTCGGCGGGCTCCACGGCGGAGTCGTCGGCCACCGCGACCGCCGCCTCCACGGTCACGTCGGCCAGGATGGACACGCCGGCGGCGCTGTGCTCGGGCACGTGCCCGGCGTAGTGCCGCGCCTTGGCGGCGAAGACCGCGCCCTGGGCCAGCTGCGCCCAGTGCTCCCCCGCCTCCCGCCGCAGCGCGGCCAGCGCGGCCGCGTCGGAGCCGCCGGCGAAGGTGGCCGCCAGGCCGACTCCACTCCACAGGTCGGCCTGGCGATCGGCCGCGAACCTGCCCACCGCGGCGGCCACGCCGGCCACCTGCCCGGCGTGGATGAACCACAGCGCCCGGCCGATGCCCTGGTCGATGGCGCGCGGGAAGTAGTCCGCCCGTCCCTCCCACGGGTACGCGGCCGGCACCCGCTGCTCGTCCACCCAGCGCGGGGTCTCGAAGTAGGCCCGGTCGAAGCCGTACCCGTCGACGGCCAGCCAGGTCATGGCCGGGTAGTACGGCGAGCCGGTGAGGTCGGGCATGATCTTCTTCCAGAGCGGCCTGGGCAGCCGTGCCATGGCGAAGCCGATGCCGATGTAGGTGAGGAAGATGTGCGGGTGCCCGGGGCCGAGGAGCAGGTCCCTGGTCCGGTGCCCGCGCCCGCCGCCCATGGCGTCCACCACGGTGAACGCCATCGTGGCGCCCTCGTAGGCGAAGCCGCGCTGTTCGGGTTCGACCAGTTCGAGGCGGCGCTCCACCTCCCACTGGTCGCGGGCGTCGATGCCCCACTCGAAGCCGCAGATGACCGCCTGCGGGATGGCCTCCAGGTGCCTGGTCGGGCCCGGTGGCCCGGCGGGGAAGCCCCGCGCGGCGAAGGTCACCTCACGTAACGACGGGGTGAGCAGCAGCCTGCGCAACGAGCCGATCGTGGTCGGCATGGTCCCTCCTCCGGGGTTGCTTTCCTCTCACACGATGCCTATCGGGCGTATGGGCGCGCTTCTCCGGATGTGCGGGAGACATCTCCGAATGTGCGCATTTGCCCTTTTGCCCGCTATTGCGCCAGGCGGTCCTGCAGCTGGGAGTGCCGGAACTGGTAGACCGGGCCCGCCTGGCGGAGCAGCCCGACCCGGTGGGCGTCCTCCAGCAGGCCCATCAGCCGGCGCGGCACCCGGCGACGCACCCGGAGCACGATCAGCGCCACCAGGTAGCTGGAGCTCGCGCCCTTCAGGCCGAAGGTGAACATGAAGACCAGCCCGCCGCCCAGGCCGAACAGCACCCCGGCCACCGCGCCGGGGCCGGGCCCGCTGAGGCCGGGCAGCAGCGCCGCCGTGACGCCGAAGGTGAGGCCGAGGGTGACGCCGCCGATCAGCGAGCGGCCGTACACCAGCTCGATGTCCCGGCGCAGGGTGACGGCGGGCGTCTGCGGGCCCGCGCTGGTCAGCGGGGTGGTCACCCACCGGTTCATGCCGACGATCACACCACCGGTGAGGACCACCGCCAGGCCGAACCAGATCCCGTCGCTGAGTTCGCCCGAGCCCGCGACCAGCCAGAAGCCGAGCGCGGCCACCATGCCAACCAGGAACACGGTGAGCAGGCCGAAGGCCAGGCTGCCCGCGAACTGCCGGACCGGGCCGCGCAGCCGCAGGTCGGCGTAGGCGGGCTCCAGCGCCGATCTGTTGAGCAGCGACACGCCTCCGGTGAGGCCGCCCACCAGGCCGCCGACGACCCCGCCGACCAGGCAGAAGACCAGCGGGCCCGGCATCGTCGCCGGGTTCAGCAGCAGCGTCATGAGCCCGCTGAACAGGGCCACCGTCAGGCCCACCGTGAGGCCCACGGTGACGCCGCCGACCAGGGTGACCCAGCGGTGCGACAGCGCCCGGTGCAGCTCCCACCAGCGGTAGTCCCGGTCCTCCGCGGTCATGTGCCGGGCCAGGAACGACAGCCAGCGTTTCGCCTCGTCGGGGTCCCAGCTGCGGCGGGGCCGGAACGGGTGGCCGCGCACCGCCGTCTGCTCCTCCTCCGGCAGCGCCGTCGCGAACGCCGCGTGCACCAGGTTGTCCAGCAGGTGCTCGGTGAGCGAGGTCGCGGTCGGGAAGTACGCGCGGTCGCACAGCCCGCCCGGGTCGGTCCTGGTGTCGATGTAGACCTTGCGCAGCAGCCAGAGCGCGAGCGGCGTGGACAGCGCCGCCGCCAGCGGCCCGTCCGGGTCGCGGCGCACCGCCGCCAGCAGCCCCGCCCACACCGCACGCTGCCCGGCGGGCAGCCTTCCCTCGATGTAGGCGACCACGTCGGCGCTCTTCACCGGCCTCGGCTCGATCACCGCCCCGCCCGCGAGCGGGCCGCCGCCCCGGCCCTCCACGGCGGCGCGGTACTCGGGCGTACGGCAGGTGAGGATGAGCGCCTCGACCGCGTTGAGCGCGGCCAGCACCTTGGGGCGTACGTCGTCGGGCAGTTCGTCGAGGCCGTCCAGGACCGGGAGCACGCGGCTCTGCCGTACCAGGCCGAGGGCGGCGTCAGGGCCGAAGTCGGGGGCCCGCAGCGCCGGGTAGTTCTCCCGCAGCCGGCGGGCCAGCCACTGGTGCACGGACTCGCCCTGCGGGTCCCAGCCGGACATGGACAGCAGCACCGGCACGGGGTCGCCGGGACGGGGGTCGTCGAGCAGTTCCTGGAGCAGCAGCACGGCCAGGGTGGTCTTGCCCATGCCGGGCGCCCCGATGATGACCAGCCGCCGCCGGGTGAGCTGCCGGAACCGCTCCGCCATCTCCGGCATGCGGTCGGCGCGCCCGTCGAAGCGGGGGCGGCCCACGCCGAGCCAGTTGAGCGGAAACCTCGGCCGGTCGATCCGCTCGGCCCGGTCCATGACGGGCAAGCCGGTGATCCGCCACCGCACCGGGAGCGGCGCGGGGTCGTCCAGCTCGCGGATCTCGATCTCCTCGCGCCACTGGGCGCGCACGAACTCCCGCAGCGCCTGCTCGGCTCCCGCGATCTGGTCCGGCGTGCTCATGCTGCCGGGCTGGCGGCCCCGCCAGTCGAAGACCACCTGCCCGAGCAGGGTGGCCACGGCCACCACGAGCCCGACGATCTGGATCCAGTCGATGGCGTCGGCGTCGTCGTCGGCCCACGGCGGCGAGAGCACGCCGACGAGGACCACCGCCACCACAAGTGTTGCCCCCACCCGCAGCCATAACGGCCAGCCCCTCACCCATCTATCGTGACAGTCCGGTCGATTCACGGGAATGGTGTCGCCGCCGCTCATATCCGAGCGACGGCGACATTACGGGCATCGGCCTGCCGCGGGGGTCAGGCCGCGCAGCCCGCGAGGCTCGCCGGCGGGGCCGGCTGCGGGCTGTTGGCGAAGAAGAGCTTCGCGCAGTCGATGGTGAAGCGGGGGGTCTCCTCGGGGACGAAGTGGCCGGCGTCGGGGACGATGACCTCGCGGACGTCGTCGGCGACGTGGCCGAAGGAGGCGGCGATCATGCCGCCCAGGGCGTACTGGCCGCCGGCGGCGAGGACCGGCACACGCAGCTTCTTGGCCTCGGCGTTGGCCTGGTTGTCGGCGGAGTCGGCGGCCAGCGAGCGGTAGTACTCGTAGCCCGCGTGCCGGTCGCCCGGCTCGCCGTAGGCCTTGTAGTACTCCTGCCTGGCGATGTTCTCCGGGTGGCGGGCGCCGTCGTAGAAGTAGTCCAGCACGGGCTTGACGTCGTCCCGGTCGATGACCTGCTCGGCCAGGGGCGACATGTTGAACAGGAAGTGCCAGCTCCAGGCGTAGAAGTCCTCCTGGCCGAAGCCCGGCAGGACCGACTCGATCACCATCAGCCGGGAGACCTCGGCGGGGAAGTCCCGGGCGTACGGGTAGGCGACCTGGCCGCCGACGTCGTGGGCGAGCAGTTCCACCTGGCCGCGGAACCCGATCTTGCGGACCGCGTCGCGCACCCGGCGGGCGGTGGTGGCCTTGTCGTAGCCGTCGGCGTACACGCTGGAGTCGCCCAGGCCGGGCAGGTCGATCGCGATGACCGTGTGGTCGCGGGCCAGCTCGGGGATGACCTTGTTCCAGGTGTACCAGGTGCCGAGCCAGCCGTGCAGGAGCACCAGCGGCGGACCGTTCCCGGCCCGGACGTAGTGGATGTTGCCGCCGTCCACGGTGACCTTGCCGTGCCTGAGGTCGCCACCCGCGTTGGCCGGGCCGGCGGCGGAGGTGAACAGGGCCACCAGCGCCGCGATCACCGCGAATAATGTGAGCCGTTTCATGACCGGCTCCCTGAATTCTTCGTCACCACGGTCCCTCCTAAATTTCCGGTGAATTAATCCTCGAATAGCGCGAGCGACCGTGCATCTCTAAGAATGCGCATCGAATGTCAGGTGGATCTTCCGTCCCACCCGCCCCGCCTCGGCCAGGAGGTCCTCGCCCCAGCGGTCCCAGAGGCCGGCCATGCGCGAGGTGATGATGACCGTGTCCACGGACTGGTCCTCGAGGCCGGTGAGCACTCCGATCCGGTGGTGCCCGGTGTGGCCGCCGCCCGCGGTCGCCCGCTGGAGCAGTTCGCGGTCGACGTCGTACAGGGTGGCCGGGGGCAGTGACGGCGGCACCCGGCCGCCCGCGCCGAGGACGGCGATCCGGCCGGTCGGCCCGATCTCCTTCACGGCCGCGTCGATTTCGGCGGACACGTCCAGGTCGCGGACGCTCGCCGCCCAGTCGAGCACGGCACGGCACTCGTCGTCGATGGTCCCGAAGAGCAGCCGCGGGATGAGGAGGGCGAGCAGCTCGACCTGGGGCTCCTCCCAGCCGCGCAGGAAGTAGCGCAGGTTGATCGCGACGTCCTGCATGTCGTTGGCCCGGTTCCGCTCGTGCGGGTACTCCAGCGCCCAGGCCGTCCTGGACAGGACCAGCGGCACGCCGTTCCGGAACAGCCGGAAGCCGAGGTGCATGTCCTCGCAGCCCCAGCGGTCGAAGCCTTCGTCGAAACCGCCGGTCGCGTGGAACTGCTCGGCCGGCACGGAGACGTTGATGGTGAAGAAGAGCAGCCACGGGATGGCCATGCGGCTCAGGTCGAAGTCGTACTTCTCGTACAGTCCGTGCCGGAGGTCCAGGAACCACGACTTGCCGGCGAAGTGCTCGACCACCTGCTCGGGCGGCATCCGGGACATCGCCTCGGCGATGGCCTCCACCTCGTCGTGGCCGTAGTCGGGGTTGTAGCCGTAGGCGTACCCGACGATGGCCCGCGGGCCGCCGGGACGGGCGTGTTCGGCCAGGTGGGCGCGGAGGAAGCCGGGGCCGACCATGCCGCCGGTGTCGAGGAAGACCAGCAGCGGCGCGGACGCCATTCCGGCCCCCGCGTTGCGGGCGTGCCCGGCCCGGAATCCCAGATACTCCATGAAGTGGTATTTCATGTGCAGCTGCCCGGCGAAGGAGTCCACCACGGCCTTGGTGTGATCGGTGGAGCCGTCGTCGGAGACGATGACCTCGAAATCGTCGACGGGAATGTCCTGCCGGGCGAGGTTGCGAAGGGTGTCGCGCAGCATTTCGGCGCGATTGTAGGTGGGAATAATCACTGAAACCCGCATGCGTTCTCCCTAGAAATGACTCAGCTGTTACCCGTTTGCCGTCAGCCGTCAGCTGTACGCCTTCGCCTGGAGCGCGAAGAGTTCCGAGTAGAGGCCGCCGCTGGCGGCGAGCGTGCTGTGGTCGCCGACCTCGGCGACCCGGCCGTCCTGCACCACGATGATCAGGTCGGCCATCCGGACGGTGGAGAAGCGGTGGGACACGAACAGCGTGATCGCGCCGGTCGCCTCGCCGACCCGCCTGGCCTGCTCCGCGTAGCGTTCGAAGAGGGCGTGCTCGGCCTGCGGGTCGAGCGCTGAGGTGGGTTCGTCCAGCACCAGGAGCAGCGGCGAGGACCGCATCAGCGCCCGGCCCAGGGCCAGCTTCTGCCACTGCCCGCCGGACAGTTCGACTCCCTCGGTGTAGGACTTGCCCAGCTGGGTCTGGAGGCCGTCCTCCAGCTGGTCGAGCACGGCGGAGCCCTGCGCCCGATCCAGCGCGCCCCTGATCGCGGACTCGTCGCGCAGGTTGGGCAGGTCGCCGACGCCGACGGTCTCGCCGGCGAGGAACTCGTACCGGACGAAGTCCTGGAAACCGGCGGCGATGCGCTCGCGCCAGGCGTCGATGGGGATGCGCCGCATGTCCACCCCGTCGATGAGCACCTGGCCGCGGGTCGGCTGGTAGAACCCGCACAGCAGCTTGACCAGGGTGGTCTTGCCCGCGCCGTTCTCGCCGACGATGGCGGCCGTGGATCCGGCCGGGATGTGCAGGTTGACGTCGCTGAGCACCTTCGCGTCGGTGCCCGGATAGGTGAAGCCGACGTCGTCCAGCCGGATCCCGTCCCGCAGCCGGTCCGGCGGGCTCACGTCGCCGGGCGCCGCGGCCGCCACCACCTCCCTGATCCCGGCCAGCCGCCGGTACGCGCTGGACATGCGCTGCAGATCCTGCAGCAGCGTGACGGCGGTCGTGACCTGCTGGTTCACCTGCGCCGCGAGGGCGATGACCAGCACCACCTCGCCGACGCTGCGCCGCCCGGCGATCGCGTCCCGCACCACCAGCAGGACCGCGCCGACGTAGGCCAGCGCGAAGATCACCTGCCCGGCGGCGCGGATCCAGGTGGCGGCCAGGTGCGCCCGCCACAGGCCGCGGGTGGCGTCCGCCCACAGCCGGGTGTGCCGTCCGCGCAGTTCCCCGGCCAGGCCGAAGACGCGCAGCTCACCCGCGAGCCTGGCCGAGGTGGACAGGTGGAACAGATTCAGCGCCACCCGGGTGGACTCGGCGGTGGCGGTCCGCGCGGTGTCCCTGATCCGTTCGGCGGCCCGGCCGGTGAGCAGCGGCGGGATCGCGGCCAGCGGCAGCAGCAGCAGCCACGGGTTGACCAGGGCCAGCAGGACGCCGGTGAGCGTCACCGCCAGGCCGAGGCCGAGGCTGTTGAGCAGCGCCTCCAGGCCGACCCGGAACTGGCGGCTCTCCTGCTGCAGCACGGTCAGCGCGTCGGCGTGCTCGGCCCGCTCGTGGTGCTCGATGCCCACCGAGCCGTTGGAGAGCGCGATGAGTTGTTCGTCGAAGTCGAGTTCCGCCAGTTCGGAGAGTTCGAAGTAGGCCAGGTGGGCGAAGTGGCCGAAGGTCAGCACCATCACGGCGAGCGTCGCGACGGCGATGCCCGCCAGGACCGCCTGCCCTGAGTCGTGGGCCACGATGGCGTTGGTCATCCAGGCCAGGCCGGCGGCGAGCCCGGGGGCCGCCGCCGCGCCGGCCACCATCAGCACCACCGAGATCGCGGTCTTGCGCCGGTCCATCCGCCACGCGGTGCTGATCATCTTCCAGGAGCCGGCGAGGAGGTCCTTCACGCCGGCACCTCCTCGTCGATGTCGGTCTCGTCGGCGTCGGTCCCGTCGGCGAAACGGTCGGCCTGGAGGTGGAACAGGGTGGCGTACCGGCCGTCCAGCGCCAGCAGTTCCTCGTGGCTGCCCTGCTCGATGATCCGGCCGTGTTCCAGCACGACGATGAAGTCGGCCTGCCGCACGGTGGAGAAGCGGTGCGAGATGAGCAGGGTGGTCGCGCCCTGCGTGAGGCCGGCGAAGTCGTCGAAGAACCGGGCCTCGGCGCGGACGTCGAGGCTGGCGGTGGGCTCGTCCAGGACCACGATCGAGGAGCCGTGGCGGAGGGCGAACAGCGCCCGCGCGAGCGCGACCCGCTGCCACTGCCCGCCGGACAGGTCCGCGCCGTCGGTCAGGTGCCGGGCCAGTGGCGTGTCGATGCCGAGCGGCAGCCGTTCCAGCGTGGCGGTGAGGCCAACCCCCTCGGCGGCGGCCCGGATTCCGGCCCGGTCGTCCAGGTACGCCACCGCGCCGAACCCGATGTTGTCCGCCGCCGGCGCCTCGTACCGGGCGAATTCCTGAAATATCACGCCAAGCTTGGCGCGCCAGGCTTCGATCGGGTAGGTGGAGATGTCCACGCCGTCCAGCCGGACCGCGCCCGAGGTCGGCTCGTACAGCCGGGCCAGCAGCTTGACCAGGGTGGTCTTGCCGGCGCCGTTCAACCCGACGATCGCGGTGCACCGGCCGACCGGGATGGTCAGGTCCAGGTCCTCGAAGACCGCGCGCCGCTGGCCCGGATACCGGAACGTCACCCGGTCGAACTGGATGGTGTGCGCCGGCTCCGGCACCGTGACGGCCGTCCGCACTTCCTCGGCCTCGTCGATTCGGTCGTCGAGGCGGTCGTCGATGCGGTCGTCGATGCGGACGGTGAACCGCTGGACCGCGTCGTACGCCTCCATGCCGATGGCGGTCTGCAGGTCCGACTCCGGGTAGTACTCCGCCAGCCGCAGCGACCCGAGCGACGCCTGCATGACCAGGATGAACGTCGTCAGCGTGAGCGTGTCGGTGGATCCGACGAGGCCGAAGACCGCGGCCGTGGCCACCAGCGCCCACGTCCCGAACCAGACGAACGGCCACAGGTAGACCCGCCGCCGCTCCGCCCACATCGGCCGCAGCCAGTCGAAGTACGCGTTCCGCAACGTCTCCCGCATCCACCCGGCCAGGCCGAACACCCGGATCTCCTTGCCCGCCAGCGGCTGGATGGCCAGGGTGCGCAGATAGTCGCCCTTACGCTCGGCCGAGGTGAGGGCGAACCGTACGCGGGCGTATTTGCGCAGGCCGCCGCGCTGGCCGTACCGGAAGAGCAGGACCGCGACGACCAGTCCGGCGCTGGCGAGCCAGGAGAACGCCACGCCGACCACGACCGCGTACCCGGCCAGCTGGGTGTAGCGCCCGATCAGCGCCACCAGACCCGCGCAGGCCTGCCCCGGGCTCTGCACGCCGAACTCCAGCTCCCGCGCGGCCACCCGCAGGTCCTCGAGCGCGCCCTGATCCTCCAGCGGGCCGATCCCCGGCGTCCGCAGCGACGCCTCCATCAGCCGCTCGACCATCTGCCCGTCGATCCTGCGCGCCGCCAGCTCCCCCAGCGACGCCTGGAGCGGCGCGATGATCTGCTGCGCCACGAACGCCACCGCGGCCACCACGAACACCGCGACCAGCGAGTCCCACGCGGCCGAATCCAGGCCGCCCTGGACGGCCGCGGGCACCCGGCCCAGCACCACGCTGGTGGCGATCACGAACAGCACCGGCAGCAGGCCGAGCACCAGGTTGACGGCCACCAGCAGCGCGACCAGCCCCGTCCCGGCCCTGGGCACCAGCTTGGCGATCCGCCAGCGGGAGGCCACCAGCTCGCCGGCCGACATCACGTACGGATTCGCGGACATGTTGGCGGACATCACGCCTCCCGGCCACTCGCGGCGAGGTAGTCCGCGCACAGGGGCAGATTCCACTCGCGAATGAGGTTGTTGAGTTCCCAGTAGTTGAGCTCACCGATCCGTGGCAGCAGGTCGACGATGGGCGTCCGGTACTTGGCCGCCATGTACTCGTAGTTGCTCGCGGCCTGCTCGTTGTTGCCGTCGAAGCTCTTCTCGTGCGGGCAGTGGATCGCGGCGGCCTTCCGGTTCAGCACGAAGTGGGCGCCGTCGCGGTGCAGCCGGTAGCCGAGGTCGACGTCCTCCCCGCCCCAGCGTTTGAACTCCTCGTCGAACATGCCGATCCCGCGCAGCTGGGCGGTCCTGGCCGACACGTTGCAGGTCCAGTAGTTCAGCCACGGCGCGGGAAGGCCGCCGAAGTCGTCCCCGTACATCCCGTAGAAGATCTCCCGGACGTCCAGCCAGCTGCCCTTCTCGTCGAGGTAGGCGATGGTCCCGTCCGGGTCCTTGACGTCGATGATCTGGTTGATCTGCGCCGCGTCCTCGTTGTCGAGGTTGAAGCAGTACACGTAGCCGACGACCGCGACCGGCCCGTCCGCCTTCTCGTGGCTGTCCAGATGCGCCCGCAGGCAGTTCGAATGCGCGAGCACCCCCGAGTCGATCAGCACGGTGATCTCGCCGTCGGCGGCGGCGATGCCCACATTGCGGGCCTTCGCCGCCCGGTAGCCCTCGTCCTCCTGGTGGAAGTACCGGAGATTCAGCCGGCTCCGGAAGGTCTCCACCATCTCGCCGGTCGAGTCCGTGGACCCGTCGTCCACCACCAGCACCTCGAACTGGTCCTTCGGCAGGCTCTGCCCGACCATCGCTTCGAGGGTGTGCTGAAGCAGCTCTACTCGGTTGTAGGTAGGAATGACCACACTGCACTTCAACGACCCCGCCATTGCCGCTCCAGGTCCACCACGTCGAGAAATGCGCCCTAAAACGCCCGGACTGTCAGTCTTCCGGGGGCTTCCGCGGGGTCGCATCTTCCTAAATGCTGTGGTCGTCATCCCAGGTCAGAGCGGCTGCCGCGGGCGGCGCGGGGGGCCCTCGCCCGCCCCGCCCGCGGGCTCCGTCAGGCGGCGCGTCCCACCCGTACGGCGGCGCGCGCGACGATCAGCGCCACCGCCATGGTGAGGATGTACAGCGGCAGCCCGAGGGCCACCTGCCGCGCGACTTCGGCCACGGCGCCGACCGGCTCAGCCGCGGGCAGCGGGGCGCGACCGTCACCCCACCAGGAGGTGACCTGGGTGGCCATCCAGGTGCCGCGGCCGACCAGGGCGTCGTGCAGGAACGGCCCCGGCGCGGTGACCAGGGCGAAGGCGGCTCCGCCCGCGAGGGCGAAGAGCGTGGGGCGGTTCTGCTCGTCCTTGGCGCGGGCCGCCACCCAGCCGGCGAGGGGGAGGATGACGGCGACGGCCGGGAACAGGCCGACGAACGCGGCGGAGGAGTCGAGCAGCCAGTGCTGCCAGTGGCTGATGGCGGGACCGCCTTCGCCCAGGTAGATGGCGTGGTACCAGAACATGACGGCGCCGCCGCCGTAGGAGAGCAGGAGTGCGGAGATCAGCAGGACGAGCCAGGCGATGCGGCGGGAGTAGAAGCCGCGCACGATCGTGATCACCGATCGCGGGTCGAACAGGGCGCGGAGATCGCCCGCGCGCCCGGGGTGGGCCGGCCGTTCTTCGTCTAATGCCGGGTCGAACGCCGGGTCGAACACTGTCCACGCGGTTGCGTGGGGGACGCGATGTGGCATCTTCGGCCTCCGTGTCAATCGCTGTGCAATGCCCGCGAGAACGATAAGTTGCCGTTGATCCACCTCTGCCGAGGGAAAAGTTTTCCCGGCCGAATTATGCTCCGATGTGCCCTTGACCTGGGGGTGCATCGATATCCGAAGCCAGCGGAAAATGTACTTTTCAATCATATGAGAAACTCCCTGAAGGGATTCCCCGTGAACCATTCACCGCGAATTCCGGGAGTTTATTGAATGGTTCATTTCCGTTCCCGGAAGCACCGTTGGCAACTCTCGCCCTGCTGCGCCGCGCCCGTCCGTCGTAGCGTCGGAGCCGTGGATCTGCTCATTCGCGACGCCGCGCTGCGCGGCCGCCCCGGCCGCTGGTCGATCTCCGCCGAGAACGGCAGGCTGACGGCCGTACGGCCCGAGGGCCGGGAAGCGCCGCCGTCCGCGGCGACGGTGATCGACGCCGCGGGGAACCTGGTCACCGAGCCGTTCGCGGACGGGCATCTGCACCTGTGCAAGGCGCACACGCTCGATCTGGCCGGGCCGGAGGCGCTGACGGCGTACACGGGCGGGGACATGGGCGCGGCGATGGGGGCCATCGAGCGGGCGGCGGCGGTCAAGACGGGCCAGTCCGCCGAGGCGGTCGCCGCGCGCGCCCGGTCCGCCCTGACCGAGTCGGTACGCCACGGGGTCCGCCGGGTCCAGGCCTTCGCCGACGTGGACCCGGTCGCCGGGCTGACCGGAGTGCGCGCCCTGCTCGACCTGAAAGCCGAGTTCAAGGACCGGGTGGACGTCCGGGTGGTGGCGTTCCCGCAGGACGGGGTGCTCCGCTCGCCCGGCACGGAGGAACTGGTCGAGGAGGCCGTGCTGCTCGGCGCGGACGTGGTCGGCGGCATCCCCTGGATCGAGTGGACCGACGACGCCGCCCGCGAGCACGTGCGCCGCATGGTCGGCCTCGCCCACCGGTACGGCAGACGCGTCGCCATGCTGGTCGACGACGCCGGCGACGCCTCCCTGCGCACCACCGAAATGCTGGCGAGCGCCCTCCTGGAACACGGCATGGCGGGCCGGGGCAGCGCCCAGCACGCCCGCGCGATGAGCCTCTACCCGGAGCCGTACCTGCGCCGGCTGATCGGCCTGTGCGAGCAGGCGGGCCTGGGCTTCGTCAGCGACCCCCACACCGGCCCCCTGCACCTGCCGGTCTTCACGCTGCGCGAGGCGGGCCTCCCGGTCGCGCTCGGCCAGGACGACATCGAGGACGCGTACTACCCGTTCGGCCGCCACAACATGCTGGAGGTCGCCTTCCTGGCCGCCCACCTGCTGGACGCCAGGACCGACGCCCACCTGGACGCGCTCTACGACATGATCACCGTCACGGCCGCCCAGGTCCTCGGCGCCCCGGTCCCCCGCGTCGAGCCCGGCCACGACGCCGACCTCGTCGTCCTCCGGGGCCACACCGTACGGCAGGCCCTGGCCGCCCACGCCCCGCCGCGCCACGTGATCGTCGCCGGCCGGGTGGTCGCGAGCACCGAGTCACACACCGTCTTCACCTGAGTACGGGGTTACTCATGCGCGCCGGATATTTCCGGCGCAATGTGTATGTCGGGACATACGCAGATATCGCATGAGGAGCAGGCATGCCGTCCACCACGTTCGACCCGGCCGCGATGGCGCGCGCCGCGACCGCCGCCCCGGAGCCGGCGGCCGCGCCCGGCGCCGCCCCCGTCTGGACGCTCATCCAGGGCCTCACCCTGCGCGAGTTCCTGAGCGGCGCGGGCACGCTCAGCATCGAGCAGCGGCGCACCATCGTCGAGCAGGCCCTGCTGATCCT
The DNA here is from genome assembly GCF_016862995.1 of Acrocarpospora phusangensis. Lineage (GTDB taxonomy): Bacteria > Actinomycetota > Actinomycetes > Streptosporangiales > Streptosporangiaceae > Acrocarpospora > Acrocarpospora phusangensis. The sequence goes on from NZ_BOOA01000001.1 coordinate 271,803, forward strand.
GGAGCAGAACTACGCCCACCTGCCGCTGAAGATCGCCATGCACGGCGTCAACCCGCTCCAGCGCCTCCGGCTGCTCCAGGCCAAACTGTCCAGGCCCGGCGAACCGGAACCGGAGCCCGCCTTCCACGCCGAACTGCTGTCGATCTTCCACTCGGTCCGCGACCTGCACACGCTCTACCTGCTGCCCGAGCCGTTCGGCAACACCGCCGCCGCCCTGCCCTTCGTCATCGAAGAAGCCGCCGACGGCGACGGCACCCGGTACCTGGTCACCTCCGTGGACGCGCCCGCCCTGGTCCCGGCCGGCTTCGTGCCCGGCGTGACCGTCACTCACTGGAACGGCGTGCCCATCGCCCGCGCCGTCGACCTCAACGGCTCCCGCTACTCCGGCGGCAACCCGGCCGCCCGGCACCGCCGCGCCCTGGCCACCCTCACCAGCCGCACCCTCGCGGTGCACCTGCCGCCGGACGAGGAGTGGGTCGAGATCCACTACCTCGACCTGGACGGCAAGCCCCAGCACTTCAGCATGGAGTGGCTGGTGCTCCAGCGGATCGTGCCGCCCGCGCTGCCGTCCGGCGTACGCCCGGAGGGGTTCGACCTGGAGGGCCAGGAGGTCGCCTCCATCCGCGCGTTCCTGCGCCCGCCCGCGCAGGCGGCCGAGGAGTCCCCGTCCGCGTACCGGCAGACGGGGATGTTCCTCTGGCGCGAGGTCACCACCGCCGCCGGCACGTACGGCCACATCCGGATCACCAGCTTCCAGCTGGGCGAGTTCGCCACTGACGAGGCCTTCCAGCAGGCGTTCCTGACGTTCCTCAACGACTTCGTGGCCATCGCCACCCACCTGCCGGAAGACGGCCTGATCATCGACATCCGGAACAACCCCGGCGGCCTCATCGCGGCGGGCGAGACCCTGCTGCAGTTCCTCACCCCGAAGACGATCCAGCCCGAATCCGCTCAGATGCTCTGCAGTCCGCTCAACTTACGCCTGGCCCGCGAGTCCGCCGGGGACTACGGCCGCTGGGCGGACTCCCTGGAGCAGTCGGTGGAGACCGGCGCGGTCTACTCCGACGCCTTCACGCTGACCTCGCCCGGCCTGGCCAACGCCTTCGGCCAGTACTACCACGGCCCGGTCGTGCTGATCACCGACGCCCGCTGCTACTCCACCGCCGACATCTTCGCCGCCGGGTTCGCCGACCACGGGATCGGCGAGATCATCGGCACCGACGGCAACACCGGCGCGGGCGGCGGCAACGTGGTGGAGCACACGGCGCTGCGCGAGGCGCTGCGGGAGCCGTACCGGGAACTGCCGCCGGGGGCGGGCTTCAGCGTCGCCATCCGGCGCATGCTCCGGGTGGGCGGCTCCGCCGGCGTGCCCCTGGAGGACCTGGGCGTGATCCCCTCGGTACGGCACCAGCTCACCGCCCACGACGTGCTGCACGGCAACCGGGACCTGATGGAGCTGGCCGGGAGCATCCTGAGCGGCGGGGCCCGGTGCCGCCTGCGGCTGACCGCGGTGCCGGGCGGCGCGAGCCTCACCGTCACCCTGGACACGCTCGGCCTCGACCGCGTCGACCTGTACGTGGACGACCGGCCGCGCGGCTCGTACGACATCGCCCCCGGCGAGGCCACGGTCGTCGTGCCCGACGTGGTCACCGCGACCAAGATCCGCGCGGAGGGCTTCCTCGGCGGGGATCAGGTCGCGGTGGCTCACACGTTCCTGGACTAAGCCGCCGTCATGCCGCGCGCGCCATCCGGCGGCTCACCCGGGGGATGCGGCGCACCCGCTTGTCCAGCCAGGTGGGCCCGCTGGAGGTGACCGTGACCGGCACGCCGAGCTCCTCGGCCACGAACGCCGGCCACGGTCCCGGCACCGGTTCCAGCACCGGCTTGGCGGTCATCAGCCGCCGGGTGAGCTCGGCCTGGCGGACGAGCTCACCCGGCGTCAGCGGCGCGGACTGCTGGTAGGACCGGCACACCCGCAGTTCCGGGTGCTCGTCGGCCACATCCAGGTGGGTCAGCGCCAGCTCGTCCACGCCCCCGCAAACCTGGACGGCGTATCGCGCGGCCACCAGGTCGAGGTGGCCGATCCGGAAGGCGCCCTGCCACTCCCCCACGTCGTTGTGCCGCTCCGGCAGCGCCAGCGCCGGGTCCTCGGTGACGAAGGGCCCCGGCCCGTGGCGTGTCCCGTAGGTGCGCAGCACCCCGAGCCGCCGCGCCTCCCCCGCCCCGGCCCCCGCCTCGTCCAGCAGCGTGAAGGCGTTCACGAACGTGGTCGTGGACCAGGTCGTGTACGGGTGGAAGCCGTACCGCTCGTCCAGGAGCACGCCCTGGGCCCCCTCGAACAGCAGCGGCCCGCCGGAGGGCAGCCGGCCGGTGCGCACCCGGGTGGCGAAGGCGTGGAAGGCGTCGGCGACGTCGTCCACCGGCGGCAGCGGCATCTCGCCGAACTCGTCGATCACCCACTCCCGCAGCCGGCGCAGCAGCAGCCGGAGCGAGCGCGGGCTGCCGCAGTCGGCGACCTTGGGCGCCGCGGCGGGATGGGAGAGGGCGTAGGAGGCCGTCTCGCCCACCCCCATCCCGCACGAGCCGTGCCGGTTCCGCCCCCGGGCGCGCTCCCGCGCCCGGTTGGCGGCCCTGTGGTACGGCGTGGTGACGAGCGCGTCCGGCGCGACCGTGAGCAGCTCGAACGGGTCGGCCGTGCCGAGCCAGCGCAGGTGCGCGTGCTCGGCGATCAGCGCCAGCGGGTCCACCATCATGAAGCGCGACAGGAATGTCGGGACGCCCCAGAACGTCCCGGAACCGAACTGCGCGAACGTGTGGTGGCGCCCGTCGGGGGTGACCACGTTGTGGCCGGCCTGCGCGCCCCCGTTGTAGCGGACCACCGCGTGCGGCGCGTCCTTGCGGGAGCAGAGCCAGTCCACGATGGTGCCCTTGCCGCTGTCGCCGTACCCCAGGTCGGCGACGATGACGTGCTCGTCCATCTCTCCCCCGTTACCGTGCGCGCTGGGACATGACGCGGTCGACCACGGTGAGCGCGATCGTCTCGCAGATCTGCGAGATGTCGTCGAGGTGGATCACCCGGTCGCCGAGCAGGTTGTGCCAGTACCCCGTGACGGACTGGTCGCGGCCGTGCGAGGTGTTCGTCGGGATGACGAAGTTCACGTCCCACGACATCTGGGCCTGGCTGAGGATCGCCTCCAGGCGGATGTTGTTCGGCAGCCCCTCGCCGAAGATCTGCGCCACCTCGTCGCCCTTGACCACCGGGTACGCGGTCTCGTCGCCGATCACGAAGGCGATGCCGCGGACCCCGCGCTTCTCGAAGCAGTCGAGCTTGGTGTGCCTGGCCAGGAAGTAGAAGGCCAGCTCGTACGACTCGGCCATGCTGCCGCCGCCCCCGCCCTCCAGCAGGATGCGGCGCAGGTCCTCGTCCATGCGGTTGTCGGACTCGAACTGGCCGAGCTGGAGCGGCGCCCGGTCGCAGGTGGCGTCGCCGATCGCGCCGAACAGGATCTGCGCGTCGGGCAGGTGCTCGGTGATCGTGCCGAGCAGCCGGGGCAGCGTGGCCTGCAGCTGACGCGGGACCAGCTGCATGGAGCCGGTCACGTCGAACAGCACGGCGATGGCCACGGACTCCGGATGCTCGGCCGAATCACGGGACTCGCGGACGCCCTTGTTGCCCAGGCCGATCGGGTCGAGGGCCTGGTGGACCCGCCACTGATGGCGGCTCAGCCGCCGCATCGCCTCGGTGTGACCGAAGGCGCTCTGACCCTTCTCCTCCCGGTACCGCTGCGCGGCGTCGTAGGAATCGATGGACCAGCGTCCGCTTCCCATGTGTCTGCTCCTATCCCGGTGGCTTCATTCAGCGGATTTCGTCTTCACGCGAAGGCCGCAGCAGGGCGGGGTGCAGGTACTTGGCGTCGCCCTTGCGGTAGAGCCGGGCGCGGGGGCCCCCACGAGGCCCCCCGCGTTCCGTGGTCATCCCGGTGCTCTCCACGAACCCCGGGACGGACAGCACCTTCCGGTGGAAGTTGCCGGCGTGCAGCTGCTCCTCCCAGACGGCGTCGTAGACCGCGCGCAGCTCGGAGATGGTGAACTCCTCGCCGACGAACGAGGTCGCCAGCGGGGTGTACTCCAGCTTCGAGCGGGCCCGCTCCAGCCCGTCGTCGAGGATCTTCGCGTGGTCGAAGGCCAGCTCCCGAGTGGCAGTCAAGGGGGTCCAGACGGCGGCGTCCGCGTCTGATCCGGCCTTCGGATCGGGCAGCCACGGCGCGAAGGCGAGGAAGGCGACGGTGACCACGCGCATCCGCGGGTCCCGTCCCGGCTTGCCGTACGTGCCGAGCTGCTCCAGGTGGACCCGGTCCAGATCGTGCGGGAGCAGACCGGTCTCCTCGGCGAGTTCGCGCTCCGCGGCCTCCTGCAGGTCGTCGTCGCGGACGAACCCGCCGGGCAGCGCCCACGCGCCGCGGAACGGCGGTTCGCCGCGCCGCACGAGCAGGACGTGGAGCCGCCCGTCCCGGATGGTCAGCGCCACGACGTCAGCCGTGACGGCCATCGGTTTGTAGGCCTGCGGGTTGTATCCCGCGAGGAATTCCGATTCGCTCATCCCGCCCGTCTTTCTCAAGTCGAGTGTTTCTCCTCATGAGAATAACGCGGCGGCCAAGGGCGCACAAGGCGCGGGCGGCGGTTCACCGGTCCGGGCGCCGGAGGCGGTGTGAACGTTTCACCGCTTCCGGCGCAACCGCGCACGTCAACCGGGGGTCTCCCCGTCATGTTCGCGAAACACCCTGTACGCCCCCCCGAAACCAACGGACATTGGGAGCGCTCCCAATGAGGGGGTTGGGCGCGTCATGGAGCCGTACACCGCATAACCGGGACGGCGTGGACCCCATATGGCTGGGAGATGATCAGTTTGAGATCAAGATCTTGGCGAGGGCGTTTGATGGCGGTGGCGACCGCGGTCGCCACCGCCCTCGCCCTTGCCACCGTCCCCTCGACGCCGGCGAACGCCGCCGTGGCGTGCCAGGTGACGTACACGAAGACCTGGGAAGGCGGTAACGGGTTCGGGGCGCAGGTCAGGCTCCAGAACCTCGGCGACCCGGTCTCCAACTGGCAGATCACCTACAGCTACTCCGGCAACCAGACGCTGCAGAACGGCTGGGAGGGCTCCTGGAGCCAGTCCGGCCAGAACGTGACGATCAACGCCCCCTCCTGGGCTCCC
>NZ_BOOA01000002.1 GCF_016862995.1 Acrocarpospora phusangensis
CTATGTGGCGGGGTTCACCGCGCCGGAGGGCAAGACGATGGGCCACGCGGGCGCGATCGTGTCCGGCTCGGCCGGGACCGCGCAGGCCAAGAAGGAAGCCTTGGAGAAGGTCGGCGTCCGGGTCGGCAAGACCCCCAGCGAGACCGCCCGCCTCATGCGCGAGGTCATGCAGGCGCGCTGAACAGCGGCTGAAATCACGGAGACGCCCGGTGAAACGCCGGGCGTCTTTGTGTTCTCTTGGCGAGACAGCCGTACTGGATCTTGGGCAAACGGGACGGAGGCTACGGCGCGGCGCGAACACGTGAGCGTCGGAGCTTGAGAACATCGGGTACTGTGACGGCGCTTCTTGACCAGATTCGGACTGTCCCCAGGGCCGTCTTCGGTGACGAGGACCGGCGCCCGCTCCCGGTCTCGGGCATGCTGGCGGCGGCGCTGACGCTCGGCGTGGGGCTGGCCGTGCTGACCACCCTGACGCTGATCGGGTGGATCGCCGCACCGCGCAGCGCGTTCGGGCAGGGCCTGCCCGGCGTGTTCCGCACGGCGTGCCAGCTCTGGCTGGCGGCGCACCACGCGGGCTTCGCCATCCCGGGGGGCCGGGTGGGGCTGCTCCCGCTGGGCCTGATGATCCTGCCGGGCACGCTGCTCTACCGGGCGGGCCTGTGGATGGCCAGGGACGCCGACCTGCGGCTGCGCATGCCCGCGCGGCTGCCCAAGGGCACGCCGAAGGATCTGGCCAACGCCCGCCGCCGGGCCCAGTTCGTGCTGATCGCGCGGGCGGGCATCTCGCTGGCCGCGCCGTACGCGCTGCTGGCGGGCATGATCGCGCTGGTGGCCGAGAACGATGTGACCCAGCCGTTCCTGGGGGAGGCGCTGGTCAGCCACTTCCTGCTGGCGTTCCTGGCCGGTTCGGTGGCGGTGGCCCGCACGATCGGGCCGTGGCGGTCGATGCTGCGGCTGCTGCCGGAGCGGCCGAGGTCGGTGGTGGTCGGCACGGCGGTGGCCATGTCGATGATGCTGGCCGCGGGCCTGGTGCTGGTGCTGGGCTCGATCGTGGTCAACTTCGGCGAGATCCAGAAGCTGTCGGAGGTGCTGAGCCCCGGTTTCGTGGGCGGGCTGCTGCTGCTCCTGGTCGAGGGGCTCTACCTCTTCAACGCCGTCATCTGGGGCATGTCGTACATCGCCGGACCGGGGTTCGCGATCGGCGCGGGCACGCTGGTCGCGCCGACCGGGGTGAAGCTGAGCACCCTCCCGACACTGCCGCTGCTGGGCGCGCTGCCCGAGTCGGGGCCCGCGCCGCCGTGGCTGATGGCGGTGATCGCGGTGCCGTTCGCGGCGGGCACGGTGGCGGGTGCGGTGGTGGCCAGGATCGCCCCGACTCCGTCGCTGGAGACGGCTCCGCTGTGGGGGTTCGTCTGCGGTCTGACCACGGGCGGCGTGGCCGGGGTGCTGGCCGCGCTGTCGGGCGGGCCGCTGGGCGGCGACCGCCTGTCCGCGGTCGGGCCCTCGCCGTGGGAGGTGGCGCTGTCGGTGACGCTGGAGGTCGGCGTGGCCGCCGGCATCTCGGCGGGCCTGTCCAACTGGTGGCTGATGTCCCGCTCCCCGGCGGCCCCGATCAAGAAGGTCGTGGGCAAGGTCGCCAAGAAGGTCAAACCGGCCAAGCCGCTGCCCGGCCACTGGATGGACGCCACCGAGTCCGACACGATGCCCATCCCGGTCATCAAGGACGACTGGTCGGACGAACACGGCGACACCGACGCGTTCCCCCGCAAGCGCTCCGAGCCCGTACGCCCCGGCCGCGACGACATCATCGACGAGACCGACGACCGAGGCGGTCACATCATCTACGTGGACCCCTGGGAGAAAGAGGACTGAGACTCAGCCGGGCAGCGGCATGTCCGCGGGCCACGGCACGCCCAGCTTGCTCTCCAGGGCGCGCTTCAGCGCCCCCGTGCACTCCTGCTGGGCGGTGACCGTCCCGGCCCCCTTCCGGCATTCCGTGTACGCGGTGAGCTCGGCCGAGAAGTACACCTGCACGAGCGTGGTCACCGCCCCCAGCACGAACGCGATCACGGAGATCACGATGGCGCTGATGGCCATCCCGGTGCGCTGTTTGGCCCGTCCCAGCAGGCGCACGTCCCGTACGCCGACCACGAACCCGAAGACCGACAGGGCCAAGCCCGCGGCGGGCAGCATGAATGTGAAGATCAGTGCCATCAGGGCCAGAGTGAGCGCCCTGCGCCCGCCCAGTTCCGGCGTCGACACTTGCAGCGGTGTAGTCACGTTCTCCTCGCCCGATACCCTTTTCCCGCACCCGTTTACCGCATCCACGTGCTCCCGCACGTGCACTCGCCGTTAGGAGCCCGTCCTGTCTTCCCGGCTCGTGGTCCTCGTCTCGGGTTCGGGGACCAACCTACAAGCCCTGCTGGACGCCGCGGCAGATGACGCCTTCGGCGCCGCCGTGGTCGCCGTCGGAGCCGACCGCGACGACATCGAGGGCCTGGCCCGCGCGCGGCGCGCCGCCATCCCGACGTTCGTCACCCGGGTGGCCGACCACGACACCCGTGTGGCCTGGGACGCCGCGCTGGCCGCGCGCATCGCCGAGCACAAGCCGGATCTGGTGGTCTCCGCCGGGTTCATGAAGATTCTCGGTCCGAGCGTGCTGGACGCCTGGCCGGTCGTCAACACCCACCCTGCCCTGCTGCCCGCTTTCCCGGGCGCTCATGCCGTCCGCGACGCGTTGGCGTACGGCGTGCGCGTGACCGGCTGCACCGTGCACCTGGTCGACGCGGGCGTGGACACCGGGCCGGTGATCGCCCAGGAGGCGGTGGCCGTACGGGACGGGGACGACGAGGACGCGCTGCACGAACGCATCAAAACGGTGGAACGCCGGCTGCTGGTGGAGGTCGTGGGCCGGATGGCCCGCGAGGGCTGGCACGCGGAGGGCCGGCACGTCCGGTTCGGCCGCGCGGAGAAATGACCCGGTTCCTGATAACCCGGGTGGAATCAAAACAGGAGGAGCATCCGTGACCAGAATCGCCATCCGGCGCGCGTTGATCGCGGTTTACGACAAGAGCGGGCTCGAGCAGCTGGCGCGCGGCCTGGAGGCGAGCGGCGTGGAGATCGTCTCCACCGGCGGGACCGCTGCCGCGATCGCGTCCTTCGGCATCCCGGTCACCAAGGTGGAGTCCCTCACCGGCTTCCCCGAGTGCCTGGACGGCCGGGTCAAGACCCTGCACCCGCGGGTGCACGCGGGCCTGCTGGCCGACGGCTCCAAGCCGTCCCACGTCAAGCAGCTGGAGGAGCTGGAGATCGAGCCGTTCCAGCTGGCCGTGGTCAACCTGTACCCGTTCCGCGAGACGGTCGAGTCGGGCGCCTCGGACGCGGACTGCGTCGAGCAGATCGACATCGGCGGCCCGGCCATGATCCGCGCCGCCGCCAAGAACCACAGCACGGTCGCCGTGGTCACCGACCCGGCCGCCTACCCGGACGTGCTGACCGCGCTGTCCGAGGGCGGCTTCACGCTGACCGACCGGCGCCGGCTGGCCGCGCGGGCGTACGCGCACACGGCCTCCTACGACATCGAGGTCGCCTCCTGGTTCGCCAACGTCTACGCGGCGGAGCAGTCCTGGCCGGCCTTCATGGCCGCGTCCTGGCGGCACCGCGCGACCCTCAGGTACGGTGAGAACCCTCACCAGCAGGCTGCGCTGTACAGCGGCCAGACCACCGGCCTGGCCAACGCCGAGCAGCTGCACGGCAAGGAGATGTCCTACAACAACTACGTGGACGCCGACGCCGCCTGGCGGGCCGCCTGGGACTTCGCGGACCCGGCCGTGGCGATCATCAAACACGCCAACCCCTGCGGCATCGCGGTCGCCGACGACGTGGTCGAGGCGCACCGCAAGGCCCACGCCTGCGACCCGGTCTCCGCCTACGGCGGGGTGATCGCGGTCAACCGCGAGGTGACCCGCGAGCTGGCCGAGCAGATCGCGCCCATCTTCACCGAGGTCGTGATCGCGCCGTCGTACGCCGAGGACGCGCTGCCCGTGCTGACCGGCAAGAAGAACCTGCGCGTGCTGGCCTGCCCGCAGGAGCCGGCCAACCCGGCCGAGTTCCGCCGCATCGACGGCGGCCTGCTGGTGCAGCGCGCCGACCGGTTCCAGGCCGACGGGGACCGGCCGGAGAACTGGGAGCTCAAGGCCGGACCCGCCGCCTCACCCGAGGTCCTGGCCGACCTGGAGTTCGCCTGGCGGGCCTGCCGCTCGGTCAAGTCCAACGCGATCCTGCTGGCTTCGGGCGGCGCCTCGGTCGGGGTGGGCATGGGCCAGGTCAACCGGGTGGACTCGGCCCGGCTGGCGGTCTCCCGCGCGGGCGACCGCGCGGCGGGCTCGGTGGGCGCCTCGGACGCCTTCTTCCCGTTCGCGGACGGTCTGCAGGTGTTGATCGACGCCGGGGTGACGGCGATCGTGGAACCCGGTGGCTCGATCAGGGACGAAGAGGTCATCGCCGCCGCCGAGGCCGCCGGGGTGACGCTCTACTTCACCGGCACGCGGCACTTCTTCCACTAGACGCAAGCCACCAGACGTACACAGCCACACGAGGGGGCACCATGACGGCACAAATCCTGGACGGCAAGGCCACCGCCGCGAAGATCAAACTCGACCTGGCCCGGCGGGTCGGCAAGCTCGCCGAGCAGGGCGTCACGGCCGGCCTGGGCACCATCCTGGTCGGCGACGACCCCGCCAGCCGCATCTACGTGGCCAGCAAGCACCGGGACTGCGCCGAGGTCGGCATCACCTCCATCGGCCGCGAGCTGCCCGGCGACGCCACCCAGGCCGACGTGGAAGCCGTGATCGACGAGCTCAACGCCGACCCGGCTTGCGACGGCTACCTGGTCCAGCTGCCGCTGCCGCGCCACCTCGACACGATGGCCCTGCTGGAGCGGGTCGCCCCGGCCAAGGACGCGGACGGCCTGCACCCGGTCAACCTGGGCCGGCTGGTCCACATGGTGGAGGCCCCGCTGCCGTGCACCCCGAACGGCATCGTCCACCTGCTCCGCGAGTACGGCGTGCCCATCAACGGCGCCGAGGTGGTCGTGGTCGGCCGGGGCATCACGGTCGGCCGCCCGCTCGGCCTGCTGCTCACCCGGCGGTCCGAGAACGCCACCGTCACCCTGTGCCACACCGGCACCCGCGACCTGGCCTTCCACGTGCGCAACGCCGACATCGTGGTGGCCGCGGCGGGCGTGCCCGGCCTGATCACCGCGGACATGGTGAAGCCCGGCGCCGCGGTGCTCGACGTGGGCGTGTCCCGGGTGGACGGCAAGATCGCCGGTGACGTGGCCCTCGACGTCAGCGAGGTCGCCGGTTACGTGGCGCCCAACCCCGGCGGGGTGGGGCCGATGACGCGTGCGCTGCTGCTCACCAACGTCGTCGAGGCGGCGGAACGGGCGGCCGCCTCGACACGCTAGAAGCCCGCTGCGCGCCGGACGTCAGCTCGTCCGCCGGCAGGAGGACGTCAGCTCGCCCGCCGGCTCGCGGCTCCCGCCGCGGGCTGCGCGGGCGCTGCTCCCGGGCCTGCCGACTCGGTCGCCCGCTGCGGCGGGACCACCGGGGTCGGCCGGACCAGACCCAGCGCGACGACCTCGTTGGCGAGGCGGGTGCGCCGGTTGGTGCCCTCCGGGATGCGGAACTTCTGGTAGAGCCGGAGCAGGTGCTGCTTGACCGCGGCCTCGGTCACCACCAGGTCGTCGGCTATCTCGCGGGCGGTGGCCGGAGCCACGAACGCCTCGTCCGAGAGCGCCGGGCGGCATAACGAGGTGAGCACGTCGACCTCGCGCCGGGTGAGCTCGGGCGCGGCGGCCCGCCGCAGCTCGACCTCGGGCGCGATGTCCTCGCGGGGCACCCCGCCGACTCTGGCCCTGGCGGCGCCGAACGACACGACGTCGCCGTCATCGAGCACCCTCCGGGCGATCGGCCTGCCGTTCACCCGCGTGCCGTTCCTGGACAGGCCCAGGTCAACGACATACAGGTACGGCCCGCGGCGGACGAATTCGGCGTGCAGTCGTGACACGCTCGGATCCGTCAGCCGGATGTCGGCCCCTCGGCCCCGGCCGATCGTGGTGATCTCGGGGCGCAAGGGCACCACCTCGCCGGTGTCCTCGATCCGTATGAACGGCCCCTCCACGGCAGTTCCTCCCCAGGTAGCCCGCCGTTACTTTCACTACACCTCCGGCTTACCCAAACGTGGGGATGGGGAATCGCCTTTGCCCAACGGAGAATCCAGCGGGAAATTGGTTTGGACCTCTGCAAAGCCCTTTACCTGCTCACAGGTAGACTTCCAGCGTAGATAAGTGGAGGAAACACTTATGGCGGACAAGCCCACCAAAGGCCTCGCAGATGTCGTCGCCGCGTCCACAGCGCTGAGCGACATCGACGGCAAGGCGGGTCGGCTCTTCTATCGTGGCTACGACATCCACGATCTGGCCGGCCGCACCACCTTCGAAGAAACCGCCCACCTGCTCCAGCACGGAAAACTTCCCAACAGGGAGCAACTCGCCGTATACGGTGACGAATTGGTCCGTGGGCGGAGCCTGGGCAACCTGGTCCAGGCCAATGTGGCCGAGATCGCCGAGAAGCAGGAGCCGATGGAGGCCCTGCGCACGCTGGTGTCCCTGGCCAGCGCCGACGATCCGGACAAGGACTCCAACGCCGCGGACGCGAACCTGCGCAAGGCGGCCAGACTCACCGCCCAGCAGCCGCTCCTCGTCGCCCGCTACCACGCCTCCAGAACCGGTACGGAGATCGCCGAACCGGACCCGGACCTGAGCATCGCGGCCAACTTCCTGCTCCAGATCACCGGGCGCATGCCGTCCGCGCGGGAAGTGGAGATCTTCGACGAGTGCCTGGTGCTCCACGCCGACCACACCATGAACGCGTCCACGTTCGCCGCCCGGGTCTGCGCGGCGACCCTGTCGGACATGCACTCCGCCGTGGTGGCCGCGATCGGCACCCTCAAGGGTCCCCTGCACGGCGGCGCCAACGAGCAGGTCATGCGGACGCTGGAGAGCATCGACCCCAGCGGTGTGGCCCAGGCCGTACGGGACAAGCTGGCGGCGCACGAGAAGATCATGGGCTTCGGGCACCGGGTCTACAAGGTGGAGGACCCGCGGGCCACGCATCTGCGTGAGATGTCGCGTGAGCTGGGCGAGGCGTCCGGGGATGACACGTACTACCGGATGTCCAAGGAGATGGAGGAGGTCGTGCTCGCCGAGAAGGGCCTCTACCCCAATGTCGACTTCTTCGCCGCGACCGTTTACCACTACCTTGGGATTCCAACTGATTTGTTCACGCCGGTCTTCTCGGTCAGCCGGATGGCCGGGTGGACCGCGCACGTGATCGAGCAGCACGCCGACAACCGGCTGATCCGCCCGGACAGCGAGTACATCGGCGAGCGCGACCAGAAGTGGACCCCGATTGACGAACGGTGAGAAGACCCCCTGGTGGCCGTACCTGCTGGTGGCAGCGGGTGCGGCCGTCGGTCTTGGGCTGATCGCCCTCGGTTTCGCCGCCACCACCGGAGCCATGGTCATGGGCGTCGCCATGCTGGCGGGCGCCGGGCTGCGGCTCGTGGTGCCGGGGCGGAGCACCGGGGCGCTGGCCATTCGCAGCAGGAAGGCGGACGTGCTCACCCTCGCCGTGTTCGGATTCCTGCTTGTGGCGGGGTCACTCGCCTTCGCCATCAAGTTTCACGCGACCTAGTCGCGGACCGGTCACGCCGGTTCGATAGCCTCAACGGCACCGCAAAAAGGACTGCCGCAGCAGGATTGTGTTCGTTCAGAAGGGGAACCCCACGCATGCCCAAGATCAAGGTAGCGGGCCCGGTCGTCGAGCTTGACGGCGACGAGATGACCCGGATCATCTGGCAGTTCATCAAGGACCAGCTGATCTTGCCCTACCTGGACGTCGATCTCAAGTACTACGACCTCGGCATCGAGCACCGCGACGCCACCGACGACCAGGTCACCATCGACGCCGCCCACGCCATCAAGCAGTACGGCGTCGGCGTCAAGTGCGCGACCATCACGCCGGACGAGGCCCGGGTCGAGGAGTTCGGCCTGAAGAAGATGTGGCGCTCCCCGAACGGGACGATCCGCAACATCCTCGGCGGCGTCATCTTCCGCGAGCCGATCATCATGTCCAACGTGCCGCGCCTGGTCCCCGGCTGGACCAAGCCGATCGTGGTCGGCCGTCACGCCTTCGGCGACCAGTACCGCGCCACCGACATCAAGATCCCCGGCGAGGGCGCGCTCACCCTGACCTTCACCCCCAGCGACGGCAGCCAGCCGATCGAGCTGGACGTGTTCGACTTCCCCGGCGGCGGCGTGGCCCTGGCCATGTACAACCTGGACGAGTCCATCCGCGACTTCGCCCGCGCCTCCTTCCGGTACGGCCTGGACCGCAACTTCCCGGTCTACCTGTCCACCAAGAACACGATCCTCAAGGCGTACGACGGCCGGTTCAAGGACATCTTCGCGGAGGTGTTCGAGTCGGAGTTCAAGGCCGACTTCGAGGCCGCCGGCATCACGTACGAGCACCGCCTGATCGACGACATGGTGGCCGCGGCGCTCAAGTGGGAGGGCGGCTACGTCTGGGCCTGCAAGAACTACGACGGCGACGTGCAGTCCGACGTGGTGGCGCAGGGCTTCGGCTCGCTCGGCCTGATGACCTCGGTGCTGATGACCCCGGACGGCCAGACCGTGGAGGCCGAGGCCGCGCACGGCACGGTGACCCGGCACTACCGCCAGCACCAGCAGGGCAAGCCCACCTCCACCAACCCGATCGCCTCCATCTTCGCCTGGACCCGCGGCCTGCAGCACCGCGGCAAGCTGGACAACCAGCCCGAGGTGATCGACTTCGCGGAGAAGCTGGAGCAGGTCTGCGTGGAGACCGTCGAGGGCGGCCAGATGACCAAGGACCTGTCGCTCCTGGTCGGCGGCGACGCCGAGTGGCTGACCACCCAGGACTTCCTCGCCGCGCTGGACGAGAACCTCAAGAAGAAGATGTCCGCCTGACCCGTGAGAACGGCCCCTACCTCGGCAGGTAGGGGCCGTTTCGTTTGGGTCAGCGGCCGGGGGCGCGCTCCTTGACCTCCTGGAGCACCCAGCCGTTGCCGTCCGGGTCGCTGAAGGTGGCGTAGGAGCCGTAGTCGGCGCGGTCGGGGTGCGGGGCGGGCTTGCGTTCCTGGCCGCCGGCGTGGTGGGTGACCTCGCCGTCCTCGTGGCCGTGGTAGAAGACGCCGCCGCCGTCATGGAAGATCTCGCTCACCGCGACGCCCCGGCCGACGAGTTCCGCGTGGGCCCGCTCGATGTCGGAGACGATGAGGTAGAGGCCCTGGACCGAGCCGGGGACGGCGGCGGTGATGCCCGTACCGAACATGATCGAGGTCTCGGAGCCGGGCGGGGTGAGGTGCACCGCGCGCCAGGTCTGGCTGACGGCCTTGTCGAGGTCCACACGGAATCCCGCCGCCGCGTAGAAGTCCTTGGCCCGGTCGACGTCGGACACGGGCAGCATGATGAGTTCGAGTTTCAGATCCATCGGGGGTTCGAATTCCTTACCGGAGAAGCGGGTGATCATGGCCGGCGGGGCCCCTGTCGCCCGCCGGGATGGTCGTCTGCGTCACGGCGGCCACTCGGCTTCCGCTCCGCCAGGCTGATAACCCGTAATCTGGATATCCCTTATCCATGTTCACCTCCGGAAAAGACGCGCGGCGTGCCGCGGGGGAGAAGGATCAGTCGCGCCCGAGCGCCTGGCGGACGTGTGCCGCCACGCCGGGAGCGTGCGCGTCGGCCGCGCCGAGCACGTCGGCGAGGCTCTGCTCGGCCAGCGCCTGCCGCCAGGCCGCCTCGGCCCGCGCCATGGCGGTCTTGACCGCGCACGGCTCGGCGAAGCTGGCCTCGGGACAGCGCCGCCCGATGGTGCCGCAGCGCCGGATCTCGGTGCAGCGGAAGAGGGGGGCGTCCCCCTCGATGGCGAGCACCACGTCCAGCACCGATATCGCCGCCAGCGGGCGGGCCAGGCGGAACCCGCCCCGCGCGCCCGGCACCGACTCCAGCAACCCGGCCCTGACCAGCTGCTGGAGCTGCTTGTTCAGGTACGTCACCGACAGGTCGTGCCCGGCGGCCAGCTGAGCGGTGGCCACCGGCTCCCCGTCCCCCGACCAAGCCAGATTGAGCAGCGTGTGCATCGCCCACTCGACGCCCTTGCCCGTACGCACAACCTGGACACTAGACATCCAGATTCAGTCTGTCAAAAAATGCCTGGTCAGCGGCCACGAGACGCCTGCCGGGCGGTGTGGATGGCGTCGAGGTGCCGGTCGGTCCAGCGCGCGACCCCGCTGAGGATGGCCAGCAGCTCACGCCCGGCGTCGGTGAGGCCGTACTCGACCTGAGGGGGGACGGTGGGGTGCACGGTGCGGGTGATCAGCCCGTCGGACTCCAGGCCGCGCAGGGTGGCCGTGAGCATGCGCTGGGTGATGGGCGCCAGCCGCCGGCGTAGCTCGTTGAATCGGCGCGGCTCGGTGACCAGCTCCGTCATCACCACGGGGGCCCACTTCTCGCCCACCCGGGACAGGATGCTCCGGAGCGCGGCGCAGGACTCCTCCGATTCGACGATTTCGGCGCTTTCGGCCATGTGAGTTCTCTCCTTGGTACTACGGCACAGAAAACTGCCTTCTTGCGGGTGTTCTGGGGGGAACGACAGCCTGTTTCCCCGACCTCCCGAAACTTACCTTCTGACACGACCAGGAGCTTGGCGTGAGCCTTCCCTTCCAGACCCCCGAGGATCCCCGGTACACCACCCGCGGCTCCCTCTACGTGCCGTCCGGGCAGGGCCCGACGGTGTGGGCCGTGGGCGACATCTACACGATCAAGGCGACGGGCGCGCAGACCAACGGCGGCTTCGGCCTCATCGAGGCCACCGTGCCGGCGGGCGGCGGGCCGCCCGCGCACATCCACCCCGAAACGGAGGAGACCTTCTACATCCTCGACGGCGAGCTGGAGTTCCTGGACGGCGACCACTGGTTCACCGCCTCGGCGGGCGACTTCATCCACGTTCCGCGGGGCATCCGGCACAGCTTCCAGAACAAGCGCATGCACGCCGCGCGGATGCTCTTCATGTTCACGCCGCCCGGGCCCGAGCAGGTCATCGCCGACCACGCGATGCCCGCCAGGAACGGCGAGACGGCGCCGCCCCTGGACGACGAGCAGATCGCCCGGCTGGAGACGATGGCCACGCTGATCGGGTCGGTCATGGTGCCCGACCCCGTCTGAAAGATGGCTGGATAGAAACCCGTTTCGCACAAAAGGCCGCCCTTGGGTGGCCTTTTGTGCGCGGGGGATCACCTTGCCGCCTCTGGGTCGTAAAGTGCTGCTGGTCAGTAGTTCGCCGAATCATGGGGACCAGATGATCGTTCCGCTCGGGCCGGGGGATCCCAAGCAGCTCGGGCCCTTCACGCTGTCCGGGCAGCTGGGCGAGGGCGGCCAGGGGATCGTCTACCTCGGCCAGAACGAGGCCGGGGAGCGGGCCGCGATCAAGCTCCTGCACGTCAAGTTCACCGGGGACGCCATCGCCAGGTCCCGGTTCGCCCGCGAGTTACGGGCCGCGCAGCGCGTCTCCAGCGTGCGTACGGCCCGGGTGATCGCCGCCGATCTGCAGGGCGACACGCCGTACATCGCGAGTGAGTACATCGAGGGACAGTCGCTGCGGCACGCGGTGGAGTCGGGCGGGCCGCTGCGCGGGGAGGCGCTGGAGCAGCTCGCGATCGGTACCGCCACCGCGCTCACCGCCATCCACCAGGCCGGGATCGTGCACCGGGACTTCAAGCCGGACAACGTGCTGCTGGCCGCGGACGGCCCCCGGGTGGTGGACTTCGGCATCGCCCGGATCATCGACTCGACCGGGACGATCACCAGCAGGGCGGTCGGCACACCGGCCTACATGGCCCCCGAGCAGATCTCCGGGGACGAGATCGGCCCGGGCACCGACGTGTTCGCCTGGGGCGCGACCATGGCGTACGCGGCGACCGGCCAGGTCGCCTTCGGCGGGTCGTCCATCGCGGCCGTGCTGAACCGGATTCTCAACCACGACATCGATGTCAGCGGGCTGCCCGAGCCGCTGCGCGGGGTGGTGCGGTCCTGCCTGCGCAAGGCCGCCGCGGACCGGCCGACGGCCGACGAGATCCTGTCCCGCCTGCTCGCCGGGCCCGACCAGGCTCCGCCGGCCACGATGGAGTTCGAGCAGGTGCCCGTCCAGCGCACCCAGTACGTGCCGAAGCCGGAAAAATCCCGATCAGGAGGGCGGCGCTGGCTACCGGCCGGACTGGCGGTGGCCTGCGCGGTCCTGGTGATCGGCGGCGTGGTGGCCGCCACCCAGTTCATGCCCATCGGGGAGCCGCCGCCCACCTTGCCCCCCAGCCCGACGCCGGGGATCACCACGGCCACCCCCACGCCGTCCCGGTACGCCTCGGTCTTCGACAAGGCCGCCGCCACCGGCCGGCTGGTCATCGGGGTCAGAACCGACCTGCCCGGCGTGGCCTTCGGCGACGAGAGCGCCCCCCGCGGCTTCGAGGTCGAGGTGGCCAAGTTCATCGCCGACAAGCTCGGCGTGCCCGCGCGCGGCATCACGTTCAAGTCCGTCTCCCGCTTCACCCGCGCGGACGCGCTGAAGCGGGGCGAGGTGGACCTGGTCGTGGCCACCTACTCCTACGACGACTTCAAGACCGACGAGGTCACCTTCGCCGGGCCGTACTACGAGGCCAAGACCGACGTGCTGGTACGGGAGGACGCCGGCATCACCACCGAGGCCGACCTGGCCGGCAAGCGCATGTGCGCCCGTACCGGCAGCCCCAGCAACGACCAGATCCTGGCCCGGGTGAAGATGACACCGGTCCCCGCGGACAACTACGGCGACTGCATGAACCTGCTCAAGGACGGCGTGGTGGACGCGGTTCCCGGCGACGACCTGATCCTGGCCGGGTTCGCCAACCGGGAGGCCACTCTCAAGTTCCGGGTGGTCGGCCTGGGCCTGGGCGGGATGCGGTACGCGGTCGGGCTGCCCCGCGGGGACACCCGTACCTGCGAGCCGGTCCGCCAGGCCATCCTGGACCTGTACGAGAGCGGCTCCGCCAAAGCCCTGATGCGCCGCTTCTTCGGCAAGGTGGCCTTCACCCCCGAGACGGACACCCCCGAGCGGCTGGCCTGCTGATTCCCGGCGTGTCACGCCGATCCCCGCCGACCGGCCGGGTTTGAATTGGTTCCTGAGCGTTCGGGGGAGCCGCATGGGTCGTTGGGTTGTTGCCGCATTCGTTTGCCTGCTCACGGGGGTCGCGGCGCCGCCCGCGCACGCCGAGGAGATGGGCGGAGCCGATCTCACCGTGAAGATCGAGTCATTCCCGCCGCTGGCGCAGCCAGGGCAGCCGATCACCTACCGGGTCACGGTCGGCAACACAGGACCGGGCGACGCGGTGCTGCCGGTGCTCACCGTGCGCATCCCGCGCGAGGTCGAGATCATGAGCGTGGACGTGGCGGAGTGCCTGCCCGGACGCGGCTACAACGAGGTCGTCTGCCGTTCGCCGCGGGACATCCTGACCGGCGGTAGCGGCGGGGTCACCATCACCGGCCTGGTACGGCCCAGCGCCACCGGCCCGCTCCACGCCTACGCCACCCTCGTCTCCGAGGTGATCGACGGCGACGAGCGGAACAACCGCGCCGACTCCGACGTCAAGGTCGACGAGGGCGCCGACCTGGCCATGCGCCTGGCCCCGGCCCGCCGCGCCGCCCGCCCCGGCGAGGAGTACGCGGTGGACGCCGTCGTCCGCAACCGGGGCCCGCAGGAGGTCCGGGACGCGTACGTCTACGTGCAGTCCGGCCGGGCGCGTTTCCTGACCGGTTCCGGCGCGCGCTGCAAGCTCCGCCAGGACCTCGTCGGCTGCGCGCTGCCGCCGATCAGGTCGGGCGCCTCGGCCCATGTCGAGCTGGCCTTCCGCGCGCCGGCCCGCCCGGTCCGCACCCAGGCCACGGTCCACTCACGCGGCCTGGGCGACCGCCACCCGGCCAACAACCAGGCGCATCTCCGGCTCGCCGCGGTGTCCCGCTAGAGGGGACACTCCACCGAGGCCTCGGGTCCCGGGCCGCCGGTGGCGAACACCACACCGGCGGCGGCGATGAGACTGCCCAGCACGATGAGAGCGACCAGGCCCAGCGCGGGAAGCACTTCCCTCATGATGAAATCTCATCACATTTCACGGATTGAATCCGGGCAATTACTGAAGTGCCGCCCAGGCGTCCTCGACGATGCCCCGCAGCGTCGTGTGCTCCGGCTTCCAGCCCAGCTCACGCTGGATCAGCTCGGAGGAGGCCACCAGCACGGCCGGGTCGCCGGCCCGCCTGGGCGCCACCTCGGCCGGGATCGGGTGCCCGGTCACCTCGCGGCAGACGTCGAGGACCTCCTGGTTGGAGAAGCCGGTGCCGTTGCCCAGGTTGTAGATGCGGTGCCGGCCGGGCGTGCAGGCGTCCAGGGCCAGCAGGTGCGCCCGGGCCAGGTCGGCCACGTGCACGTAGTCGCGGACGCAGGTGCCGTCCGGGGTGGGGTAGTCGTCGCCGAAGAGGCTGATGGCGTCGCGTTCGCCCCGGGCGACCTTGAGGACGTTGGGGATGAGGTGCGTCTCGGGGGAGTGGCGCTCCCGGAAGGGTCCGTACGCGCCGGCCACGTTGAAGTAGCGCAGGCTGACGGCGGCCAGGCCGTACAGGCCGGCGAAGGTGGTGAGGGCGGTGTCGACGGCCAGTTTGGACGCGCCGTACGGGTTGCCGGGGCGGGTGGGGTCGGTCTCGCGGACGGGGGTGCGCTCGGGCTCGCCGTACACGGAGGCGGTGGAGGAGAAGACGATGCGGCCGACGCCCGCGCCGCGCATGGCGTCGAGCAGGGTGAGGGTGCCGCCGAGGTTGTTGGCCCAGTAGCGGCCCGGCTGCTGGACCGACTCGCCGACCAGGGACTTGGCGGCGAAGTGCAGCACGGCGTCGAAGCCGGTCAGGTCGCCCGGCTCGGTGATCGACCCCTCGACGAAGGCCGCGCCCGCGGGGACCGCGTCGGCGTGGCCGGTGGAGAGGTCGTCCAGCACGGTCACCGCGTGCCCGGCCTCCACCAGCTGGGCCGCCACGACGCTCCCGATATAACCGGCACCCCCGGTCACCAGTAGCTTCACGTTTGATCCTGTTCATTCTTGTTTGAATCTGTACGACTAGCCTAGCCGAGTACGCTGGCAGATCATTGTGTCGGCCCCGGGCGGGAACCCAGTGAACAGTCTCCTCGCGAACATCGCCATCGTTCTGATCTTCATTCTGATCGGAGGCTTCTTCGCCGCCGCCGAGATGGCCATGGTCTCCCTCCGGGAGAGCCAGGTCCGCCGCCTGGCCACGCTCGGCCGGCGCGGCGCCCGGGTGGCCAAACTGGCCCGCGACCCCAACCGGTTCCTGTCCGCCGTGCAGATCGGGGTGACCGTCGCCACCATGCTGTCGGCCGCGTTCGGCGCCGACCGGCTCAGCGGCGAACTGGCCCCCGTGCTCGAAGACTGGGGCCTCACCGCCCAGGCCGCCCCGGTGGTCGCCCTCGTGCTGGTCACCCTGGCCATCTCGTACGCCTCGCTGGTGCTGGGCGAACTGGCCCCCAAACGCCTGGCCCGCCAGCGCGCCGAAGGCCTGTCTCTGGTGATCGCCCCCTTCCTGGACCGGGTGGCCGCGCTGTCCCGCCCGATCATCTGGGCGCTCTCCAAGTCCACCGACGGCGTGGTACGGCTGCTCGGCGGCAACCCGCAGGCCGACCGGGAGAAGATGTCCACCGAGGAACTGCGCGACATGGTGGTCGGCCACACCGAGCTCACCACCGACGAGCGGCACCTCATCGGCGAGGTCTTCGCGGCCGGCAAACGCCAGCTCCGCGAGGTCATGCTGCCCAGGACCGAGGTCGAGTTCATGGCCGCGGACACACCCCTGGCCGAGGCGGCGGTGCTGGCGGCGAGCATGCCGTACTCGCGGTTTCCGGTGTTCCGGGGCTCCTACGACGACGTGCTGGGCTTCGTGCACGTGCGTGACCTGCTGGATCCGGTGCTCACCGGCCGGATCGACCCGATCAGCGAAGTGGTCCCGATCCGCCCGGTCAAGCTGCTGCCCGGCACCAAACGGGTGCTGATCACCCTCTCCGAGATGCGCGACGAGGGCCACCACCTGGCCATCGTGGTCGACGAGTACGGCGGCACCGCCGGCATCATCACCCTGGAGGACCTGGTCGAGGAACTCATCGGCGACATCCGCGACGAGTACGACGAGGACGACCAGCCGGTCCGCAGGATCGCCGGGGACATCGAGGTCGAGGGCCTGGTCCGGCTGGTCGACTTCGCCGACGAGACCGGCATCCGCCTGCCCGAAGGGCCGTACGAGACGCTCGGCGGCTACGTCATGGCCGTGCTCGGCCACCTGCCGCAGGTGGGCGATTCGGTGGACAGTCCGGGCGCCGGGCTCACCGTCACCGAGATGGACGGCCGCCGCGTCTCCCGGGTTCTGGTCACGCCCAAGCCGCCGCCGTCCGAGGCTCGGTGATTCAAGTCGCGCGTGGTCCCGCTCTCCTGCCAGAATCGGGAGTTATGGCCCGTCCTCGCGTACTGTCCGGCATCCAGCCCACCGCCGACTCGTTCCACCTCGGCAACTATCTGGGCGCGGTGCGTCAGTGGGTCGCGCTGCAGGACACGCACGACGCGTTCTACATGGTCGTGGACCTGCACGCGCTCACCGTGAACCCGAGCGCCGCCGAGCTGCGCACCCGGACCAGGCTGGCCGCGGCGCAGCTGTTCGCCTCCGGCCTGGACCCGGAGCGCTCGGCCGTCTTCGTGCAGAGCCACGTGCGGGAGCACGCCGAACTGGCCTGGATCCTGATCTGCCAGACCGGCATGGGGGAAGCCGGCCGGATGACGCAGTTCAAGGACAAGTCCGCCAAGGTCGGCGAGGGCTCCACCAGTGTCGGGCTGTTCACCTACCCGATCCTGCAGGCCGCCGACATCCTGCTCTACCAGGCCGACCAGGTCCCGGTGGGCGCCGACCAGAAGCAGCACCTGGAGCTCTCCCGCGACCTCGCGCAGCGCTTCAACCACCGGTTCGGGCCCACGTTCACGGTGCCCAGCCCGTACATCCTGAAAGAGGTCGAGAAGATCACCGACCTGCAGGACCCGACGGCGAAGATGTCCAAGTCCTCCTCCAGCCCGCAGGGCATCCTGGACGTGCTGGAGCAGCCGGGCCCGCTGCGCAAGAAGGTCATGCGCGCGGTCACCGACACCGGCAGCGACGTGGTCATGGACGAGGAGAACAAGCCGGGCGTCAGCAACCTGCTGCGCATCCAGTCCGCGGTGACCGGCGTGCCGGTGCCCGAGCTGGAGGCCAGGTACGCGGGCCAGGGTTACGGCACCTTCAAGAAGGACGTGGCCGAGGCCGTGGTGGAGGTGTTCGCGCCGATCCGGGAGCGGACCGAGAAGCTGCTGGGCGACGAGGCCGAGCTGGACCGCATGCTCGCCGTCGGCGCGGCCAAGGCGCGCGCGGTCGCGGCCGAGACGATGGCCCACGTCCGCGAGAACATCGGGCTGCTGCCGACCCCGTAGGCCTGGTGAGGCGCGCGCCTTCGCGGGTAGAGACAGCCTGTGATCGCGCGCGTCAGCCAGCTCATCGACTCGATCAAGGCGCGCGGGCGCGACCTGACCGAACGCGTCCGGATCCGGTTCGCCTGGGCGGACCATCTGATCAGGACCGTGCAGCGGTACCAGATCCAGTCGGGCGACCACCTGGCCGGCTCGGTCAGCTACTTCGCGTTCCTCTCCTTCTTCCCCCTCATCGCGCTCGTCTTCGCCCTGTTCGGGTACGTGGTGGCGTTCGGCTGGCTGAACCCCGAGGCCAGGCAGACGATCACCGACGCCATCTCCACGCAGCTGCCCGGCCTGGCGGACCAGCTCAACCTGGACCAGCTCGCCTCCGCCCGGGTGAACGCCGGGCTGATCGGCCTCATCGGCCTGCTCTACGCCGGGCTCGGCTCGGTGGACGCCCTCCGGGTGGCCTTCCACAGAATCTGGATGAGCACGGAGCCGCAGCTCAACTTCTTCCTGCTCAAGCTCAGGGACCTGGTCGCGCTGGTCCTGGTCGGCGTGATCATGATCGCGTCGGTGCTGATCGCCGGTTTCGCGGGCGGCGCCACCACCACGGTGGCCGGCTGGTTCGGCCTGGAGCACTCAGGCCTCGGCACGTTCAGCGTGGCCGTGGTGGGCCTGCTGGTCAGCCTCGCCGCCGACGTGCTGCTCTTCCTGGTGCTGCTGGGCTGGATGGCCAAGCCGAAGCCGGCGCAGCCGTTCTCGGTGGTGGTCAAGGGCGCGGTGCTCGGCGCGGTCGTCTTCGGCGTGCTCAAACAGGTGGCGACGCTGCTGCTCTCGCACACCCTCAGCAACCCGGTGTACGGCACGTTCGCGGTCATCGTGGGACTGCTGGTCTGGATCAACCTGTCGGCCCGGGTGATCCTCTACGCGGCGGCCTGGACGGCCACGGCCACCTTCGGGCCGCCTCCGGAGCCCACTCCGGCGCCGCTGGTGGAGAACTACTGACTACCACTGACTACCACTGACGGCGGCGGGCGCGGCGGCGCACGCCGTACCCGATCCAGACGACGCCGGCGATCAGGCCGGCGGCCAGCACGAAGGTGGCGGCCAGCGGAGCGGCGCCGGGCTGGGCGGTGGTGGCGGAGACGTCCGCGGCCGGGATCGGCGTGGGGCTGATCGGCTTCATCGCGCGTGAGGTGGGCTTGCGCTCGGGCAGCGGGTCCACCAGGGCGCCGACCGGGGCGACCTTGCCGCGGTTGGCGAAGCCCCAGTCGAGCAGCTCGGCCACCTCCTTCCAGAAGGAGCCCTCATGGCGCATGACCGAGACGATCACGGTGTGGCCGTCCCGGGTGGCCGCGCCCACGAAGCTGCCCAGGGCCTTGGAGGTCCAGCCGTTCTTCACGCCGACCATGCCGTCGTAGGTCCACAGCAGCTTGTTGTGGTTGCCGATCTGGTAGTAGCCCTTGGGCGCCGGGAAGTTGGCGGTCTTGGTGGAGATGTAGTCCTTGAACGTGGGCAGTTTGAGGCCGGCGCGGGCGATCAGCGCCAGGTCGTAGGCGGAGCTGCTCTGGCCGGGTTCGTCCAGGCCGCTGGGGGTTTTGGCCACCGTGTCGTTGGCCTGCAGGCGCCTGGCCTCCGCGTTCATCGCGGCCAGCGTGACCGGCACGCCCCCGTTGGCCTCGGCCAGCGCGTGCGCGGCGTCGTTGCCCGAGACCATCAGCAGGGCCCGGAACAGGTCGTCCACCTGGTAGATCGGCTTGGGCACCAGCCCGACCGCGCTGCCCTCGATGTTGCAGGCCTCCCGGCTCGGCTTGACCCGCTTGTTCTTGTTCAGTTTGGGGATCAGGGTGACCGCGGTCAGCGCCTTGAGCGTGCTCGCGGGCAGGAAGCGCCCGTGCGGGTTCTTGGCGGCCAGCACCTGCCCGGTGTCGGCGTCGGCGATCACATAGGACTTGGCCTCACTTTTGGGGGGCTCTTTCACCCCGTCCGGCACGATCAGGCCGGTCCCGGCCAGCCGCTCGCCGCCGATCGTGTCGGCGTGCGCTCCCGTTTGCCCCGCCCCGACCAGGGCAGTCGTCAGTACCGCGACCCCGAGGGCGCTTGTCCCTATTCGCATGTGCGGACACATCCCCCAAAGCTCGCAGCCGTACGCATCGCGACACGCCGACCCTACTGGGACTCGGGCACGGAAGGCCGTACGCCGCAAGGGCGTTGGCGAAGTGTGATTGTTTGGGGCCTATTGGCGGATCTTGGCCCGTGAGTGACCATGCTCTGAACGGGACTGCTCACGGTGGGGGATTCGGGATGGCCGATTTTTGCCACGCCGAGTGACAGCGCCTGAGACGATGGACTATGGAGGTAGTTGTGGCGATTGAGTTTAATCCGTCCCGCGGCGCCACACTCGGCGTCGAATGGGAGCTTCAGCTCGTCGACACGCGCACACGGCACCTCCGCCAGGACGCGCGCCACGTGCTCGCCGCCGTGCCCGACCTGAGCGAAGGCGCCCGGCCGAAGGCCATGCACGAACTCATGCAGTCGCAGATCGAGATCGTCACCGACATCTGCCACACGGCGGCGGAAGCCGTACAGGATCTGGAGAAGAGCATCCAGCGGTTACGGCCCGTGGTCGAATCCCGGGGCATGGCGCTGGCCTGCACGGGGACACACGCCATCAGCGAATGGCAGGACGCCGAGTACGCGCCCATGCAGCGCTACGCGGAGCTGGTCGTGGAACTGCAGTGGCTGGCGCGGCGCATCCAAACATTTGGCGTACATGTCCACGTGGGAGTGCGGGAAAGAGATAAAGTCATTCCTATAGTCAACGCACTTGCGGCCTACCTGCCGCATTTCCTGGCGCTGACGACCTCCAGCCCGTACTGGGGCGGCCAAGACACCGGGCTAGCCTCCAGCCGGGCCATCGTTTTTGGTGCACTGCCCACGGCTGGACCGCCGCATCTGCTGGCGGATTGGGCGGAGTTCGAGGAGTACATGGACACCCTGGTGCGTGCCGGCACCATCAAGAGCATCAAAGAGGTGTGGTGGGACATCCGACCGCACCCCGACTTCGGCACGATCGAGATCAGGATGTTCGACGGCATTCCGACCTTGCGGGAGGTCGGGATGGTGACCGCGCTGTCGCAGTGTCTCGTGCAGCTGTTCGACCAGCAGCTCGACCGAGGGTACACGCTCCCCCACCCGGCCACCTGGGTGGTCAGGGACAACAAGTGGCGCGCCACCCGGTACGGCCTCGACGCCACCGTCATCACCGACGACCGCGGCTCCACCGCGCCGATGCGGGACATGCTCTACGAGCTCCAGCGCGAGCTGGAACCCGTCGCCGACCGGCTCGGCTGCGCGGACGAGCTGGCGGTGCTGACCGACGTCCTGGAGCAGGGCAGTTCCAGCGAGCGCCAGCGGGCCGTTCGCGCCGGGGGCGGCACCCTCGAAGACGTCGTGGACGCCACCATCACCGAATTCGCCGAGAACCGGTTCGTGACAGCCGGCCGGCACTCCTCCCGCGAACCGTCTGACCACATAGGAACGTGAAAGGGAACGCCAGTGACAACCTCGCTCGCGGAGGGGACCGAGCTCGCCGGGCAGTTGACCCAGTTCCTCGTCAAGCACGACGAGGAACTGATCGAGTTCCGGCGTGACCTGCACGCCCACCCGGAGACCGCCTTCAACGAGCACCGCACCACCGAGGCGATCGCCCAGCGGCTGAAGGAGGCCGGGCTCAACCCCCGGCCCCTCGCCCGGGGCACCGGCCTGTGGGCGGACATCGGCCGGGGCGACGGGCCGCTCATCGCCCTGCGCGCGGACATCGACGCGCTGCCGATCGAGGATGAGAAGGACGTTCCGTACCGGTCGGTGTATCCGCACGCCTGTCACGCGTGCGGGCACGACGCGCACACCGCGATCGTGCTCGGGGCCGGGCTGTTCCTCCAGACCCAGGCCGAGGCGGGTACGCTGCCCGGCCGGGTCCGGCTGATCTTCCAGCCGGCCGAGGAGATCGCGGGCGGCGCCCTGGAGGTCGTCAAGGAGGGCGGCCTGTCCGGGGTCGACCGCATCTTCGCGGTCCACTGCGACCCGCGCATCGAGGTGGGCAAGGTCGGCCTGCGCACCGGTGCGATCACCGGCTCCTGCGACAACGTGCAGATCAAGGTGTCCGGTCCCGGCGGCCACACCGCCCGCCCGCACCTGACCGTGGACCTGGTCTTCGCGCTCAGCAAGATCGTCACCGAGGTGCCCGCCGTGCTGTCCCGCCGGGTGGACCCGCGCTCCAGCCTCAGCCTGGTCTGGGGCCAGATCTCGGCCGGCTCCGCCTTCAACACCATCCCCGACGTCGGGTACGCCCAGGGCAGCGTGCGCTCCCTCGACGAGGACGCCTGGCACACCGCGCCGGACCTGATCAAGTCCCTGGTGGACCAGGTCGCCGCGCCGTACGGGCTGGACGTGGAGCTGGACTACCGCCGGGGCACCCCCGCCACGGTGAACGAGGCCAAGAGCATCCAGATGCTCAACGACGCGGTGAGCAAGTTCATCGGCGAGAGCGCCGCCGTGCCCACCCCGCAGAGCCTGGGCGGCGAGGACTTCTCCTGGTACATCGAGTCGGTGCCCGGCGCGCTGGCCCGGCTGGGCGTGCAGCCCGCCGGCGCGGGGATCGTCAACGACATCCACCACCCCAAGTTCGACATCGACGAGCAGGCCATCGGAATCGGCGTCAAGGTGATGGCCACCACCGCGCTCGCGGCCATGTGACGTTCATCTCCCTGTCCCGGCGCGGTGACGAGTCGTTCCGCGCCGGGAACCCCTTCTTCGGCGAGCCCGCGGACGGAACGATCAAGATCCGGACCGGTTGACCTGGTCACAGGCAGGACTGAGCTGCATAACGGACCTGTTGCGGACTTGTGTGACCATTTGGTGGTTGCAGGTCAAACAACTATCTTCCGTGCAGGGTTGCCGTGCGTTCCTTTCGCGCGTGCGACGGAAGTTGGACGTCACGGAAGGGGAGTTCACCTTGCTCCGCAATCGTTTTGGCAGGCTCATCGCCGGTACCGCGGCGGGCGCCATGCTGTTGGCAGTAGCCGCCTGTGGCGGCGGCGAGACCGAAGCGGCCCCCAGCGCCGCCCCGGGCTCGTCCTCCGCCCCCGCCGCCGCCACGGCGAAGGTCGGCCTCGCGTACGACATCGGCGGGCGTGGTGACCAGTCGTTCAACGACTCCGCCGCGGCCGGCCTGGACAAGGCCAAGGCCGAACTCGGCGTCGAGGTCAACGAGCTCGAGGCCGCCAACGGCGAGACCGACGCGCAGAAGGAGGAGCGCCTGCGCCTGCTCGCGACCGGCGGCTTCAACCCCGTCATCGCCGTCGGCTTCGCCTACTCCGCCGCGATCACGAAGGTCGCCAAGGAGTTCCCCGAGGTCAAGTTCGCCATCGTGGACGACGCCGCCGAGGGCCCCAACATCTCCAACCTGGTCTTCGCCGAGGAGCAGGGCTCGTTCCTGGTCGGCGTGGCCGCGGCGCTCAAGTCCACCAAGAACAACGTGGGCTTCGTGGGCGGCGTGGACGTGCCCCTGATCCACAAGTTCGAGGCGGGCTTCGAGGCCGGCGCCAAGGCCGTCAAGCCGGACATCACCGTCCAGAAGAAGTACCTCACCCAGCCCCCGGACTTCTCCGGCTTCGGTGACCCGGCCAAGGGCAAGACGGCCGCCGAGGGCATGTTCGACGCGGGCGCCGACGTGGTCTACCAGGCCGCGGGCGGTTCCGGCGCGGGCGTCTTCGAGGCCGCCAAGGCCGCGGGCGGCCTGGCCATCGGCGTCGACTCCGACCAGGCCAAGACCGCGGACCCGACCGTCGCCGACGTCATCATCACCTCGATGCTGAAGAAGGTCGACGTCGCGGTCTTCGACTTCATCAAGAACTTCACCGCCGGCACGGTCAAGGCGGGCGTCACCGTCTACGACCTGAAGGCGGGCGGCGTCGACTACTCCGTCACCGGCGGCAAGATCGACGACATCAAGACCCAGATCGACGAATACAAGAACAAGGTCATCAGCGGCGAGATCACGGTTCCGACCGGCGCCTGATCCGATGCGTCAAGGGGCCCGGTAGCTAAGCTCCGGGCCCCTTGGTTTACTTTACTCATCACCGTCTGTAATTAGGGCATGGCCGGATTTGGGTCCGCGGTCACGTCCTAAGGGCCATCCAGTGGGGGAGGCCGAGATCAGCACCCAGACCGCAGTCGCATTGGACGGGATCACCAAACGATTCCCGGGCGTCGTCGCCAACCGCGACATCCACCTGAGCGTGGCCAAAGGTCACATCCACGCCATCGTCGGAGAGAACGGCGCCGGCAAGTCCACGCTCATGAAGATCCTGTACGGCATGCAGCGGCCGGACGAGGGTGAGATCCGCATCGACGGCACCCCCGTCTCCTTCCACACCCCCGGCGACGCCATCGCCGCCGGCATCGGCATGGTCCACCAGCACTTCATGCTCGCCGACAACCTCACCGTGCTGGAGAACGTGGTCCTCGGCAGCGAACCCCGCAGGGGCGGCCTCGCGCTCGACTTCGCCGCCGCCCGCAAGAAGATCAAAGAGATCTCGGACGCGTACGGGCTGGACGTCGACCCCGACGTGCTGGTCGAGGACATCGGCGTCGGCGCCCGGCAGCGGGTCGAGATCCTCAAGGTCCTCTACCGGGGCGCCCGCATCCTCATCCTGGACGAGCCCACCGCCGTGCTCGTGCCGCACGAGGTGGACGAGCTCTTCGAGAACCTGCACGGGCTGGTCCGCGAGGGCATCACCATCATCTTCATCTCCCACCACCTGGACGAGGTGCTCAAGGTCGCCGACGCGATCACGGTCATCCGCCGCGGCACCACGGTGGCCAGCGTGGACCCCAAGTCCGTCACCGCCCGGCAGCTGGCCGAGCTGATGGTCGGCTCCGAGCTGCCCAGCCCGGAGACCCGCGAGTCCACGGTCACCGACACGGTGGCCCTGGAGGTCTCCGGCCTGACCATGGGGAACGACGGCGGGCGCCTGCTGCTTGAGGACATCTCCTTCACCATCCACAAGGGCGAGGTCCTCGGCATCGCCGGCGTGGAGGGCAACGGCCAGGCCGAACTGGTCGAGGCCATCATGGGCATCCGCGCCTCCACCGGCGCCGTCAGGCTGTCCGGCGCCGACATCGGCGACTGGTCCACGCTGCGCCGCCGCGAGGCCGGCATCGGCTACATCCCGGAGGACCGGCAGCGGCACGGCCTGCTCCTGCTGGCCCCGCTCTGGGAGAACCGCATCCTCGGCCACAACTCCGGCGGCATCTGGATCGACCGCAAGGGCGCCCGCGCCGACACCCAGCGCATCGTCGAGCAGTACGACGTGCGCACCCCCGGCATCGACGTGGACGCGGCCGCCCTCTCCGGCGGCAACCAGCAGAAGCTGATCGTCGGGCGGGAGATGAGCGGCGACCCGGTGCTGCTCATCGCCTCCCACCCCACCCGCGGCGTGGACGTCGGCGCCCAGGCGGCGATCTGGGACCATCTGCGCAGCGCCCGCGCCGCCGGGCTCGCGGTGCTGCTCATCTCGGCCGACCTGGACGAGCTGATCGGCCTCTCGGACACGCTGAAGGTACTGCTACGCGGCAAGATCGTCGCGGACGTCGACCCGGCGAACGTGACTCCCGAACAGCTCGGCTCGGCCATGACCGGTGCCGGGGAGGACGCATGACCACAGCCCCCGAAGCCCCCAAAGCCCCCGAAGCCCCCCAGACCCCCCCGCCCGCCCATCGCGACACCTTCGGCAACCGGCTCATCGGGCGGATCAAGCTCAACGGGATGCTGGCCCTGGCCGCGCCGGTGCTGGCGATCGTGTTCGCGGGCCTGGTCACCTCCGTGGTGCTGATCCTCACCGACCACCCGCCGATCGACACCCTGCTGGCCATGGTCGAGTACGGCAGCACGCCGCGCTCGATCGTGCTGATCATCAACCTGGCCTCGGCCTACTACCTGTCCGCCATGGCCGTCGCGCTCGGCTTCCGGATGAACCTCTTCAACATCGGCGTGGACGGCCAGTACCGGCTGGCCGCCCTGTGCGCCGCCGCCGTCGGCGGCGCGGTCGCGCTGCCGAAACCGCTGCACATCGGGCTGATCATCGTGGTCGCGGTGGCCGTGGGCGCGGCCTGGGCGGGCATCGCCGGCGTGCTCAAGGCCAAGCGCGGGGTCAGCGAGGTCATCTCCACCATCATGCTGAACACCATCGCCACCGGCCTCGGCGCCTGGCTGCTGGCCCAGTGGGCGGTGCCGGTGGCGGGCAGCAACAACATCGGCACCAGCCCGATCCCCGAGTCGGGGCGGGCGCCGGGCATCTCG
Organism: Acrocarpospora phusangensis; assembly: GCF_016862995.1. Taxonomy (GTDB): domain Bacteria; phylum Actinomycetota; class Actinomycetes; order Streptosporangiales; family Streptosporangiaceae; genus Acrocarpospora; species Acrocarpospora phusangensis. The sequence goes on from NZ_BOOA01000002.1 coordinate 26,042, forward strand.
TTGATCCCGCAGGCCCCGAACGAGGTGTTCGGCCTGTTCATCCTGGCGGTCCTGGTGGGCATCGGCTTCCACGTGCTGCTCAACCGCACCCGGTTCGGCTTCAACCTGCGCTCCACCGGCCTGTCCGAGCCGGCCGCCGTGGCCAGCGGGGTCAACGTCAAGAAGATGATCGTCGTGGCCATGCTGATCTCCGGCGGCATGGCCGGCCTGGTCGGCATGCCGCAGCTGCTCGGCTCCTCCTACTCCTACAGCCTCGACTTCCCGCCCGGGTTCGGCTTCACCGGCATCGCCATCGCGCTGATCGGCCGCAACAACCCGATCGGGGTCGCGTTCGGGGCGCTGCTGTGGAGCTTCCTGGACGTGTCGCAGAACATCCTCAGCCTCGAAAAGGTGTCACCCGAGATCGTCACGATCATGCAGGGCGTGATCGTGCTCGCGGTCGTCATCGCGTACGAGCTGGTGCACCGCTACCGGATCGTGGCCGAGCAGCGGCGGGTCAGCCGGGAACTGTCGGCATCGGTTCGCATGGAAGGAGCCGCCGCGTGAGCACGGTCACCACCTCTCCGCCGGCCGCCGCCGCACCGCCGGCCCGGAAGTTCCGGGTGACCCTGCCGGTCATCCTGCTCGGCGCCGCCGGGCTGCTGGTGCTGCTGTCGCTGGCCAGAGTCGTCACCGGCGCGCACGACATCACCTCCAGCGGCACCGTGAGCGCGGCCCTCTACCTGGCCGTGCCCATCGGGCTGGCCGGTCTGGGCGGCCTGTGGTCCGAGCGGTCCGGCGTGGTCAACATCGGCCTCGAAGGCATGATGATCCTCGGCACCTGGTTCGGCGCGTGGGGCGCGATCGTCACCGGCAACCCCTGGGTGGGCGTCATCGCCGGCGCGATCGGCGGCGCGGTGGCGGGCGTGCTGCACGCGATCGCCACGGTCACCTTCGGCGTCGACCACGTGGTCTCCGGCGTCGCGATCATCCTGCTGGGCACCGGCATCGCCAAGTACCTGTCCGCCCTGATCTTCTCCACCATGCAGGGCGGCGGCGACACCCAGTCGCCCCGGATCCCCGCGATGCAGACGATCGGCCTGTGGGGCACCAGCGGGGACAGCCGGTGGGTCCTGTTCGACGGCGCGGACCCGCTGCGCACGCTCGAAGGCCAGCGCTGGTTCTTCATCTCCGACCTGGCCGGGCTGCTGCGCGGCCTGACCACCAACGTCTCGCTCTTCACCATCCTGGCCATCCTGCTGGTGCCGTTCACCTTCTGGATGCTCTGGCGGACCGCCTTCGGCCTGCGCCTGCGCGCCTGCGGCGAACGCCCGGTGGCGGCCGAGTCCCTCGGCGTCAACGTCTACTTCTACAAGTACGTGGCCGTGATCGTCTCCGGCGCGCTGGCCGGGCTCGGCGGCGCGTTCCTGTCCATCGTCGCGGCCGGCACCTACCGGGAGGGCCAGACCGGCGGGCGCGGCTTCATCGGCCTGGCCACGGTCATCTTCGGCAACTGGCGGCCCGGCGGCCTCGCGGCCGGCGCCGGCCTGTTCGGCTACACCGACGCCCTCCAGCTCCGCCAGGGCGGCACCTCCGTGCACGCGCTGCTGCTGGTCGTCGCGCTGCTCCTCGCCGCCGTCGCGGTCTACCAGCTGGTACGGCAGTCGCGCAACCGCGCGGCGCTGCTCACCGGCGTGAGCGCGATCGTGGTCTTCGCGGTGTTCGCGGTCACCGACACGGTGCCCGAGCAGTTCACCTCGTTCACGCCGCACCTGACTACGCTGCTGGTACTGTCCCTGGCCTCGCAGCGGCTGCGCATGCCGGCCGCGGACGGCTTGCCGTATCGGAGAGGACAGGCGAAATGAGCGGCGGAATCGCCATCGACTGGGACCTGTTGCGGGAGCACGCGGCGGAGGCGATGACGCACGCGTACGCGCCGTACTCGAAGTTCCCGGTGGGGGCGGCGGCGCTGGTGGACGACGGCAGGATCGTCGTCGGCTGCAACGTGGAGAACGCCTCGTACGGGATCGGCCTGTGCGCCGAGTGCGGCCTGGTGTCCGCGCTGCACGCCTCCGGCGGGGGCAGGCTGGTGGCGTTCACCTGCGTGGACGGCCACGGCGAGCTGCTCATGCCGTGCGGCCGCTGCCGGCAGCTGCTGTACGAGCAGGGCGGACCTGAGCTTCTGGTGGAGACGCCGGAAGGGCCGTGGCGCATGGCGGACATCCTGCCGTTCGCGTTCGGCCCGGAAGACCTGTCGCGTTAATCGGGGGAGAGCATGGGATTCGACGCCGTCGAGATCATTTCGATCAAGCGGGACCGGGGGGAGCTGTCCACCCCGCAGATCGACTGGGTGATCGACGCTTACACCAAGGGCGACGTGGCCGACGAGCAGATGTCCGCGCTGGCCATGGCGATCCTGCTCAACGGCATGAACCGGCGGGAGATCGCGGACTGGACCCAGGCCATGATCCGCTCGGGTGAGCGCATGGACTGGTCGGTCCTGGACCGGCCGACCGCCGACAAACACTCCACCGGAGGCGTCGGCGACAAGATCACCTTGCCGCTGGCGCCGCTGGTCGCCGCCTGCGGCGCGTACGTCCCGCAGCTGTCCGGGCGCGGCCTCGGCCACACGGGCGGCACGCTGGACAAGCTCGAATCCATCCCCGGCTGGCGCGCCAACCTCTCCAACGACGAGATGCTGGGCGTCATCCGGGCCTCCGGGGCGGTGGTCTGCGCGGCGGGCACCGGGCTGGCCCCGGCCGACAAGAAGCTCTACGCCCTGCGCGACGTCACCGGCACGGTCGAGTCCATCCCGCTGATCGCCTCGTCGATCATGTCCAAGAAGATCGCCGAAGGTACCGGCTCGCTCGTCCTGGACGTCAAGGTGGGCTCCGGCGCGTTCATGAAGAACGTGGACAGCGCCCGCGAGCTGGCCACCACCATGGTCGCCCTGGGCACCGACGCCGGCGTGCGTACGGTCGCCCTCCTCACCGCCATGGACCGGCCACTCGGCCTCAAGATCGGCAACGCTCTGGAAGTGGCGGAGTCCCTGGAGGTCCTCGCCGGCGGCGGCCCCGCCGACGTGGTCGAGCTGACCCTGCGCCTGGCCCGCGAGATGCTGGCCGCCGCGGGCATCTCCGGCAAGGACCCCGAGCAGGCGCTCAAGGACGGCTCCGCTATGGACGCCTGGCGTCGCATGATCACCGCCCAGGGCGGCGACCCCGACGGTGTGCTGCCCCAGGCCGCCGAGTCCATGACCGTCAACGCCCCGGCCTCGGGCGTGCTGTCCCGGCTCGACGCGTACGGCGTGGGCGTGGCCGCCTGGCGGCTGGGCGCGGGCCGCGCCCGCAAGGAGGACCCGGTGTCCTTCGGCGCCGGCATCACCCTGCACGCCAAGCCCGGCGACGTCGTCCGCGAGGGCCGGCCCCTGATGACCCTGCACGCCGACGAGACCGCGCGTTTCGACCGCGCCCTCCAGTCCCTGGACGGCGCCTACGAGGTGACCGCCGCCGGCGACCCCGGCCTGCTTCCGCTGGTGATCGACCGCATCGAGGCGTAACTCACAGGTGTTTGCCGAGGACGGCCCGGTGGGTGGGCTGGGCCTCGGCATGGGCGTCGCGGCCCTTGGGGGTGAGGGAGACATAGACGCCGCGGCGGTCGTCCTCGCAGAGGGAGCGGACGACCAGGCCGTCCTTCTCCAGCCGGGCGATGAGGCGGGAGAGCGCGCTCTGGCTCAGGTGCACGCATTCGGCCAGCTCCTGGACGCGGAAGCCGCCGCCGGGTGACCTGCAGACGCCTTCGGCCATGCGGTCGAGGACCTCGAACTCGCTCACGCCCAGGTCGTGTTTGTCGTGCAGCTCGCGCTCCAGGGCGCACACGATCGTCGCGTGCTGGGCCAGCAACTGGCGCCAGGCGGTGACGACGTCGGTGTCGTTCATGATTCCTCCCCGCGCGTACCGTAGCATGCTCGGTCATTAGATGCAAACGCATTAATTGCTTGTGCATTGAATGCATGTGCATCTAAAATCGGGGTCATGGAATCGTCTGCGCGGGACGCGCGCTGGGGGGCAGCCCTGTGGGGGTTGCTCGCCGTTCTGTGTGCTGTTGTCTTCCTTGACGGGCTGGATGTGTCGATGGTCGGGGTGGCGCTGCCGTCCATCCAGGCCGAACTGGGGATGTCGACCGCCGCCCTGCAATGGGTGGTCAGCGGTTATGTGCTGGGGTACGGCGGGCTGCTGCTGCTCGGCGGGCGGACCGCCGACCTGCTGGGACGGCGGCGGGTGCTGCTGGTCGCGCTCGGAGTGTTCGCGGGGGCATCACTCCTGGGCGGGCTGGCCACGGACGGGACGCTGCTCATCGCGGCGAGGTTCGTCAAGGGAGTCAGTGCGGCTTTCACGGCTCCGGCGGCCTTCTCGATCATCACCACCACGTTCGCCGAAGGGCCGGCCAGGAACCGGGCCCTGAGCATCTTCACCGCCTGCGCGGCCAGCGGCTTCTCGCTCGGCCTGGTGCTGTCCGGCCTGCTCACCGAACTCGGCTGGCGGTGGACGTTCCTGATGCCGGCGCCGATCGCCGTCCTGGCCCTGCTGGCGGGCCTCAAGCTGATCCCCAGGAACGACGAGCGGGCCGAGGGCGGCTACGACGTGCTGGGAGCCGTCACCATCACGGCCGCCATGTTGCTGCTGGTGTTCACCGTGGTCGAGGCGCCCGAGGCCGGCGTGGCGCGTACGGTCGCGACGGGGGCCGCGTCACTCGCCCTGCTGGCGCTGTTCATCTGGCTGGAACGCCGGGTACGGCACCCGCTCGTCCGCCTCGGCCTCCTGCGAACCGGCCACCTGGCCAGGGCCAACATCGGCATCATGATCCTGTTCGGGTCGTACGTGGGGTTCCAGTTCGCGGCCATGCAGTACTTCCAGAACCTGCTGCACTGGTCGGCGCTGGAGACGGCGCTCGCGTTCCTGCCGTCCGGGCTGCTGGTGGCGATCACCTCCACCCGGATGGGCGGCTTCGCGGACCGGTTCGGCACCGGCAAGCTGATCGCGGTCGGCGCGGCCGCGCTGACCGCCGGGTACAGCCTGTTCCTCCGCCTCGACGAGGCGCCCAGCTTCGCCGGCATGGTGCTGCCGGGCATGGTCCTGCTGGGCATCGCGTTCGCGCTGTCGTTCCCGTCGCTCAACATCCAGGGCGTGGCGGGCGTCCACGACGACGAGCAGGGACTGGCCTCGGGGCTGCTCAACACCTCGGGGCAGATCGGCGGCGCGGTGGTGCTGGCGATCGTGACGGCCGTGCTGACGATCGGCGTGGGGGACCCGATCGCGACCTTCCGGGCGGCGATCGTGATCTCGGTCGTGTTCGCGCTGCTCGGGCTGGGCGTGGCGATCAGCGGGCTGCGCTTCCGGTCCGCCGAGCCGGCGGACCAGCAGGAAAAGGTCTTGGAAACCGTCTGAGAACTTTCTTCTCCGTCTTCTCGTCCTACGGAGTACAGAACACACTCCGAGGAGGGAAACGGACATGAAACTCCGTGCGTTACTGGTGGCGCTGGTCGCCGCAGGGGCCACCTTCGGCGTGGCGGCCCAGCCCGTGGCCGCCGCGCCGAAGCCGTTCAGCAAGAAGGAAGTCACCGTCACACGGGCCTGGAACGCTCCAGCGACCGTCGCCGGCGTGCGGTACGCCCGGCACAAGGGCTACGACCGCGTCGTCGTGGATCTCAAGGGGCCGTTCCCCGGCTACACCATCCGGTGGGTGAAGAAGCTCATCTCGGACGGGTCCGGAATGCCGTACAACGTGAAGGGGAAGGCGTTCCTGGAGGTCAGGCTCGGCTGGGCGCGGGCGCACACCGACGCGGGGAAGCCCACCTGGGCGGGCGGGCCGATCTACAAGGCCGACCTGGGCAACCTCACCAGGGTGGTCAGGACCGGCGACTACGAGGGGTACGTGACGATCGGGCTCGCGCTCAAGAAGAAGGCGGGATTCCGCGTCCTTGAGCAGAAGCAGCCCGACCGGATCGTCATCGACGTCGCCCACTGAGATTCGGCAAACTCTGCTAGATCGTCGTTTTCGCAGGTGGCGGTAGGATGCCGGGATGACCCAGCCCACTCTAGAGCAGATTCGCCAGGCCCCGAAGGTCCTGCTCCACGACCACCTCGACGGTGGCCTGCGGACCGGCACGATCATCGATCTGGCCCGGGAGTCCGGCTACGACAAGCTGCCGTCGAACGACCCGGCCAACCTGGCGCAGTGGTTCCAGGAGGCGTCCGACTCCGGGTCGCTGGAGCGGTATCTGGAGACCTTCGCGCACACCGTGGGGGTCATGCAGTCCCGGGAGGCGCTGATCAGGTGCGCGGCCGAATGCGCCGAGGACCTGGCCGCCGACGGCGTCGTCTACGCCGAGGTGCGGTACGCGCCGGAGCTGCACACCTCGAACGGGCTCACCCTGGACGAGGTCGTCACCGCGGTCAACGAGGGCTTCCGGCTCGGCTCCGAGGGCCGGGGCATCCGGGTCGGCACGCTGCTCACCGCCATGCGCCACCAGGCGAGATCCATGGAGATCGCCGAACTGGCCGTGCGCTACCGGGACGTGGGCGTGGTCGGCTTCGACATCGCCGGCGCCGAGGCCGGGTACCCTCCCACCCGGCACCTCGACGCCTTCGAATATCTCCAGCGCGAGAACGCGCACTTCACCATCCACGCCGGCGAGGGCTTCGGGCTGCCCTCGATCTGGCAGGCGATCCAGTGGTGCGGCGCCGACCGGCTCGGCCACGGCGTGCGGATCATCGACGACATCGCGGTCGCGGCGGACGGCGAGGCCAAACTGGGCAGGCTCGCGGCCTACGTCCGGGACAAGCGCATCCCGCTGGAGATGGCCCCCACCTCCAACCTGCAGACCGGCGCCGCCGCGTCCATCGCCGAGCACCCCATCGGGCTGCTCCGCCGGCTCTACTTCCGGGTCACGGTCAACACCGACAACCGCCTGATGAGCGCCACCTCGGTGTCCCAGGAGTTCGACAAACTGGTCCAGGCGTTCGGGTACGACTGGGACGACCTCCAGTGGTTCACCGTCAACGCGATGAAATCGGCGTTCATCCCGTTCGACGAGCGGCTCGCCCTCATCAACGGCGTGATCAAGCCGGGGTTCGCGCAGCTCAAGTGGCGCGCATGACGTACCGGTCGACGATGGCCTGGATCTTCGGGTGGGTCTGGGTGGTGTTCGCGGTGCTGAACACGGCCGACCTGATCATCCGCGGGACGATGCCGGTCGCGCTGGTGGTGGGCTCCGTGCTGGGCGTGATCACCTTCCTCGTCTTCGTGCTGTCGCTGCGCCCGGCGACGATCACCGAGGAGACCGGCGTACGGGTCCGCAACCCGTTCCGCAACGTGTTCCTGCCGTGGCACACGGTGGACGACGTCGAGGTGTCGAACGCGATCACGATCAAGGCCGGGGAGCTGCGCGTGCGGTGCTGGACGCCGCAGCCGTCGGCGCGGGAGCGGGCCAAGGCCGTCCGGCAGGCCGGATCGAGCCGGTCCGGGCGTTCTGGCCGGTCTGGCCGGTATCCGACGTCGGAGCCGGTGCGGTCGAAGGGGGAGCGGGCCGCCGCGGAGGCCCTGGCCGGGCGGACGCACGCCGACTGGGTGGCCGAGCAGATCCGCGAGCTGGCCGGGCGGAACAAGCGCAAGACCGGCGGGGAGGCCACGGTGACGTGGTCGCCCTCCGCGATCGCCGCCGCGGCCGCGGCGGGAGCGCTCGTCATCGCGGCCGTGATCGCGGCTTCGCTCTAGGCTTCCCGGAGCGTCCGAGACCCGCCCAAGACCCAAGGAGCCGCTTCTCGCCGTTATCCGGCGCCGTCAACGCAGGTGCCGGTTCGCGCCGTACCGGCGCCAAGAGGACCTGCTTCACAGCCCCAGGGCTTGGGCGATGTCGTGTTTGAGGGTGGCCAGGTCCTCGGCGGCCTGGGTGCGGGCCTCGTCCACCTCGCCGGTCACCGGGAGGACGACCTCCAGGTAGCACTTGAGTTTGGGTTCGGTGCCGCTCGGACGGACCACCACGCGGGCGCCCCCCGCCAGGCGGAAGCGCATGCCGTCGGTGGGCGGCAGGCCGCCCGCTCCCGCCGCCAGGTCCTCGGCCGACTCGACCTTCCGGCCGCCCAGCTCGGCCGGGGGCGTCGCGCGCAGCCGCTCCATCGCCTGGGTGATCAGCGACAGGTCCTCGACCCGGAACGAGAGCTGCGACGTCGCGTGCAGGCCGTACTTTCTGGCCTGGTCGTCGAGGAGGTCGATGAGGGTGCGGCCGTCCCGTTTGGCCTGGGCGGCGATCGCGCCGATGGTGAGGGCGGCGCTGATGCCGTCCTTGTCGTGCACCGGCAGGCCCGCGTCGGAGCCGACGCTGTAGCCCAGCGCCTCCTCGTAGCCGTAGACCAGCCCGTCGCCCGCCTTCATGATCCACTTGAAGCCGGTCAGCGTCTCCCGGTAGGGCACGCCGTACGCCTCCGCGATCCGTCCCAGCAGGGACGACGACACGATCGTGGTGGCCACCAGCCGGTCCGGCCCGGACGTGTTCCGCAGCACGTGCTCGCCGAGCAGCCCGCCCACCTCGTCCCCGGTCAGCATCCGGAACCTGCCGTCCGGCAGCCGCGCCCCCACCGCGCACCGGTCCGCGTCCGGATCGTTCGCGACCACGAGATCCGCCTGTACGGCAGGCGCCGACGCCAGCTCCAGCGCCAGATCCATCGCCCCCGGCTCCTCCGGATTCGGGAACGCCACAGTGGGGAAGTCCGGATCCGGCCGGTGCTGCGCCCCCACGATCATCGGCGACTTGAACCCGGCCGCCACGAACGCCGCCGCCAGTGTGGACCCGCCCACCCCGTGCAGCGGCGTGTACGCCACCCGCAGCTCCCGGGCGTCCCCCAGCGGCAGCGAGATCACCGCGTCCAGGTACGGCTGCACGATCGCGTTCTGCCCGAGGACCGTCCACTCCTCCCCGAGCGGCAGCTCGTCCACCCGGCCCACCGCGTCGATCGCCCGCGAGATCTCCCCGTCGATCGGCGGCACGATCTGGGTGCCGTCCCCCCAGTAGACCTTGTAGCCGTTGTCCCTGGGCGGGTTGTGCGAGGCGGTGACCATGACTCCGGCGTCCGCGCCCAGGTGCCGTACCGCGAAGGCCAGGACGGGGGTGGGGTAGCGGTCGCCCATGACGGCGACGCGCAGGCCCGCGCCGGTGAGCACGGCCGCGGTGTCGCGGGCGAACACGTCCGAGTTGTGCCGCGCGTCGTAGCCGACCACGACCAGCTTGCCGGGGCCGAGCACCGCCGCCAGACCGGCCGCCGCGCGCATCACGGTGACCCGGTTCATCCGGTTCGGTCCCGCGCCCAGTTCGCCGCGCAGCCCGGCAGTGCCGAACTCCAGCTTGGCGCCGAACCGGTCCCGCAGCGCCTCCGGATCCCCGAGCAGGGACTCCAGTTCGGCCCGGGTCACCGGGTCGGGATCCTGCGCGAGCCATTCGGCCGCCAGCAGTTCGAGCTCAGCGTGCTCAGCGAGCTCAGCGTTCATCGCCGTCCCCCAGGGTGAATCTCGATCAGAGCTTCTTCGATCAGAGCTTGTTGACGACCTCGCTGAGCAGCACGCCCATCCGCTTCGCGGTGGCCTTGCCCACAGCCAGGACCTCTTCGTGGTTGAGCGGCTCGCCGACCAGGCCCGCCCCCGGGTTGGTGACCAGCGAGATGCCCAGCACCTCCGCCCCCGCCTCGCGGGCGGCGATCGCCTCCAGCACGGTGGACATGCCGATCATGTCCCCGCCCAGCGTGCGCAGCATCCGGATCTCGGCCGGCGTCTCGTACGTCGGGCCCCGGAAGGCCACGTAGACGCCCTCGGCCAGGGTCGGGTCCGCCTCCTTGGCGAGCGCCCGCAGCCGCGGCGAGTACACGTTCGTGAGATCCAGGAAGGTGGAGCCGGTGAGCGGGTTCGCCCCGGTCATGTTGATGTGGTCGCTGATCAGCACCGGCTCGCCGACCCGCTGCGTCTCCGGCCGCAGTCCCCCGGCCGCGTTGGTCAGCACCACCGTGCGCACGCCCGTGGCGGCGGCCGTGCGGATGCCGTGCACGACCGGCTCGACGCCGCGTCCCTCGTACAGGTGGGTCCGGCCCAGGAAGATCAGCGCGTGCGCGCCGGACTCGATCCGTACCGCGCGGATGGTGCCCCCGTGTCCGGCCACGGCGGGCGCGGAGAACCCGGGCAGTTCGGTCACCGGCACCTCGGCCAGCGTCTCGCCGATCGCCTCGGCGGCCGGCACCCAGCCCGACCCCATCACCAGGGCCACGTCGAAACCGTTCACCCCGGTACGGCTCTGCAGGGCCTCAGCGGCCTCGGCGGCGAGGGAATACGCGTCGTTGCTCACAGGACCGAGCGTACAGAAAGGGATGAAGTATCCCAGCCGCCCCACCTGCCAGAATCATTCATCAAATTTTCAGCGAGATTTCCCAACCCTCAGTCGCCGAGGGATTTGCACGGCCGGGAGCGCAGGTCCTTCACGTAGTCGTCCGGGGCGCCGGCCTTCTCCGCCGCGTCCGCGATGATGCCCAGATAGCGGGCCGAGGGCAGGCCGCCCTCGTAGGAGTCCAGCACGTAGACCCAGGCCAGCACGTCGCCGTCCAGGGTCGCCACCCGGAGCCGGACCCGCCGGTAGATGCCCAGTTCGAGGCCCGTCCACTGGTCCAGGGAGGCCTCGTCCCACTCGGGCACGTCGTACAGCACCACGAAGACCTGGTCGTGCCGGTCCTCCACGATGGAGGCGAGGGCGCCCTCCCAGTGCACGTCCTCGCCTCCGAAGGTCAGCCGCCAGCCGACCAGCCAGCCGGTGCCCCGCATCGGAGAGTGCGGGGCACGCTCAGCCATCTGCTTGGGGTCCATGTTGCTCGCGAACGCGGCGTAGACAGGCACAGCGTCCTAGCGTAATCCAAGATCGCTATGCGGCGCCCGGTCGCGGCCATTCCGCGTAGGCGCGTCCATTGCGCGTAACCCCATTCGTTAAGCACCCGGGCGTATACGCGAGAATGGGGTATGTGACGAGGATCGTGATCATCGGTGGCGGGCCCGGCGGCTACGAATCGGCCTTGGTCGCCGCGCAACTCGGCGCCCAGGTGACCGTCGTCGAACAGGACGGGCCGGGCGGCGCCTGCGTGCTGACCGACTGCGTGCCGTCCAAGACCCTGATCGCCTCGTCCGTGCGCAAGCAGGCGCTGCTGGACGCCGAGTCGCTGGGGGTCTACCTCACCGGCGGCGAGGACGGCGACGTGGGTGACGCCGTGGCCGACATGCCGCTGGTCAACGGCCGCGTCAAGGAGCTCGCCCGGGCCCAGTCCGCCGACATCGCCGCCCGGCTCTCCGCCGAGAACGTCGAGGTCATCCGCGCCCCCGGACGGCTGCTCGACCCCCAGTCCGTACGGGCGGGGGACCGCACCATCCGCGCCGACGTGGTCATCGTGGCCACCGGAGCCACCCCCAGGGTCCTGCCCGGCGCCGAACCCGACGGCGAGCGCATCCTCACCTGGCGTCAGATGTACGACCTGACGGAGCTGCCGGAGAACCTCATCGTGGTCGGCTCCGGGGTGACCGGGGCCGAGTTCGCGGGGGCGTACCAGTCGCTGGGCTCCGAGGTCACGCTGGTGTCCAGCCGGGACCGCATGATGCCCAACGAGGACGCCGACGCCGCCGAGGTGCTCGAAGCCGTCTACCGGCGGCGCGGCATGAACGTGATGGGCCGCTCCCGGGCCGCCTCGGTCAAACGCACCGCGCACGGCGTCGTCGTCACGCTGGAGGACGGCAGGACCGCCGAAGGCACCCACTGCCTGATGACCGTCGGCATGGTGCCCAACACCTCCGGCATCGGCCTGGAGGACAACGGCGTCAAACTCGACCGCAACGGCTTCATCGAGGTGGACAAGGTGTCCAGGACCTCGGCCCCCGGCGTGTACGCGGCGGGCGACTGCACCGGCGTGCTCATGCTGGCCTCGGTGGCCGCCATGCAGGGCCGGATCGCCGTCTGGCACGCGCTCGGCGAAGCCGTACAGCCGATCCGGCTGGCCACGGTGGCCTCCAACATCTTCACCGACCCCGAGATCGCCGCCGTCGGCGTCTCGCAGCGGCAGGTCGAAGCGGGCGAGATCGAGGCGAAGGTCGTCAAGCTGCCGCTGGCCACCAACGCGCGGGCGAAGATGCAGGGCTTCAACGACGGCTTCGTCAAGCTGTTCTGCCGCCCGAACACCGGCATCGTGCTGGGCGGCGTGGTCGTCGCGCCGCGCGCCTCCGAGCTCATCCTGGCCCTGTCCGTGGCCGTCCAGCACCGGCTGACCGTGGACCAGCTGGCCCACACCTTCGCCGTCTACCCGTCGCTGTCCGGCTCGATCACCGAGGCCGCCCGGCGGCTCATGTCCCCCCTGACCGCCGGGATCTAGCCTCCGTTTAGTGCGATAGCTGCTGACCTGCGACGAAGCGCCATCCGCGAAACCGTTTAGCGGGGAGCCCGGCCCATGGTGGCCCTGACCCGGTGCAGCGCCTGCCGCCCGTGATGCACGGCCACGGCCGCCGCGTGCAGCTCACCGGGCGTGCGGGCCAGCATCAGCGCCCGCTTCGCCGCCTCGTACGCGTCCAGCGCCGCCCGCCAGTCGTGGCTGGGCCCGCTCACCGCATTCACCTTCATCTCGAAGTCCAGCGTGTCGATCTCCTCGCCGAACCGGGTCACGTCCTCCTCGGCGGCGTGCCTGGCCATCGTGAACGTGGCGTGGGAACGCTTCCTGCGGCCGCTCGTGAGGCCCCAGACCAGCAGCGTCATGCTCAGGCCGAACGCGCTGACCAGCACCACGATGAACGCGGGCGACAGGCCGCCCGACGACCTCCGCGCGGGCTCGGTGTCGCTCTCCCCGCCGGAGGGCTCGCCGTCCCCGGCGGGCGGTTCTGTCTCGGTGGCGGGCGCGATGACCGCGTCGTCGGGCACGTTGGTGCCCTCGCCGCGCGCCCCCGTCAGGTTCAGGTCGCTCGCCTGGATGAACGAGGCGCCCTCGATGATGGCCCCGGTGAAGTCGGCGCCCTGCAGTTCGGCCTGGGTGAAGACGGCCTCGGTCAGGTCGGCGTCCTTGAACACCGCGTGCTGGAGCGCGGCCTGGCCCAGCTTCACGTCCTTGAGCTTGGCCCCGGTGAAGTCGGCCGTCCGCGCCTTGATCTGGCCCAGGGTGGCCTGGTTGAGGTCGGCCCCGCCCAGCTTGGCGTTGGTGAAGGTGGCCTGGGTGAGCACCGCCCGGGTCAGCACCGCCTTGCGCAGGTCCGCGTGCGGGAACTCGGCCTGGCCGGCCTCGGCGTCGATCAGGATCGCGTTGCGCAGGTCGGCCTGCTTGGCCCGCAGCTGCCCGAGGTCGGCCGCGGTCAGGTCGGCGCCGCGCAGGTCCGCGTACTCCAGGTGGGCCTGGGTGAGGTCGGCCTCCTTGAGGGACGCGCCGCGCAGCACCGCGCCGCTCAGATCGCGCTGGGTCAGGTCCAGCTCGTCCAGCTTCGCGTTGGTGAGCGTCGCGCAGCGCAGGTTCGCGGGCAGCTGCTCGACCCGGGTGAAACGTTTGCCGGCCAGATTCGGGCCGCTCCCGACCGCGCACGGACGGGCGGCGGACTCGGCGGGGCCGGCCGGCAGCATGATCGCCATGGCGAGGCCGAGTAAGACGGTGATGAGCGCGGCGGCTAAAGCCACGAAAAGCGGGGTGATTCGGGGGGTGATGCGGCGCACGGGGTCCTCCTGGGGAAACACCAGGATTCTCCCATGGCCGCTTGAAATCCCCTTGCAGCCGTCTTACCGGCAGTCCGGCCAGCCCCAGCCGTTCCAGCTGTCCCGCCGTCCTGCCGGTTCGGCCGGTTTACCAGTCGCCGCCGCCGAAATCGCCACCACCGAAGTCGCCGCCGCCCCAATCGCCGCCGCCGCCACCCCAGTCGCCACCGCCGCCGTCGGCGGCCAGACCGTCGGCGTAGCCCGCGCCGTACCCACCCATGCCCCAGCCGCCGAAGGCGCTGCCGAGCATGGTGCCGACCAGCATGCCGGTCAGCAGGCTGCCGCCGTCGAACCCGCCGTAGTACCCCGACGCGTACGGCTGGTAGGCCGGGCCCGCGTTCCAGTACGGCGCGCGCTGCCCGTTGGGGAGCACGACCTCGCGCATCTGCGGGTCGAAGCCGCGCTCGATGGCCTGGGCGTCCATCGCGCAGGCGGGCACGTCCCTGAGGGCGCCGCCGGGCGGGGCCCAGCGCACGTTCCGGACCGAGGGCCCGTGCTGCGGGTTGAAGAAGCAGGGGGCCAGCCGCTCCGGCACCGGCTCCTGGTTCATCTTCGCCTTGACCACGGCCAGCGCGTAACGGCCGTCCTCCAGCGTGGCGGTGACCGTGCGCAGCTCATCCGGCCGCTTGGTCGCGGCCAGTTCCGTCTTGGCCTTCTCGTAGGAGTCGAGGGCGTGCTGCCAGTCGTGGTCGGTGCCGGCGGCCGGGAGCATGCGGGCGTCCAGGTCCAGCGCGGTGATCTCCTCGCCGAACTTGGTCACGTCCTCCTCCACCGTCCGCTTGACGGCGGCCAGCTCGGCGGCCTCCCTGGCCTCACGCTGCCGCTTCATCCGGCGCGAGATGAACCACAGGCCACCGCCGCCGACCACGGCGACGCCGAGCAACCCGTACCAGATCGCGGCGGAGCCGGCGCCCGGGTTGGCCATCGACTCCGGCCGCTGCGCCTTGCGTGATTCACCGCCGGCGACCAGGTTGACCCGGTTCACGAAGTCCTGCATGCCGGTGACCACGTCGCCGTTGTGCTGGGTGGCCAGATTGGCCAGGATGGCGGGCGCGCCGCTCGGGATCGCCGAGGACCCCGCGAACAGGCTCATACCGTCCAGCACCGCCACCGTGGCGGCGGATCGGCCGGCCTTGTCGAGGGCGGCGATGGTCCGGGTGATGAACTGGCCCGCCTCGGCCTCGGTGACCGAGCCGTCCGGCAGCGCCACCGCGTAGATCTTGGACTTGGAGCCCTTCAGTGCCTCGCGCACACCGGACTGCTGCTCGGAGCTGAGCGGTGAGCCCGACAGGACGAAGAGCGGGTCTCCGGACCGCCAGGCGGCCACCGCGGTCGCGACATCAGGCGGAGCGGCGGCGGCGTTGGCCACCGGGGTGAACAGGAACGTGGAGAAGAGCAGCGCCACCAGCCCGGTCAGCAGAGCCGCCGCGGCGGCCTTCAGGCGGGTCGGCGAGTGGGTCTTGGTCACGGCTTTACGGCCTCCTTCGCCCTTCAGGACGAACGGCGAGTCGCGATGGTTCCTCACTGACCACCGTATCCGCCGGACGGCGGACCCACGCACGCTCAGGCGTCCTTGATCTCACAGATGACCGAACCGGCGGTGACCGTCTGGCCGACCGCCGCCGCCAGGCCCGTGATCGTGCCGGATTTGTGGGCGGTCAGCGGCTGCTCCATCTTCATCGCCTCCAGCACGACCACGACGTCCCCGGCGGACACCGCGTCCCCATCCGCGGCCACCACCTTCACGATCGTCCCCTGCATCGGGCTGACCAGCGCGTCCCCGCTGGTCACCGCCTTCCGGGCCGAGCCGCCGCCGCGCCTGGGCGCCCGCCGCTCCTCTTTCACGCCGGTACGGCTCCCGAACCCGGCCGGCAGCACCACCTCCAGGCGTTTCCCGCCCACCTCCACCGTGATCCGCTCCCGGGCCTCGGGCTCGGCCGCCTCGGAGGGCCCCTCGTACGGCGGGATCCGGTTCACGAACTCGGTCTCGATCCAGCGGGTGTGCACCGAGAACGGCTCACCGGTGAACGCCGGGTCGGTGACGACCGCCCGGTGGAAGGGCAGCACGGTCGGCATGCCGTCGATCTCGAACTCGGCCAGCGCCCGCCGGGCCCGCTCCAGCGCCTGCTTCCGGGTCGCGCCCGTCACGATCAGCTTCGCCACCAGGGAGTCGAACGACTGCGGGACGGTCATCCCGGCCTCGTAGCCGGAATCCAGCCGTACGCCCGGACCCGCCGGGGTGCGCATCGCCAGCAGGGTGCCCGGGGCGGGCAGGAAGCCTCGGCCCGCGTCCTCCGCGTTGATCCGGAACTCCAGCGAGTGGCCGCGCAGCACCGGGTCGTCGTAGCCGATCGGCTCGCCGTCGGCGATCCGGAACATCTCGCGGACCAGGTCCACGCCCGCGACCTCCTCCGTCACCGGGTGCTCCACCTGGAGGCGGGTGTTGACCTCCAGGAAGGAGATCGTGCCGTCCTGGCCGACCAGGAACTCGCAGGTGCCGGCGCCCACGTAGCCCGCCTCGCGGAGGATGGCCTTGGAGCTGTCGTACAGCAGGGTCAGCTGCTCCCCGGTGAGGAACGGCGCGGGGGCCTCCTCGACCAGCTTCTGGTGGCGGCGCTGCAGGGAGCAGTCCCGGGTGCTCACCACGACCACGTTGCCGTGCGTGTCGGCCAGGCACTGCGTCTCCACGTGGCGGGGGCGGTCCAGGTAGCGCTCGACGAAACACTCGCCCCGGCCGAAGGCGGTGACGGCCTCGCGGACCGCCGACTCGTACAGGTCGGGGATCTCGGCGAGGGTCCTGGCCACCTTGAGGCCGCGCCCGCCGCCGCCGAACGCCGCCTTGATCGCGATCGGCAGGCCGTGCTCCGAGGCGAAGGCGACCACCTCGTCCACGCCGGACACCGGGTCCGCCGTGCCCGCCACCAGCGGCGCGCCCACACGCTGGGCGATGTGCCGGGCCTGGACCTTGTCGCCCAGCGCCACGATCGCCGACGGGGGCGGGCCGATCCAGGTCAGGCCCGCGTCCAGGACGGCCTGGGCGAAGTCGGCGTTCTCGGCAAGGAAGCCGTAACCGGGGTGCACCGCGTCGGCCCCGGTCTCCCGGGCCACCGCGAGGATCTTCCCGATGTCCAGGTACGTCTCCGCCGGGCTCTGGCCGTTCAGCGCGCGGGCCTCGTCGGCCGTACGCACGTGCAGCGCGTCCAGGTCCTGGTCGGCGTAGACGGCGACGCTGCCCAGGCCGGCGTCCGCGCACGCGCGGGCGATCCGAACGGCGATCTCGCCGCGATTGGCGATCAGGACCTTCTCCACCGGATCTCCTCCCCTGACTTCAAGCCTGACATGGGGAAGTGTAAGCAGGCCCTTTGTGGTTTCCGATCCGGCCCCTTGCTCTTTTACAGATCCCTACTAATACGGCTGGCTGACGGCTCCTGACAGCTCTCATAACCGCTGGGCATAACCGGGGCAATTCCCGTCCCCGAGATCTACGGTGAGGGCGCCCATACGTCGGCGAAGGGAAACGAGATGAGTCACAGCTTGCTCGGCGGCGACCCCGCGGAAATGCAGAGCATGGCCGCGCAGTTCACCCAGCAGGCAGACCAGGTCCGGGCGACCATGGCCAACCTCGACCGCGAAGCGGCCAAGGTCGGCACCGTCTGGACCGGCGCCGGAGCACAGCGCTTCAAGGACTCCTGGCAGAGTTACCGCGCCGCATTCCAGCGCATGTCCGAGGAACTCAACGAGGCGTCCCGGGTGATCAACACCTACCGAGGGAACATCGAGTCGGCGACCCGCTGACCCGGGGTTCGGGACGGCGGCCTGGATGGGAGTGGCACTCCCCGACACAACCAGCAGGCCGCGCCCCAGCCCGTACGGACGAACCGGCAGGGCCCGCGCCCCTGCCTGTACCCGGTCAGGACCTGTATCCCTGTTTCGCAGGGAGATGAGCCGCCCCTGCCCGTTAGAGGCGACTGGCAGGGGTCCGCGCCTCCTGCCTGTGCCTGGTCAGGACCTGTGCCCCTGTTTCGTGGGGAGATGAGCCGCCCCTGCCCGTTAGAGGCGACTGGCAGGGGTCCGCGCCTCCTGCCTGTACCTGGTCAGGACCGGTGCCCCTGTCTCGTAGGGGACGAGCCGCCCTGCCCGTGAGAGGGGGCAGGGTCCGCGCCCCCGCCGGGTTGGGACACGATGACGGGGGCTTTTGGCTTTCCTGGGTTTGGGAGACGCTCTAGATCGGGTTGGGGACGGCGGCGTGGACAGGGGTGGCGGTTCCTGAGACGACCAGGAGGCCGCGTCCTGGAGGGCCGCCGGTGGCGCCTCGGGGGAGGCGGACGTTGAACAGGTCGCCGTCGGCGGGGCTCTGTACGGACAGCAGGACGCCGGTGCGGGATTTACGGGCTTCCGCTACGAAGCCGCGGTAAGCGGTGGCCAGGTCTCCCGTCGTTCCGGCGATCAGCAGGGCGTGTTCGCCGTCGCGGGCGGTGCGGTGGATCTCGTCCAGGGCGGAGCCCAGCGCGGAATCCGGGGAGATCAATTCGGCGTCGTCGACGATTACGACGTATCTGTGCCGTTCTTTGTGGTGATCTTCTTCTTTGGTGTCGCTCTGATCTTTAATCCGTCCGGTCTGTTCGGCCAGGAGTTTGAGCGGATCGACCGCGCCGGGCAGGCCGCCGAAGCTTTCGCCGCCGGCGGAGTCGTCGCGGAGGCTGCGGGCGTTGCCGTCCAGGACGGCCAGGACGCCGCGCAGTTCTCGGAGCGGGCTGCGGCGCGGGGTGATGATCAGGACGGGGACGCCCCGGTCGAGCAGGTCCTGGGCGGCGGTCAGGAGGGTGGAGGAGCGGCCCGATCTGGCCGGTCCTGCGACGATCGCGGCGGGGCCGTGGGCCAGCAGGTCCAGACCCGAGGGAGCGAGGGCGTCGCCGCCCGCTCCGATCAGAGCCCAGAGGGGGGATGGCGGGGTGAAACCGGGGGACAGGTCCATGACCTGGGCCGCCGTGATCCGGGTCGGGAGGGCGTCCACCCGCAGCGGCTGCTGGTCCCGGGGTTCCTTCACCGTGCGGGCCAGCGCTTGCAGGGCCGCGACCTGGGCGGGGCCGGAGGGGTCGTCGGCGAGCAGGGCGATCTGGCTCTCGACCACGCCCTGCTCGGTCATCGCGAGGGCGCGGCCGTTCGGCATGGCAGCGGGCAGGTTCTTGGCCGGAAGCCCGGCCAGGCCGTAGTCGGCGGGGTCGGCCAGCCGGAGGATCAGACGGTCCTCGAAGACGGTGGAGATCTGGCCGAGCAGACCCGACCGGTCCGAGGTGACCACGGCGCGCAGCCCCACCGCCGGGCCTTCGCGCAGCAACTGGAGCATCGAGTCGAGCAGGCGGCCGTAGTCGTAGTTCTCGAAGGCGGCCACGTAGCCTTCCCAGCGGTCGAGCATGAGGATCAGCCAGGGCTCGCGCAGGCCGCCCGCGCGGGCCTCGGCCAGTGAGGCGTAGCCGGCGTCGGCCAGGACATGCTGGCGGCGGGCCACCTCGGCGCGCAGCCGGGTGAGCAGGCGTTCGACGCGCTCCAACTGGTCGCGGGTGACGACCGCGCCGCAGTGCGGCAGAGCGACCAGCGGCAGCAGGGCGCCGGAGCCGCAGTCGATCACGTGCAGGTGCACATCGTCGGCGGAGGTGTTGGCGGCGATCGATCCGGCGATCGTCCGTAGGGCGGTGGATCGTCCGCTTCTGGCGGTGCCGGCGATGAGCAGGTGGCCGGTACCGAGGGCCAGCGGGCGCGTGCGCTGATCCCACGGCAGGTCGGACAACCCGAACGGGATCTCATCCTGCTGCCCGAGAGCCTGCCGGGAATTCCGCTTGACTCCGCTGGAGCCCTGTCGGGGGGAGTCTTCGTGGAACGCGCCGAAGGCTTGCTGCGCGGAGTTCTCGTGGCGTGCGCCGAGGGCCTGTCGTGCGTAGTCATCGCGGAACGCACCAGAGGCTTGCCGTGCGGAGCCTTCGTGGAGCGCGCCGGAGGCGTGCCATGGGGCGTCCTCTCGGGATGCGCCGGACGCTTGCTGTGCGGAGTCTTCGTGGAATGCAGCGGAGGCTTGCCGTGCGGAGCCTTCGTGGAGTGCGCCGGAGGCGTGCCATGGGGCGTCTTCTCGGGATGCGCCGGACGCTTGCTGTGCGGAGTCTTCGTGGAATGCAGGGGAGGCTTGCCGTGGGGTGTCTTCGTGGAACGCGCCGGAGGCTTGGCGTGAGGTGTCTTGGAATGTGCCGGACGCTTGCTGGGCGGAGTCTTCGTGGAATGCGCCGGAGGGCGGTCGTGCGGGGTTCTCCTGGAGCGTGCCGAGGGTGATCTGCTCAGGGAGCGGGGGTAACCAAGGGCTTGGTTGCCGGGGGATGGAGTGGGTGACGGTGAGGACCTGGTCGACCAGTCTCGCCAGGTCGGTGGTGCCGGAGGTCTCGATGCCGCTCCTGGTGGCCAGCGGGTGGCCGAGCGCTGCCCAGGAGAGGTCGGTGACTCTCAGTTCGCCGTGGGAGCCCGGGCCGCCGGGGGCACGGCCGCCGATCCGCGCGGCCTGCACGGCGACCGAAGCTCCCGAGCCGGAGCGCACGTAGCATCGGCCCGGCAAGGTCTTCGGGATGTGTGCGGCTTCGGGGCCGTCGATCACGTCGGCGGACTCCTGGGTGTCGGTGACCCGCAGGGCGATGCGCAGGGAGGTGTTGGCCTGGATGTCGGCGGTGACGACGCCGGCGGGCCGCTGGGTGGCCAGGACCAGGTGGATGCCCAGTGACCGGCCTCGTCTGGCGATGTCCACCAGGCCGTCCACAAAGTCGGGCAGTTCGGCCACCAGGGCGGCGAACTCGTCGATGATCAGTACCAGCCGGGGGAGCGGCGGCAGCTGCGCGCTCGCGGTCGTCCAGACGGCGCCCGCGCTGGGCCGGTCGAACAGGCCGGTGGCCTTCGCCTGGGTCACGCCGGACGCGCCCAGCACCCAGGTCGTGCCGCGTTCGGCCGCGTCTCTGGCCTCCAGGTAGTCGTCGATGTCCTTCGCGCCCGCGTTCAGCAGCAGGCGCTCCCTACGGCGGATCTCGGCCGCCAGGGAGGTCAGGGCGCGCTGGGTGAGGTGGCCGTCCAGGTCGCTGACCATGCCGACGGTGTGCGGGAGGCGTACGCACTCCTTGAAGGCGGCGCCGCCCTTGTAGTCGATCAGGACGAAGGTCATCTCGTCGGGGCGGTTGGCTACGGCCAGCGAGCTGATCATCGTCTGGAGGAGTTCGGACTTGCCCGCGCCGGTGGTTCCGGCGATCAGCGTGTGCGGGCCGTCCCGGCGCAGATCCACCGCGTACGGACCGTCGGGGCCGACGCCGATCACGGCGCGGGTGTCGCGGCCCGGGGCTTTGCCCAGGTCGATCAGGTCGAGCAGGCGGGCGGAGCCGGGGAGCGCGGTGGCGGGATCGTCGCGGCTCACGTCGCGGAGTGGGGCCAGGGCGCGGGCCACCCGGTCGGCCCAGCGGGCGGAGACCTGGTCGGCGCGGATCCGGCCGAGGGCGTCGAGGCCGCCGCCGCGCAGCCGGAGGGTGCCGTCCGCGGCGCAGGAGACGACGGTCGCGCACTCCTCGGGGAGCAGGGCTTGGTCGTCGTCGATGGCGATCGTGTAGACGCCCGCGGGTGGACCTTGGCGCAGCACCTGGGGCATGCCGGGCAGGCCGCGCAGGACCTGGGCGCCGTCGAGGACGACCAGGACGTCGTACGGGCGTTCGTCGTAGGTGCCGAAGGTGGGTTCCGCGGGGCGGGGGGTGCCGCGGCCGAGATCGTTCCAGCCGGTGGGGCCGCCGGTGAGCCTGCCGGGGCGCAGAAGAGGGGCGTTCTCCTCGTCCAGGCGTTCGGTGATCAAGGCGGCCAGCTCCGCGACGCGGCGGGCGGCGGCGTCGGGGTCGGCGCCGATCAGGGCGACGCTGTCGGTGACGTGGGTTACGCAGTGCGGGAGCCAGCGGACCCAGCTCCACTGGTCGGCGCCGTCGGGGTGGGCGGTGAGGACGACGACGGCCAGGTCGCGGGGGCTGTGCAGGGTCGCGGCCTGGCCGACCAGCCAGCGGGCGGTGTTGAGCGCGACCCTGCGGGGGCCGGTGAGGCCGGCCACACCCAGGCGGCGCATCGCCAGGGCCACGGGGACGTTGCGGGCGGTGGGAATGTCCTTCTGGGGCGGCTCGAATTCGATCTCGGCGGGGAGGTCGGCGAGGCCGACCCGGAGACGGAGGGCGTCCTGGTCGTGGGTTCTGCGTTCCCAGAGGCGGCGTCTCGGGCCGGTCGCGGTGAGGAGGAGTTCGGCGGGGTCGGGGGCGGCGGCGCGGCGGGCCTTCTCGTCCTCGGCGCGGGCGGCTTCGACGCGCCGGGTGAAATCCTCGAGTTCCTGGCGGTAGTCCTTGAGGGCCTGGCGGTGCTGTTTGCGGCCGTGGCGGCGGTCGCTGATCCACTGGCCGATCATGATCATGGGGGTCATGAAGGCGATCAGCAGGAAGTACCAGGCTTGGAAGACGATCGCCATGACCAGGCCGAAGACGGCGGGGAGGAACGCCGCGAGGAGTTGGAGGCGCATTCCCTCGGCGCGTTTGGGCTCCTGGGGGACGGCGAAGGAGATGGTTCGTTCCGGGAGGCGCAGGCGTGGGGGGCGGTTGTAGGCGAGGCCGCCGTCGGGGAGGGCGTCCAGGTGGGCGTCGGGGGGTTCGATGGGGCCCACCGAGAAGACCGAGTTGCCGCAGGACAGCATCGCGCCCTCGTCCCAGGCGACCGCTTCGTTGACCGCGTTGCCGTCGAGAATCGGGCCCTTGGATCCGGGCGCGTTGCCCAGGAGGGAACCAGCCGTGCTTCCTCGGCCGGAGCCGGATGTTCCTCGGCTGGATCGGGGCGTGCTTCCAAGGATGGAGCCAGGTGGGCTTTCTCTGCTGGAACCGGATGCTCCTCGGTTGGATCCGGGCAGGCTTCCAAGGATGGAGCCAGAGGTGCGCCCTCCGCTGGAATCAGACGTGCCTCGGTTGGATCCGGGCGCGTTTCCTTGGGGGGATCCAAGGTTCGATCCGCTGTCCCGGGTGGATCCGTTCTCTCGGAGGGTGGGTCCTCGTTCGTCCCTCGAATTCCTAGGAGATTCTTTCCAGAATTCCTCTTCCGCGTCTCGCGAAGGGCCGGGGCGAGCGCTGGATGACCTCGGGGTGCCGGCGGGATCCGCCGAGGTTCTGAAAGGTGATCTGGATTTCGTCGTCGGGGGGTCGGTCGGGGTTCTGAAGGATGAGCCGGCCTCGATGGTGATTCCGGAGGGGATGAGGCGGATGATCGCCGCTTCGGTGCCCAGCGTCGGGTCGGGGACGGTGATCGCGCAGGCCGGGTCTGAGCCGATGACGTGGGTGCCCAGGGCCAGGCGGTGTACGGCGCCTGCTCCTGGGCCGCCGACCACGCGGAGTTCGACCATGCCGGCGGGTTCCTCGATGACGGTGGCCAGCGCGGATCGGCGGTCCAGGGCGATGCGGTCGCCTTCGCGGAGCAGGCCGAACACGCGGGCCGCGGGGTCCAGGCGCTGGCCGTCGAGCCAGACCTCGGTGTGGCCGGGGTCGGGGGGTTCGCGGTCCATGCCGTACGGGGCGCGGGCGCGGGGGAGGCGCACGACGTTCGAGGGGCGGGAGTTGGGGCTTTCCAGTGCCCTGGCCAGGGCGGCGACGGTGGTGCTCTCGTCTCCTTCGACGAGGACGTCGCGGGCGGCGGTGGCCCCGGGGGTTCCGACCACGCTGATCGTTATCCGCATGTGCGGCTCCAATGCTGGGGGGCGGGGTCAAGGTACAGAAGCCGCCCTGGGGGCTCTCCTGGTATGCGGATTCGGTAACACGCGAGCCATTGAAGCGGACTGTGGACACGTTCGTGTTGGGGGTTGTGGATGACTGGGTGGAGCGGTGGATATCTCTGTGGATAACTTCTGACCCTGTGGACAAAGTTGGACCAATCCACCTGCGACCAGCGCATGAAGTGCTTGTAATCGTTTCGATAAACACGAATCGCATTCATGTTCACTGAACAACCCTGTGGATAACTTTGCTTCGTGGGGGCCTGTCCGCGGTCCTGGTGACGTCCATGGGTACGCCGATGCCGGTGCTTCGGATCGGTCCCGAAGTTGCCGAGTTCTCCCACCCACCCACCCTTTTGTTCTTCCGGGGCTCCGCCCCTCCGGTCTGGTCGGCTCCGCCCTTCCCGGCTTGCCCTTCCGGGCTCCGGTCCTCGCGCCTTCCGGCTCCGCCCTCCCAGCCTTCCGGCTTGCCCTTCTGGGCTCCGCGCTCCGCGCCCTCTGGGCACTGCCTCTCCCGCGCCCTGCGCTCCGCGCCCTCGGGGCACCGCCTCTCCCGCGCCCTGCGCTCCGCACTCCGCACTCCGCACTCGCACTCCAGGCTCCGCGCTCCGCACTCCAGGCTCCGCGCTCCGCATTCCGCGCTCCGCATTCCAGGCTCCGCATTCCAGGCTCCGCGCTCTGCATTCCGCGCTCCGGGCTCCGGGCTCCGCATTCCGCGCTCCAGGCTTCGGGCTCCGCGTTCCAGACTCCGCGCACCAGGCTTCGGGCCATCTGGCTTCGTGCCTTCCGGTTCCACCTCTTCCGCGCTTCGGGTTGCGGGCTTCGCCTCCTCCGGGCGCTGCCCCACCCGATCCGCGCCTCCCGATCCGCGCCTCCCGATCCGCGCCTCGCGCCTTCGCGCTTGGCCCTTCGTGTTTCGTCCCATGCCGTGGTGGCCGTTGCAGGGGCTGTGGATGCATTCCGCTCCTGCTGGAGAGCCGGGCTCTTGCTTCCCCCTCCTGGTTCCATGGCGCCTTGCCGGGCGGCTCGTTTGGTCGGGGTTGTGTACTTGCTTCTGCTTTCGGCGTTGGCGGGGTGCCCGCCCTTTGATTCGCTGACGCGAAACCGCCGACAACAGGGCGGCCTGGAGGCTATCCGCACTATGCGCAGGTTGCGCCGTGCCCAGGTTGTGGCCAATTCGGTCAATTGTCGTGTCATTAGTCATATGTCCCGGCTTGGCAGGTCGGGGGGTGCGGACCGAACAACGCAGATCGCAAGCGGCCGGGGCGGCGAGAAAAGACGCCAGCCCCTGGTTGGGCGGGCTCCCGCGCCACAAGTCCGGACATGAGCGCAGCCCCGATTGAACGCACCCGGCTGGTTCGGCGTAGCAACCAGTGAAGGCGTGGGAACGGTCGAAGTCGGGGATCGGCTGGGCGCGCATGGATGGTCGAGCGTTCCAGGGGGCGGGTGCGTGGGACGAGTAGGGGCATATGGCTCCGTCGCGTGGGGGCGAGGGGTGGGTGGGAGGGGGCCACCCCCGGGCATTCCTCATCTGGCGATCTCCACAATGAAGCCACGGCAACAAGTTTTGTCAAGACAATAGTCAAGGCGATTCGCGTTGACATTTCGTACACTCTTGACTTTTTGTGGTTATGTTGTGTTAAGACAGTATCTCAGGAAGATCCGGTAGTCATGTTACGCCTGTTACCAGTGTGACGAACCTATCGCTTGACCTGCGGTAATACTTTTCTCGTTGACGGGATGACCTATAACCGATAAGCATGGGTCCCTCGTTTTGGGAATCAGTGCCGGTCGGTGATGTCCATAATGGCGTGAAATTTCGCGCGAATCCGAAAATGTTTTGATCGGCCCTCCTCGTGATCATGTGGCTTTGTGCCGCGTGCGCGTGGACTTGGACTCTGGGAGCCCCCCACCCATGAGGATCAGCGAGAAGCCCGCCCGCGAGAGCCGTACCGGCCCGGTGGAACGATCTGGCCTGTCCGGACCCGCCGCGCGGAAACTGCCGGTGCCGCCACGCGAGCGCAAGCCTGCCCTCGCGGCGCTGGCCGTGCTCCTCATCCTGGGCGGAGCGCTGGCGACCACGCTGCTGGTGCTGCGCAGCGGCGACCGCGTCTCGGCCGTACGGATCATCGAGCAGGTGGGCGCGGGCGAGAAGATCCCGGCGTCCGCGCTGCAGGAGGTGCAGATCGCCGAAACCGGGATCGACTACGTCGCCTGGCGCTTCCGGGACCGCGTGCTCACCACCTACGCGTCGGTGACCCTGCTGCCGGGCACCCTGCTCACCGAGAACATGACCAGCACCGAGAGCGAGCAGCTCGGCCCAGGCAAGGCGCAGGTCGGACTCGCCCTGAAATCGGGGCAGGCGCCCGTCGGGCTCACCAAGGGCGACATCGTCCAGGTGATCTACGTGCCCGCCGCGGGGCGCGGCGCCACCGCCGCCTCCCAGCAGCGCATCCTCGCCCAGAACGCCCTCGTGCACAGCGTCGGCGCGCCCGGCCGCGCCGCCACCGGCCTGGTCACCGTGATCGTGGACACCGCGGTCTCACCCACCGTCGCGCAGTACGCCTCCAGCGGCGAGATCGCCCTGGCCGTGCTTCCCGGGGCACGGTAGCGAATGGCACTGATCGTCCTGGCCGCCGACAAGGGGGCCCCGGGAGTGACCACCGCCGCGACGGCACTCGGCGCGGTGTGGCCGAGGCCCGTGCTGCTGGCCGAATGCGACCCGTCCGGAGGTGATCTCGCCTACCGCCTGCCGGCCGCCGACGGCGGCGTGCTCAATCCGGGCCGCGGCCTGCTCAGCCTGGGCGCGGTGGCCCGCCGCGGCATGCACGCCGAGCAGGTGTACGAGCACACCCAGAAGCTGGTCGGCGGCCTGGACGTGCTGGCCGGGCTCACCAACGCGGAACAGGCCGCCGGCCTGACCTGGCTGTGGAGCCCGCTCGGGCGCTCGCTGGCCGCGCTGCCGCACACCGACGTGCTGGCGGACTGCGGCCGGCTGGGCGCACACCCGGCCGTCAACGACCTGCTGGCGGAGGCGGACCAGATCGTGCTGTTCACCCGGGCCAGCCTCGACCACGTGGCCCACCTGCGGGAGCGGCTCACGCTGCTCAAACAGCAGGTGGGGGTGGTGGTGATCGCCGACCCCAGGGCGTACAGGTCAGAGCTGGACGAAGTCCGGCGGATCGTGTCGGGCTGGGACGTCGCGTTCGTCGGCGGTCTCGCGTACGACCCGAAGGGAGCCGAGCTGCTGCGCGGCCAGTGGGGTGGGCGGCTGGACCGCAGCATGCTGATCAGGACCGCGCGGGAGCTGGCCGGCCGCCTGGCCGGGCGGGTGGCTGAGGCCGAGCCACGCCGGGTCAACGGGCGGCCGATCGTGCCGGGGCCCCGCGAGGAGAGCCCATGAACATCGACCACACCCTGGTGAAACGCTTCCGGCAGGAGGTCGGCGACCGGCTCGCCCACCAGCGCAGGCTGGACCAGGCCAGCGGCCTGCTGCCGATGAGCGGCGAGGACGAGCGGCAGTTCGCGCGGGCGCTGATCGCGCAGGTGCTGGAGGAGTTCGCGCGCAGCGAGATCGGCGTGGGCCGCACCCCGCCGAGCGCGGAAGAGGAGGAGGCGCTCGCCGCCGGCATCCACGCGGCGCTGTTCGGCGTCGGCCGGCTCCAGCCGCTGCTGGACGACCCCGAAGTCGAGAACATCGACATCAACGGCTGCGACCGCGTCTTCGTCGGGTACGCGGACGGTCAGGAGCTCACCCACGAGCCGGTCGCCGAATCCGACGAGGAGCTGATCGAGCTCATCCAGATCCTCGCCGCCTACTCCGGCCTGTCCTCCCGCCCGTTCGACACCGCCAATCCGCAGCTGGACCTGCGCCTCCCGGACGGCTCACGCCTCTCGGCCGTGATGGACGTCACGGTGCGCCCCGCGATCTCGATCCGCCGGGCCCGGCTGGGCAAGGTCTTCGTCAGCGACCTGGTCGGCAACGGCACGCTCACGCCCGAGCTGGGCCGGTTCCTCTCGGCCGCCGTCTCGGCCAGGAAGAACATCATGATCGCCGGGTCCACCAACGCCGGGAAGACCACCCTGCTGCGCGCGGTGGCCAACGAGATCGCCCCGGTGGAGCGCCTGATCACGGTGGAGCGCGCCCTGGAACTCGGCCTCGACCAGTTCCCCGAGCTGCACCCCAACGTGGTCGCGTTCGAGCAGCGGCTGCCCAACTCCGAGGGCCAGGGCGAGATCAGCATGGCCGAACTGGTCCGCCGCTCGCTGCGGATGAACCCGTCCCGCGTGATCGTCGGCGAGGTGCTCGGCGACGAGATCGTCACCATGCTCAACGCGATGACCCAGGGCAATGACGGCTCGCTGTCCACGATCCACGCGAACTCCTCGATCGAGGTCTTCAACCGCATCGCCACGTACGCCCTGCAGGCCGAGGAGCGCCTCCCCATCGAGGCCAGCCACATGCTCATCGCGGGCGCCATCGACTTCGTCGTCTTCATCGAGAAACGCAATGACTACCACCGGGGCGGGCGGTTGCGCCGTTTCGTCTCCTCGGTGCGCGAGGTGGCCGGCTGCGACGGCCGGGTGCTCTCCTCGGAGATCTTCATCGCCACCGACAACGGCTCCGTCGTCCCGCACGCCCCCATCGCGTGCATCGAGGAACTGGCCGAACACGGCTACGAAGGAGCCTGGTCATGATCCCACCCGGCCTCCTCGACCCGCTCGTGCTGATCTCCGGCGCCGCCATCGGCGGCGGCCTCTTCCTCCTCGCCCTCGCCCTGTACGGCAGGCCGCCCCGCCCCGCGGGCCCCGACGGCACCGCCCGCCGGATGGAACTGCTGCGCACGCTCTCCACCAGGACCGCGGTCGCCGTGATCACGGCAGCCGTCGTCCTCGTGCTGACCGGCTGGCCCGTCGTCGCCGTCGGCTCGGCCCTGCTCGTGATGGCCTGGCGCGGCCTCACCGGCGGCGCCGCCGAGGAACGCGGCTCGATGCGCCGCCTGGAGGGCCTGGCCGCCTGGACCGAGTCGCTCCGCGACACCATCGCGGGCGCCGCCGGCCTGGAGCAGGCGATCCCCGTCTCCATCCGGGCCGCCGCCCCCAGTCTGCGCCCGCACCTGCGCGCCCTGGTCGACCGCATGCACACCCGGATGGCGCTCTCCGACGCGCTCCGCATGTTCGCCGACGAACTCGACGACCCCTCCGC
This sequence comes from Acrocarpospora phusangensis, assembly GCF_016862995.1. GTDB lineage: Bacteria > Actinomycetota > Actinomycetes > Streptosporangiales > Streptosporangiaceae > Acrocarpospora > Acrocarpospora phusangensis. The sequence continues at coordinate 54,824 of NZ_BOOA01000002.1, forward strand.
GGACCTGGTCGTCGCCGCGCTGATCCTCAACTCCAAGCTGCGCGGACCCGGCCTGCGGGACGTGCTCTCCGCGCTGGCCCTGTCCGCCCGCGAGGAGCTGGACATGCGCCGCCGGGTCGAGGCGGAACGGCGCGCCACCCGGCGCAGCGTGCAGATCGTGGTCGGCACCGCCCTCACCTTCGCGGCCTTCCTCGTGATCTTCAATCGGTCGTACGTGCAGGAGTACAACTCGCTGCTCGGCCAGGCCGTACTCATCGTGGTCGCGGCCCTGTTCGGCGCGGGATTCGCGTGGATGCGGCGGCTCGCCCGATTCGACCAGCCGGCCCGGATCCTCGCGCCGTACCGCAGGCCGGATGTCGCCGCCAGGCCCGAGGAAGCCGAGGTGCCCTCATGACCGAGACCGTGCTCGCCGGGGCCGTACTCGGCCTGGGGATCTTCCTGCTGCTGCGGGCGCTGTTCCCGCCCCGGCCCGGCCTGGTGGCCCGGCTGGCCGCGCTCGACCAGGCCAGAGCCGGCGAGGACGTGGTGCGTGCCCCGCTGGTGGCCCCCGACGAGCAGGTCAGCGCCTTCCGGCGCTCCCTGGGCGTACGGCTGGCCAAGTTCTACCAGGCCCGCGGCTGGGAAGCCCGTTCCGTACGGGCCGACCTGACCCTGCTGGGGAAGTCTTTCGAGGGTTTCCTGGCCACCAAGGTGCTGCTCGCCGTGTCCGGGCTGTTCGCGTTTCCGCTGCTGGTCGGGTGGCTGGCGGTGATGGGCTGGGGCGTCTCCCTGCACGTGCCGTTCTGGTCGGCCCTGCTGGTGTCGGTGGTGTTCTTCCTGCTGCCGGACGCGCAGATCCGGCGTGACGCGGCCGTACGGCGTCGCGATTTCCGGCACGCGGTCGGGGCCTTTCTCGACCTGGTGTCGATGAACCTGGCCGGTGGCCGGGGCGTGCCCGAGGCGCTCCTGATGGCGGTGTCCGTCGGCAGCCCCGCCCCGGCCGCGAACGGGTCGCTGGCCGACGCGCCCGGGTCCAACTGGGCGATGGAGCGCATCCGGGAGTCCCTGGCCAACGCCCGCATCGTCGGCATCACGCCGTGGCAGGCGCTCGGCCAGCTCGGCGACGAGATCAACGTGGACGAACTGCGCGATCTGTCCGCCGCGCTCGGCCTGGTCGCCGACGACGGCGCGAAGGTACGGGCTTCGCTGACCGCCCGATCCGCCACGCTCCGGCGCCGTGAGCTGGCCGAGATCGAGGGCAAGGCGGGCGAACGCTCCCAGTCGATGCTCGTGGCTCAACTGCTGCTGTGCGCCGGCTTCGTGATCTTTCTCAGTTATCCGGCAGCCATGAAGATGTTGGGGTCTTAAATGATCGAATACCTGGTAGCGATGCTGAACGTACGCATTCAGCAGGCACGCAACGCGCCCACCCGAGGGGCGTCCGCCGTGGAATGGGTCATCATCACGGCCATCATCGCGGGGGTCGCCCTGGGGCTGGCCACGCTCATCAAGGGTCTGGTCGAGGGGAAGTCCGCCGAGATCAGCAGCAACTTCGGAGGTGGCGGCGGGGGCGGCGACGGGAGCGGTGTCGGCCAATGATCCAGCGGAACTCCGCAGGAACCCCCTCGCGGACCGTCGTCGGTTCGCGTCGCCGTCGGGCTGGGGGTGATGGTCGTCGTCTTCGGCGTGGAGAGCGTGGGGCGACGGTGATCGAACTGGCGATTCTGATGCCGGTCATTCTTGCGGTGGTTCTGCTCGTGGTGCAGATGGCGCTGTGGTTCCACGGTCGGCAGGTGGCGGACGCGGCGGCCCGTGAAGGCGCCAGGGTCGCCCGATCCGCCGGCGCCTCGGAGGCGTGGCCCACCGAAGCCGAGGCCAAAGCCACCCAGATCATCCAGGCGATCGGCCCGGAACTCCTCCAGTCCGCCACGGCGACCGCCTTCGAGGAAGGCGACCAGCGCGGCGTCGAGGTGACCGGAACCGCCGTCCAGGTCGTTCCCCTGCTCCCCGAACTCGCCTTCACGATCACCGCCAGATCTGGGGGCCCGATCGAGTGTTTCCGTCCCGACGACGGGAGCGACACATGCGAGTGACGCCCTCTCGTGACCGCGTCCACCAGCGCCGCCCGCGCATCGGAGCTGTCAGGAACGTTCACGACGTACGCCGTGAGCGTGGCTCGATGACCGCGGAAACGGTGATGCTGGCCCCCGTCTTCCTCCTCTTCCTGATGTTCCTGGTGGGTGCGGGCCGCGTCGTCGAAGCCCAGGGCGAGGTCAACGGCGCAGCCCGGGACGCCGCTCGGGCCGCCTCCGTCCAGCGAACCGAAGACGCCGCCACCGGCGCGGCCGAGCAAACCGCTCAGTCAGTCCTGGGAGAGGAGTGCCCACCCCAGGTGAGCATGGCCGGCACCGAGTGGGCCGAAGGCGGCGTCGTGGCCGTAACCATCACCTGCGAACTCGACCTCGACTTCCTCGGCTTCGGCACCACCAAGCAAATGACCGGCAACTCAGTCGTCCCCCTGGAACAGTTCCGGAGGGTCGAATGACCAACCCCCCTTGCCGTCCATGGTCTGCGTGCGCCTCTCCGACCGGTTTCCTGGGCGGGCCTCGCCGTGAGCGCGGTTCGATGTCCGTGTTCGTGGTGTTGTTCTCGGTGGCGGTGTTTCTGCTGGCGGGGCTGCTGGTGGATGGCGGGGCCGCGATCAACTCCCGGCTCAAGGCGGCGGACATCGCTGAGCAGGGTGCGCGGGGGGCCGCCGACCAGATCGATGTCGAGAACCTGCGTGCCACTGGTCAGGTACGCCTCCTCGGCGACGCCGAAGTCTGCGGCCGAGCCGAGGAGATCATCACCGCTCATTCCCTGGACGGCGTGCAGCTCACCGAATGCACGGTCGGCGGCGGGCAGACCGAGGTGACCGTCGGTGTCAGCGTGCACTGGGACGCCTTCTTCCTCTCCGTCATCGGCTTCGGCGGCGCCGACATGACCGCGGTCGCCACCGCGATCCCAGACGAAGGAGACGCATGACCCCTATGCCGATCCGGTCGAATCGCTGGCCCACCCCACGACCGCTCACCACCCTGAAAGGGCCCACCGCCACCCACACCCCCGGGGAGGTCTGACGCATGCCCACGAACCCCACCCCCCACACCCCGTCAGACCCACCCATCCCACCTCAACGCCCCATCCCCCGCTCCGGCGAACCCGGCGACGTCCCGGTAGCCGGCTTCCCCAAGCCATTCCTCGCCACCCACACCCTCACAACCTCCACCCAAACCCAACCACCTGCCATCCCACCCCAACCGGCTGCGGCCTCAACCGCGATCCCAGCCCAACCTCCTCCGGCTCCAACTGCGATTCCAGCCCAACCGTCTGCGAGTCCAACCGCGATTCCAACGCAACCTCCTGCGAGTCCGACTGCGATTCCAGCCCAGCCGCCCGGGATTTCAGCCGTGATCCCAGCCCAATCGACTGGCAGTCCGCCTCAAACGGATGCGCATCCGGCCAGGCCAGAGGCGCGTTCAGTTCCGGCCGCCACCCCAACCCCCAAAACCGACTGGGTACGCGCCTGGTACGCCGACCGCAAAACCGCACCTTCCCCCGACGACCACCACCCCCCCCACCCCACCCACGGCCGCCCGCTGACGGACCCATTCAGCAGCCCAAAGCCATGGAACTCCCTCAAAGACCACCGCGTCACATCACTCCCCACACCCCCTCAACCCGCCAACCCACCCGGAGATCCCACCCCTCACGCCACCCCTGACGACCACCCTGCAAACGGGCACCAAACCGGCCCATCCCCCACCTCATACGGCGACCAGCTCGTCGCGGGCTCCCCAATGGTTCCCCGCCCCGGATACCCCGCAGAGGCTTCGTCCTCAGCGGCCCCAACACGCGATCGGCATACCGGGGCTTCGTCCAATCGCCGGCCGGAAGGTACCTCCTCGCAGAACCCGAGCCGAGGCCACGGCCAGGGCATCGAGCAGGGTCCGGACCAGGGCCGGGTCCAGGAGCAGGGCCGGGTGCAGAGCTGGGGCCAGGAGCAGGGCCGGGTGCTGAGCCAAGGCCCAAGCCCTGACCCGGGCCACGGCCAGAGCCAGAGCCGCGGCCAGAGCCAGAGCCAGGGCCAGAGCCGCGGCCAAGGACAGGGCAGTAGGCGCAGCCAGGGTTATGGGCAGGACCAGGAGCCGTGGAAGAGGGGTCGGGAATCCTTCGAGGAGCAGGACGGTCGAGCCTCCGGCGATATAAACGGGGAGGATTCGCCGATAAGGCGGTACGCGCGTGGTTCCCAGGTCGATCGGGCGGTCAGGGGGTACGCGGAGGACCGTGGAAGCTCCCCACGTCCTTGGCCTGGCGCAGGGGCGGACGGAAGTCGCCAGAGCCACGATTCGGTGCGGGACCGCGGAGATCTAGGTCCTGCTGGGGACCGGCCGACCTCGGCCTTCGCCGGCGATCAGAGGGTCCCGGACTCGCGTCAGAATCAGCCCTTCCCGCGCCCCACAGGGATACCCCAGGCCGGTGGTTCAGCCCGGGGACGACAGGGCGCCGGATCTCCCGGCTGGCCACGGCGGGACGAACCTACGTGGGACGCATCGAGCGACGAAGCTCTCCAAAGGGCGCGAGGCGGTCGTTCTCTCGGGGGACGACTCCCCGAAGAATCGGCTGTGCGTCAGCAGGAACGGGGAGACCTCGCGGGGGACCGGACCTCGGGCTTCCCTGCGGAAACCGGAAAGCGCGCAGGTCAAGGAGCTGGAGAGCGAAGCCGGGAGTTCCCTTCGGGACCCGGGGTCGAAGAGCGGAACCGGAGATTCTCTTCGGATTTCGAGGCTGGAGAGCCGGACAGGGGATTCGCTTCGGGTTCTGCTGCTGAGAAGCGGGACAGGGGATTCCTGTCCGGTTCTGGGCCAGAGGAGCGGGACCGCGGGTTCCGCTCGGACTCTGAAGCCAGGGAGCGCGACCGCGGGTTCCGTTCAGGTTCTGGAGCCGCAGAGCGGGATCGCGAGTTCGGTTCGGGCTCTGGGGTCAGGGAGCGCGACCGCGAGTTCGGTTCAGGCTCCGGAGTTACGGGGCGGGATCGCGAGTTCGGTTCGGGTTCTGGGGTCAGGGAGCGCGACCGCGAGTTCGGTTCGGGCTCTGGAGCCGGAGAGCGGGATCGCGGGTTCGCGTCGGGGTCTGGAGCTCGGGAGCGGGGTGCAGGGTCCTCTGCGGGGCGGGGGCAGCGGGGGCGTGGTGGGGGGCGGCGGGAGAGGGAGTTGGGGTTGCCTGGGGGGCGGCCCAGTCGGGAGGAGATTCAGGAACGGCGGCGGGGGGCGCAGCGGCTCGCTGTGCAGGGAGAGGTTGGGCGGAGAGCGGTGCGTGGGCGGGGGGAGCCGGGGCGGATTCCGCGTCGGCGGACGGTTGGCGATGTGTTCGCCGGCCTTGCGGCGTTGGTGGCGTTGGCGGCGCTCGTGGGTGGAGTGCCGTTCGGGCTGATTCGGCTGGCCGGGCCGCCGGTGCCGGAAGGGCTCTTCGATCTGGATGTGTTCACCAGCCAGGTCGGCCCTGAGACGATCATCGCGGTGCTGGTGCTGCTGGTCTGGCTGGCCTGGCTGCAACTGGTCATCTGCGTGATCGTCGAGGTCTATGCGGCGATCCGCCGGATCGGGATGCCGGCCAGAGTGCCGCTCGCTGGAGGCACCCAGGCGCTGGCCAATCGCTTGGTGGGCGCGGTCCTGGTCCTGTTCACCGCGACGGCTGTGGCGGTTCCGTTCGCGAGGGTCGCCACCGCGCCACCGATCCAATCCCACCTGACCGCGCAAACGACACCCGTCCTGGCCCCGGCCGCCGAAGACCGTCCCGCCTTGCAACCCCGAGAGGTCAAGAAGGTGTACGTGGTGCAGCCACCCCACGGACGCCACCACGAAAGCCTCTGGGAGATAGCCGAGAAATGCCTCGGCGACGGCCGCAGATACCCGGAGATCTACCAGCTCAACCAGCACAAGGAACAACCGGACGGCAGCCGCCTCCACATGGCCGACCTGATCCGCCCCGGCTGGGTCCTCGACATGCCCGACGACGCCAGGAACGTCCACATCGTCTCCGCCGACGACAACCGCCGGGACATCCTCAGCGACCACCCGGGCCCACCCACCGACCTCGACGCAACCCGCCCGGCTCTCCCAGACGCCAACGACCTCCGCGACAACCCCAGAATCAGCAACCCGGACGCGGGCAGGTGGGAGTCCCGGCCGGACGCCTCAGAGAGCAGACCGGACTCGGGTAGGTCGGAGTCCCGGCCGGATGTGTCGGAGAGCAGGCCCGACGCGGGTAAGCCGGATGCCGGTAAGTCCGGGTCCGACGGCGATGGACGCGGGCAGCCCGGCGGGGTGGATTCGCGTACCCCCGGCGGTGCTGAGCAGGACATCACTCGTCCCGACACCGGTGAGGTAGGAACCGGTCAAGCCGGAAACGAAAGCGCGGACAGGGACGATTCGCCGACCAGGCCGCGGATCACGCTGCCCGATTCCGCCTGGCCCGATCAGAAGGGCGACCCGAAGGCGCAGTCCGGCGACTCCAAATCCGGAGCGTCCGCGGAGTCTTCGACCGGCGACTCCAGGTCCTCGGGCGACGTGGCCGCAGAATCCGGGAAGAGCCTGGCTGAATCGAAATCTTCTGGCGATCGCTTCGACGAAGGGGCAGAGCGGGATAACTCTCCGACCCGGCCAGCGGGCGTCGATGGCGGGGCCGTACAAGATGTGCCGGCTGTGGATGCGGTCGCTGAGCCTGAGGAGGCTGCGGCGGGGCTGGATCTGGTCGATTATCTGGCCGGTGCGTCCCTGCTGTCGGCTGGGTTGCTCGCGTTGCTGGGGCGTAGGCGCCGGGAACAGTTGTGGCGGCGCGCTTTTGGGTATCGCGTGGTGCGTCCGCGTGGTGACGCGGCCAGTGCTGAAGTCGCGATCCGGATCGGCTCCGATGCGCCCGGCAGCAGGATGCTGGACTCCGGTTTGCGGTTGCTCGGGCGTTTGCTGGCCGACGCCGATCGACGCCCGCCGGCGATCTACGGCGTGCATCTGTCCAGCCGCAGCATGGACCTGTGGATCCACCCCCCGGACCGCAACGCCCCCGAACCCTGGGAGGTCGCCGACGACGGCCAGGTCTGGCGGCTGGCGGCGCACGAGGGACGCCGCATCGACGAGAACACGATGAGCGACGTCCCCGCGCCGTACCCGGGCTTGGTGTCGCTCGGGACGGGAGGCGGTGGGCGTGTGCTCATCGACCTGGAGGCCGCGCACGGGGTGATCTCCATGACGGGTCCCAACACGCTGGCGGCCCTGTCCGCGCTCGCCGTGGAGCTGGCCACCAACCGTTGGTCGGACCAGATGCGCATCACCCTTGTCGGGTTCGGTGAGGAACTCTCCCTGATCGCCCCCGATCGTGTACGCGTGGCCGCCAGCCTCGCCGAAGTCCTTCCCGAACTCGAGGAACAAGCCCAGGACCAGCCCGGCGACGTGCTCACCGGGCGCATCCACGGGCGGGCCCACGACCCGGCCTGGCCGCCGCACTACCTGCTGTCGGCCATCCAGCCCACTGCCGAGGAGGCGCGCAGGCTGGCCCTGCTCAGTAAGGGGACAAGGACGGCCTCCGGGTTCGTCGTCGCGGGAGCCGTACCGCACGCGACCTGGACGTGGGAGATCACCGAGGACGGGCGGGCGCTGGTGGAGACGCTCGGGTTCGACGTGGACGCGCAGTTGCTGCCGCGGCGGCACTACCAGGCGGTCGTGGATCTGTTCCGGACGGCTGGGCGGACCGAGGGGGAGCCCCGGTCCGAGTCGTGGCAGGACCCGCGGGAGCCGTACCGAGCGGATATGCCGCCCGCGATCGAGGTGCGCATTCTCGGTCCGATCGAGATCAGTCCGGTGAACATGCTGGAGGAGGGTCGCGCGTCGCTCGCGCAGGAGTTGGTGGTCTACCTGGCCACCCATCCGGGCGGCGTGCATCCAGTGGTGCTCGGCGGCGTGCTGTGGCCGCGCGGGGTGCAGCCGATGGTCAGGGACGCCACGATCGCCCGGGTCGCGCAGTGGCTGGGCAAGGACTCCCGGGGACGTTCCTACCTCTACACCGACGAGTCGGGGCGGCTGCGGCTCAGCCCGGAGGTGCGCACCGACTGGGACCTGTTCCGCGATCTCGTACGCCGCGGGGACGCCGCCTCCCTGGAACGCGCCCTCGGCCTGGTCCGCGGGCCCCTGCTCAACGCCCGCCCGGGAAACCGGTACGCCTGGCTGGCCGCCGACTCGCTGGAGTACGACGTGACCGCCGCCGTGGCCGACGCCGCGCACCGGGTGTGCGAGACCCGGCTGGACCGCCGCGAACCGGACATGGCGGTGGCCGCCGCCAGGGCGGGGCTGCTGCTGGCCCCCGACGACGAGGCGCTCTGGCGTGACCTGCTCCGCGCCGCGCACGCCACCGGCGACCACGCCCGGCTGCGTGCCGTTGTCGACGCCCTGCACCGGAGGGCGGCGTCGCACCCGTACGGCGGCGGCATGGCCCCCCAGACGGAGGCGCTGATCGACGAGCTGTTCCCGGCCTGGCGCCGGACCACCGCACCGGATCTGCGCGCTCCGCGACTGGCCTGAGGAGGACCCCGAAATGCGCCATGCCGAAACCCGCATAACGGTGGATCCACCCCGGTCCGCGTCATTACCGTCCGATCGACGCACGGGAGGACGAGTGACCATCGCGAGAGCGGCGCTGCTGGTCCTGGTGCTTTCCGCGTGCGGCGCGCCCGCCGGGCGGGAGTTCGTGCCGGGCGGCGGAGCGGCCACCGCGAAGGCCGCTCCCGCCGCGTCGTCCGCGCCCGCGCCCGGCGTGGAGACGGTCACGGCCGCGCCGGGCCTGAAGGTCACGATCGAATGGCCGTCCGAACGGAACGTCATGGTCAAGGCGTTCACCGACAGCTTCGTCGGCCAGTGGCGCGCGGTCGGCACGGACGGCGAGGACGAGTCCTACCTGGAGGGCGTCGAGGAGCCCGCCAACCGGGACGCCTACCGCTGGGTCAGGAGCTTCCTGGCCGAGAAGCAGTCCGCGCAGGGCACGGCCAAGCTGTACGCGCTCCGGGTCGCCTCGGTGACCGGGCGGGGTGCGGAGATCAACGCGTGCGTCGACACCTCCGGCATCAGGGTCACCGATGCCGCGGGTGACCCGGTGGCCGACCAGCCGCCGTGGACGGCGCCGCCGCAATCCACGTACCTGCAGGTCGCCGCCGTGCGGAGAGGGGACGACGGCACCTGGCGGGTCAAGCTGTTCCGGCACGCGAGCTACCCCCACGAACGCGCGAAGGAGTGCCTGCGTTGATTTCCGAGGAGGTCCGATGAGACTGCTGCTCGCCCTGGCGCTCGCGCTCGCCCCGGCCGCCGCCCCCAACCCGGGCGGGCCGTACGGCCAGGGTTTCCAGGCCGGCCGCACCGTCGGTGTGCAACTGGAGAACTCCACCATCGTCATCACCGGGACCGGCCTGGGCGCGAAACCCGACGGCTACCGGATCAAACGGCCGTGCTGGTACGAGCCCGGCCGCAGCGCCGAGGACATGCTGAAGACCCAGGAGGACCTGCGGGCGTTCTGGTTCCACACCAACCCGAACAGCACCGAGGAGGAGTTCCAGGAGTTCCTCAAGCAGTTCAAGGACAAGATCGGGCAGCCGGGCCGCTGGTGGGCGCCCGCCTACAACGCGGCCGACCCGGGCGGCATGTCCTGCTGGAGCGCTCTGGAGGGCGCGATCTGGGTGGATCAGGGCAACACGCCGCCCGCCGGGATCACGATGACCGAGCTCCTGGACATCGCCAGGGCCGCGCTGACCGTTCCTGAGCCGCAGATCCAGCTCAATCCGGACGCCAAGAGCTACGTGAACCTGCCCACCTTCGTCTGGCTCAACGGCCAGGGCCAGACGACCCGCTCGGTCACGGCGACCCTGCCGGGCCTGCTGAGCGCCACGGTGACCGCCACCCTGGACGACATCAAGATCGACGCCGGGACGACCAGCGACCGGGCCGAGGTCAAGGAGAACTGCGGCCCGGCCGGGAGGCCGTACGCCAAGGGTGCGGCTTTCACGTGTGGTGTCCGGTATCTGCGGGCTTCCGCGGATCAGCCGCGCAAGGTCTACACCCTGACCGTCACCACCGTCTGGCCGGTGACGAGCAACGCCGACCAGTCCGTGGTTCCGTTCGTGTTCGACCCCGTGGAGGGTACGGTCACCCGCGACGTCCAGGTGGGCGAGGTCCAGAGCACGGTCAAGGGCTGACCGGGGCTCAGTTGGCCCGCTCGTGGTGGAGCAGCCACTCCTTCACGGGCGGGCCGTAGTAGTAGCCGCCGTACCCGCCCGCGGCCGGGAGCACCCGGTGGCAGGGGACGAAGGGCGCGATCAGGTTCTGGGCGCAGGCCGAGCCGGCCGCCCGGGCGGCGGTCGCGGGCAGCCCGGCGCTGACGGCCAGTTCGGCGTAGCGCACGGTGGTCCCGGCGGGGACCGCGCGGAGCGCCTGGTAGAGGCGCTGGCGGGTGGGCGTGCCCGGCTGCGACACGGGGATCTTGTCCAGGGCGTCCAGTCTGCCGTCCAGGTAGTCGGCGACGGCCTGGGCGGCTTCGGGGAGTTCGCCCACGCGCAGGCCCTCGGCCTGGAGGCGCGGCGAGAGGCGTACGAACATCTCGTGGGGGTCGGCGGTGAAGCCGGCCGCGACCAGGACGTCTTCGCGGGCGAGCAGGGCGAGCGGTCCGGCGGGGGTCGGGACGGTCTGGGTGACGATCATGATGATCTCCTCACGCGTTCCAGATATGGAGGGCGGCGTAGGCGCGCCAGGGGCGCCACCGCTCGATTTCGTCTTCACCGATGGCCAGTTCGGCCATTTTGCGGCGCAGGACCAGGTCGCCGCCGGGCCACGCGTCGGGGTCGCGGAGCGCGCGCAGCGCGATGTAGGCGACGGTCCAGGGCCCGATGCCGGGGATCTCCAGCAGCAACGCCGAGGTCTCAGCGGGGTCGCCGCCGTCCAGGTCGATTCGGCCGTCGGCGACGGCACGGGCGACCGCGTGCAGCGTGGCGACCCGCCGGTTGGTCAGCCCCAGGCCGGTCAGGTCCCGCTCGGCCAGCTCTTCCGCGGTCGGAAAGGCGGTCGGAAAGGCGGTCGGGAAGGCGGTCGGAAGGGCGGTCGGGAAGGCGGTCGGCCTGCCGGTCCGGATATCGGCCGCTTGGTTGGCGGCAATGTCGGTTTGGCTATCGGTTGGGATGTCGGCCGATTGATCGGTAGGGATGCCGGCCGACAAGGCGACCGGCACGCTGGCCGATCGATCGGCAGGAATGTCGACCGGCAAGGCGACCGGAGTGTCGGCCTCAACGGTGGTCGGGGAGCTTCCGGCCGCCGCGATCCGGCCCAGGAGGGTTCGTGCGCCCGCAACCGAGATCTGCTGGCCGACGATCGCGCGGACCACCAACTCGAAAGCGTCGAAAGCCCCCGGAACCCGCAGGCCCGGGCGTTTCGCCACCAGCGGCCCCAGCGACGTGGGCTCCAGCACGGCGGCGATGGCGTCGGGCGCGGCGTCCAGATCGAGCATGCGGCGGCAGCGCGCGACGATCCTGGCCAGCTGCCGGGTGTCGTCGGTGCTCACCGTCAGCCGGATGTGATCGGCGCCAGGAGCCAGGGCGATCAACCCGCCGGGAATCACCCGCTGATAGCTGGCCACCAGGTCGTCCTGAAATATCACGCTTTCGATGCCAGGAATCGCCCGGGACGCGAGGAACCGCAGCAACGCCTGCGCGTCATACGGCGCGCGATATCCAAGCCGCAAAGTCACCCCATCCACCCCACCCGCCCCCCGCAACGGCCCAACCGCCTTCCGAAGATCCCCAGGCGCGAACCCGTACGACTCCTTCATGGCCGCGTTGAACTGCCGCACGCTCCCGAACCCCGCCGCGAACGCGACCTCGGTGATCGGCAGCGCCGTCTCGGTGAGCAGCTGCTTGGCCAGCAGCAACCGCCGGGTCCTGGCCACCGCCAGCGGCCCGGTGCCCAGTTCGGCTGCGAACAGCCGGTGCAGGTGGCGCTCCGTCACGTGCAGCCGCCGCGCCAGCCCGGCCACCCCGGTCTCGTCCGCGACGCCGTCGTCGATCAGCCGCAGCCCGCGTCCGACCAGGTCGGCGCGGGCGTCCCAGCCGGGCGACCCCGGGCTCAGCTCCGGCCGGCAGCGGCGGCACGGCCGGAACCCGGCCGCCTCCGCCGAGGCCGCGTACGGATAGAACCGCACGTTCTTCCGCGCGGGCGTACGAGCCGGGCAGATCGGCCGGCAGTAGATCCCGGTCGAGGTCACCGCCGTGTAGAACCGCCCGTCGAACCGCGCGTCCCGCGCCGATATCGCCAGGTAGCACCGGTCGAAGTCCAGTTCCGTGCTCATGTGGAACACGCTATGCCCTGCTCAGCAACCCATGCTGGCGGAAATCGGACCTCAGCGTATGCCCAGGTGGGCTACTTGCTGGAGATGCCCACCCCCAGGTCGAACTCCCGGTAGACCCGCGCCCAGAAGCCGTCCCGCAGCCACACCCTGGCCTCGGGGTACGGCCGCAGCGAGTGCCCGAGCTCCTTCTCCGCCTCGATGAGCAGCTCGGTGTCGATGACGGTGGGCAGGATCGGGCCGGGCAGCAGGTCCCTGATGTTGTCGCGGCCGCGGGTGAGGATCCACTTCTGCGCCACGTGCTCGCCGACCTCCTCCACCCGGGGACGGCTCGGCCCCAGTTTGGGGCTGCTGGGCGCGCCGTGCACGGGTTTGGGCGGCGCGACCGGCTTGGCGGCGCGGGCGGCGAACACCTGCGCGGGCGACGGCGGCGGCGTGACCGGCACCGGGATGGGGGCCCGGTTGAAGTACGGCCGCAGGAAGTCGGCACTGAGGATCTCCACCGTGTCGGACTCCCACACCAGCCGCTCGGCTTGGTTCGTTCCGAACGGGGGTTCCACGCCCCACAGGTGCACCCGCACGCCGTACGCCTGGGCGGCCTCGACGGCGGGGACCATGTCCTCGTCGCCGGCGATCAGCACGGTGTCGCTGACCGCGTGGTGCCGGGCCAGGGCCTCCAGGTCGCTGCGGATCTGCGCGTCCACGCCCTTCTGCTGGCCGCGCGCGTTGAGGTTGCCGAGCCGTACCTTGACCCAGGGGAGCTGCGCGATGACGCGCTGGTCCACGGTGGGCACGCGGTCGCGGGCCGCGTCGTACCAGTAGACGCGCAGCAGTTCGCCAGGGATGCGTTCCAGCGCGTGCTTCTGCAACGACTGGATCAACTCGTCGGCCGCGACGCGGTACTCCTTGCGCTCCTTGGCCGACAGGAGAACCTCTCCAGCAGCCGCGTAGAGGTATCCGACATCGACGAGTACCGCGTATTTGGCTGCCATGCTGTGCGCTGCGAGGTCCGGGATGGCCATCTTGTCCTCCAGGCCTCGTCTCCATGTGTTTGGCTGAGGGTAATTGCCCTTTTGTAGATACTCCCAACTCTTGGGCCACTTGACACCCGGTTCGGCGGATCTAATCCCTCGCTAATCCGGCAGCGCGCTCGCCCGCCAGGCGCCCGGACCGGGCCGCCAGGCGCCGCCCGGGCCGGTGGCGCCGCGCATGCGACGGGCCGGATCCCGCCAGCTTTGCCTGGTCGGTACGGCTTCCGGTTGTGACGGCGGGGCTGCGCTGAGTGCCACCAGCAGCGCCGCGATCTCCTCTGGGGACGCGTCCCCCCGTACGATTCTCAGCTGGTTCAACTGGTTCACAGCGGGATGTTCCCATGCTTCTTGGGCGGGAGTGAAGCGCGCTTGTTGCGCAGTGCGCGCAGCGCCCGTACCACCTGGGAGCGGGTCTCGGAGGGCCGGATGACCGCGTCCACGTAGCCGCGCTCGGCGGCCAGGTAGGGGTTGGCCAGGGTGTCCTCGTAGTGGGCCACGAAGCCGGCGCGGGCCGCGTCCGGGTCCTCGGCGGCGGCCAGCTCCCGGCGGTAGAGGATGTTGACCGCGCCCTGGGCGCCCATGACGGCGATCTGCGCGGTCGGCCAGGCCAGGTTCACGTCCGCTCCGAGGTGTTTTGACCCCATAACGTCGTACGCCCCGCCGTACGCCTTTCGGGTGATGACCGTGACGAGCGGCACGGTGGCCTCGGCGTAGGCGTACAGGAGTTTGGCGCCGCGCCGGATGATGCCGTTCCATTCCTGATCGGTCCCCGGAAGGAATCCCGGTACATCAACAAATGTCAGCACAGGGATATTGAAAGCATCGCAAGTCCGGACGAATCGCGCGGCTTTTTCCGATGCGGCGATGTCCAGCGTGCCCGCGAAACTCATCGGCTGGTTCGCCACCACCCCGACCGAACGCCCCTCGACGCGCCCGAACCCGGCCAGGATGTTGGGCGCGAACGCCGCGTGCACCTCCAGGAACTCCCCGTCGTCCAGCACGTGCCCGACCACGGTGTGCATGTCGTACGGCTGGTTGGCCGAGTCGGGGATCAGCGTGTCCAGCTCCGGCACCGGGTCGAGCGCCGAGTCCGCGGGGAAGACCGGCGCCTCGTCCATGTTGTTGGACGGCAGGTAGGACAGCAGCGCCCGGGCGAACACCAGGCAGTCCTCCTCGTCGGCGGCCTCGTAGTGCGCCACGCCGGAGCGGGAGTTGTGCGTGTGCGCCCCGCCGAGCTCCTCGAAGGTCACCTCCTCGCCGGTCACCGTCTTGATCACGTCCGGCCCGGTGATGAACATGTGCGACTTTTCCTGAACCATCAGGACGAAGTCGGTCAAAGCGGGCGAGTAGACGGCGCCGCCCGCGCACGGGCCCATGATCAGCGAGATCTGCGGGATCACGCCCGAGGCGTGCACGTTCCGCTTGAAGATCTCCGCGTACAGCCCCAGGCTGACCACGCCCTCCTGGATGCGCGCCCCGCCCGAGTCGTTGATCCCCACCATCGGGCAGCCGGTCTTGAGCGCGTGGTCCATGACCTTGACGATCTTCTCCCCGAAGACCTCCCCGAGCGACCCCCCGAACACGGTGAAGTCCTGCGCGAACACGGCCACCGGCCGCCCGTCCACGGTCCCGTGCCCGGTCACCACGCCATCCCCGTACGGCCGGTCGCGGTCGAGGCCGAAACTCGTGGACCGGTGCCTGGCCAGCTCGTCGAACTCCACGAAGGAGCCCTCGTCCAGGAAGGCGGCGAGCCGCTCCCTGGCCGTCATCTTGCCCTTGGCGTGCTGTTTCTCGACGGCGCGCGCGGAGCCCGCGTGCTCCGCCTCGTGCAGCCGGCGCTCCAGTTCGGCGATCTTGCCCGCGGTGGTGTGAATGTCGATCTCCGAGGCCGGTGCCGCCTTTATTCCATCAGCCGTCATGTCGTCAGGGTAACCATTCGCTCACCGCGCCCGTCGCAGGGGCCGGAGTATTGTCGGTCACGCTGGGTAGTCTCACGGTCATGAAAGCGCAAACTTCCCTCCGCAGGGTCATCGGCCGCAAGGTGCTGCTGCTGTTCGTGGTGGGCGACATCCTGGGCGCGGGCATCTACGCCCTGGCCGGGAAGGTCGCCGGCCAGGTCGGCGGCGCGCTCTGGGTGCCGTTCCTGGTGGCCTTCGTGCTGGCCGCCCTGACCGCGACGGCCTATGCGGAACTGGTCGGCAAGTATCCGCAGGCGGCCGGCGCGGCCCTCTACGCGAACAAGGCGTTCGGGGTGCCGTTCGTGACCTTCATCGTGGCGTTCGCCGTGATGATGAGCGGCGTCACCTCGGCCGGGGCCGCCGCCCGCGCCTTCGGCGGCCAGTATCTGGCCGAGTTCGTCAGCCTGCCCGTCCTGGCCGGGGCGCTGATCTTCCTGGCCCTGGTCACCCTGGTCAACTTCGCCGGCATCTCGGAGTCGATCAAGGTCAACGTGGTGCTCACCCTGATCGAGGCGTTCGGCCTGCTGGTCATCATCGCCATCGGCGTCTACGCGCTGGTCTCGGGCGACGGCGACCCCGGCAGGGCGCTGGAGTTCCACCCGGTCAACGGCGCGTTCCTGGGCGTGCTCGGCGGCACCGCGCTGGCCTTCTACGCCCTGCTCGGCTTCGAGGACTCGGTCAACCTGGCTGAGGAGGCCAAGGACCCCCAGCGCGACTTCCCCCGAGCCCTGTTCGGTGGTCTGGCCGTGGCCGCCGCCGTCTACCTGGCGGTCGCCTTCACGGCCACCATGCTGGTCGACACCGAGACGCTCAGGACCTCGAGCGGTCCGCTGCTGGAAGTGGTCAAGGTGGCCGGGCTGAGCTTCCCGCCCAAGCTGTTCGCGCTGATCGCCTTGCTCGCCGTGGGCAACACCGCGCTCATCAACATGCTGATGGCCTCCCGCCTGGTCTACGGCATGGGCCGGGAGCGGATCGTGCCCGCCGTGTTCGCCAGCGTGCACCCGACCCGGGCCACCCCGTGGGTGGCGATCCTGTTCACCGTGGCCGTCGCGGTCGCCCTGGTCAGCACCGGCGACGTGGGCGGCCTGGCGGAGACCACCGTCCTGCTGCTGCTGTGCGTGTTCGCGCTGGTCAACGTCTCGGTCCTGGTGCTGCGCCGGGATCCGGTGGAGCACGCGCACTACCGCGCCCCGAACTGGGCGCCGGCCCTCGGCGCGGCCGTCTGCGTGCTGCTGGCCCTGCCGATCACGGGCAGGGACGGCTCGGTCTACCTGCGCGCCGGCGTCCTGCTCGCGGTCGGCGTCCTGCTCTGGTTCGTCAACCGCCTCCTGGCCGGCCGTGGGAGGAACCGCGAGGACAGCGCCGTCGAGGCAGAGATCGGGCGGTGACGGCACCCGATTTGCAACTTAAGCCCGATTATGTTCGTTGATGTAGAGACGGGGGCGCCGTCACACAGAGAGAGTTGAGCGCATGGAAGAGGCGGTCCGCACACGGGGGCTGGTCAAACGGTTCGGCCAGCAGGTCGCGGTGGCCGGGGTCGATCTGATCGTGCCGAAGGGCAGTTTCGCCGGTCTGGTCGGCCCGAACGGCGCGGGCAAGACGACCACGCTGTCCATGGTCACCGGCCTGCTCCGGCCCGACTACGGCACCATCGCCATCGACGGCTTCGACGTGTGGGCCGACCCGCTCAACGTGAAGTCCCGGATCGGCGTGCTGCCCGAGGGCCTGCGCCTGTTCGAACGCCTCTCCGGCCGGGAGCTGCTGCTCTACAACGGCCAGCTGCGCGGCATTCCCCGTGCCCAGGTCCAGCAGCGGGCCGAGGAACTGCTCCGGGTCATGGACCTGACCGAGGCCCAGGACAAACTGGTCGTCGACTACTCCACCGGCATGCGCAAGAAGATCGGCCTGGCCGCCGCCCTGCTGCACAACCCGGAGGTGCTCTTCCTGGACGAGCCCTTCGAGGGGGTGGACCCGGTGAGCGCGAACACCCTGGTCGAGGTGCTCCAGCGCTACACCGGCTCCGGCTCCACGGTGATCTTCTCCAGCCACGTCATGGACCTGGTCGAACGCCTCTGCGACTGGGTCTCGGTGATGAGCCGCGGCTTCATCGTGGCCCAGGGCCCGGTCGCCGAGGTCCGGCAGGGCCGTACGCTCAATGAGGCGTTTCTGGACCTGGTCGGGGCGCGGGGGCACGGCGACGGCGAGGGACTGTCCTGGCTGGGGTCCCGATGACCGGCACGTTCGTCCGGCTCAAGCTGCGCCTGATCGCGGGCAGTCTGCGCGGGGATCTGGTCAGGCAGCTGGGCTTCGGCTTCTCCGTGTTCGCCGCCGTGGTCTGCGCCCTGCTCGGCTTCCTGCTCTTCAGCCTGGTCAGCCTCACCCCCGACGAGATGGCCCTGCGGATCGGCGCGACGGTCTTCACGGTGGCCGTGCTCGGCTGGGTCGTCGTGCCGCTGCTCGCGTTCGGCCTGGACGAGACGCTCGACCCCTCCCGGCTGGCCCTGTTCCCGCTGACCACCCGGCAGCTGGCGCTGGGCATGTTCGCCGCCTCCGCCACCGGCGCCTGGCCGATCGCCTCGCTGGTCGCGCTCTTCGGCGCCCTGGTCGGCCTGTCCCGGGGCATCGGGGGCGTGCTGCTCGGCCTGGTCGCGGTGCCGCTGGTGTTCGCGCTCTGCCTGGTCGCCTCCCGGCTGGTCACCACCGCGCTGTCCGGCGCGCTGCGCAGCCGCCGCGGCCGGGACATGCTCGCGGTCGCCGTGGTGTTCGTGGTGCTCCTCACCCAGCTGCCCAACCTGCTGGTCAACCGCGGCCTGCCCAGCGCCTCGATGGAGATGTTCACCTCGGCCGCCGACACGCTGCGCTGGACCCCGCCCGGCCTGGCCGCGCACGCGATCGCCGACGGCGGCCTGGCCGGCCTGCTCGACCTGCTGATCCTGGCCGCCGTCGTGGTGCTGCTGGGCTGGCTCTGGATCATCGCCCTGCGGGCGGCACTGGTCCGCCCCGACTCCTCCAACCAGGGCGGCTCGGTCCGCCGCTCCCGCCGCAAGGGCCTGCTCCCGGACGGAAAACTCGGCGCGGTCATCGCCAAGGAGCTCAAGTACGCGCGCCGCGAGCCGCGCGGCCGGGTGGCCTGGTTCACCGCCGTCGCGGTCAGCGGCGTCATGCTGTTCTCCTTCACCGGCCAGGGCTGGGGCGGCTTCGGCCTCGCGATCGGCCCCGCCATGATCGCCGCGATCATGATCGGCGTGCAGTCCGCCAACACCTTCGGCATCGACGGGCGCTCCCTGTGGATGAACGCGGTCGCCTTCGGCACCGACCGCGACCTGCGTACTGACTTCGCGGGGCGGCAGCTGGCCAACTTCCTCATCTCCGGGCCGCTGCTCGCCGTCGTGGCGACCGCCGGCTCGGTGCTGGCAGGGAACGCGCTCTGGGCGGTGCCGGCCACTCTGCTGGCCTGGGGCATGCTCGGGGTCGCCATGGGCACCGGCTCGCTGATGAGCGTGCTCTCGCCGTACACGTATCCGGAGCGGATGAACGCGTTCAGCGGGGCCGCGCCGGGGCAGGGCGGGCAGGCGTTCGTCGCCGGTCTCGGCGCGATGGCCGGCGCCGGCCTGCTGGTGCTGCCGGTGCTGATCCCCACCGTGTTCTTCGCCCAGTGGGTGAGCGGCATCGCCGTGGTGTACGGCGCGGCGATGGCCTGGGGCGGCAGGCGGATCGCGTCCAGGATCGGCTTCCGGCGCATGCCGGAACTGCTGGAGGCGGTGTCCCGGCCCACCTGAGCAGCCCCCCAGTGGTCTAGTCCAATGGGTGAGACCGGTCTCGGGCCAGTCAGGGTCACTCGCTACTCTTCGAACCATGGCCTCGATCGAACGCCACAGCGCTGTCACTGAGATGCCCGACGAACTCCGCGCCGACGTCCGCCTCCTGGGTGAACTGCTAGGTCGAGTGATCGCCGAACAGGGCGGCCCCGATCTGCTGGCCGACGTGGAACGGCTGCGGAAAGCGGTGATCTCCGCCCGCCGCCGGGAGACCACCGTGGACGAGGTCGCCGCGCTGGTGAACACCTGGCCGGTGGACCGCGCGGTGGAGATCGCCCGCGCCTTCACCTGCTACTTCCACCTGGCGAACCTGGCCGAGGAGCACTACCGGATCAGGATCCTGCGCCGCCGCGACAGCGACGACACGCCGGTGCCGGAGTCGCTGGCCCAGGCCGTACGGGATCTCAAGGACGATCTCGGGCTGGAGGAGCTGAACCGGCTCATCCAGGGCCTGGAGTTCCGGCCGGTGCTCACCGCCCATCCCACCGAGGCCAGGCGGCGGGCCGTGGTCACCGCCATCCAGCGGGTCAGCGCCCAGCTCGACGCGTACAACACGCCGGGCAGGGGAGCGGCCGAGCGGGAGGAGGCGCACCGGCGGCTGCTGGAGGAGATCGACCTGCTCTGGCGTACCTCCCAGCTCAGGAGCACCAAGCTGGACCCGCTCGACGAGGTGCGCACCGCGATGGCCGCCTTCGACGAGACCCTGTTCCGGGCCGTCCCGCACATCTACCGCTCGCTGGACGCCGCGCTCGAACCCGGCACCGGCACCCGCGCCCCCCGCTCCCGCGCCTACATCCGGTACGGCAGCTGGATCGGCGGCGACCGGGACGGCAACCCCAACGTGACCGCCAAGGTGACCAGGGAGGCCGTGCTCATCCACGCCGAGCACGTGCTGACCGCGCTGGAGACCGCCGCCAACCGGATCGCCCGCACGCTGACGGCCGCCGCGGCCTACACCCCGCCGTCCGGCCAGCTGGCCGCCGCGCTGGCCCAGGCCGAGGGGGACTTCCCCGACCTGGTCTCGGAGATGGCCACCCGGTCGCCGCAGGAGCCGCACCGGCAGTGGCTGCTGTTCACCGCCGCCAGGATCGCCGCCACCCGCCGCCGCGACCTCGACCTGGCCTACCTGTCGCCGGCGGACCTCCTGGCCGATCTGCGGCTGGCGCAGGACTCGCTGCGCGACGCGGGCGCGGCCCGGCAGGCGTACGGGGAGATCCAGAACCTGATCTGGCAGGTGGAGACGTTCGGCTTCCACCTGGCCGAGCTGGAGGTGCGGCAGCACTCGCAGGTGCACGCGGAGGCGCTGGCCGAGCTCACCGCGGGCGGCCGGCGCTCGGAGCGCACCGAGGAGGTGCTGGCCACCATCCGGACGATCGCCTGGATCCAGGAGCGTTTCGGGGTCAAGGCCTGCTCCCGCTACGTGGTCTCCTTCACCCGCTCCGCCGACGACGTGGCCGCCGTCTACGAGCTGGCCCGGCACGCGCTGGGGGACCGGGCGCCGGTGCTGGACGTGGTGCCGCTCTTCGAGTCGGGGGAGGACCTGGACAATTCGGTGTCGGTCCTGTCCGGGATGGTGGCGTCCGAGCCGGTCCGGCGCAGGCTGGCCGCCAACGGCCGCCGGATCGAGGTCATGCTCGGCTACTCCGACTCGGCCAAGGAGCTGGGCCCGGCCGCCGCGACCATGCGCCTCTACGACGCGCAGGCCGCGCTGACCGCCTGGGCGGCCGAGAACGACGTGCGGCTCACCCTCTTCCACGGCCGCGGCGGCGCGCTCGGCCGCGGCGGCGGCCCCGCCAACCGGGCCGTGCTGGCCCAGGCCCCGGGTTCGGTGGCCGGCCGCTTCAAGGTCACCGAGCAGGGCGAGGTCATCTTCGCCCGGTACGGTCACCAGGCCATCGCCCGCCGCCACATCGAGCAGGTCACCAACGCCGTCCTGCTCGCCTCCACCTCCAGCGTGGAGTCCAGCACCGCCGAGGCCGCCGCCAAGTTCCGCGCGCTGGCCGGCCAGGTGGCCTCGGCGTCGGAGCACGCGTACCGGGCGCTTACCGAGGCGCCCGGCTTCCCCGAGTGGTTCGCGCTGGTCAGCCCGCTGGAGGAGATCGGCTCGCTGCGCCTCGGCTCGCGCCCGGCCCGCCGCGGCCTCGGCGCGCCCAAGTCGCTGGACGACCTGCGCGCCATCCCGTGGGTGTTCGCCTGGGCCCAGACCCGCGTCAACCTGCCCGGCTGGTACGGCCTGGGCAGCGGCCTGTCGGCCGTCCTGGAGGCCGGGGGCAGGGCCGAACTCCAGTCGGCGTACCAGGAGTGGCCGCTGTTCGCCTCGCTGCTGGACAACGTGGAGATGTCCCTGGCCAAGACCGACCGGGCCATCGCCTCCCGCTACCTGGCCCTGGGCGGCAGGGACGACTTCGCCAAGCAGGTCCTCGTCGAGTACGACCTGACCAGGAAGCTCGTCCTGGAGATCACCGGGCACAGCCGCCTGCTGGAGAACCGCCGGGTCCTGTCGCGGGCGGTGCAACTGCGCGATCCGTACGTGGACGCGCTCTCGCACCTGCAGTTGCGGGCGCTGTCGGCGCTGCGCTCGGAGGACGGGCTGACCGAGGAGGAGCGGGACCGGCTCTCGACGCTGCTGCTGCTCAGCGTGAACGGTGTGGCGGCCGGCCTGCAGAACACCGGCTGACGTTCGATCCCGGCGGCTCCTCGGTAGGGATCGTCATCCCTACCGGTATCCGGGTCAGCGGATGCGACGCCCGGTCTCGGTGCAGGAGTACCCGCCCAGCGCCTCCACGTCGGCGCGGAACCCGGGCCGATCCAGCAGCGCCCACAGGGGAGCCAGCAACTCGTCGGACAGCGCGCTGGTACGCAGCACCAGGTCGTACGGCTCCTGGGCCACGGGGATGAAGTCGAGCCCGAAGGCGCGGGCGGCGGCGAGAATCCCCAGGCCGGCATCCGCGCGTCCGGCGGCCACGGCCGCGGCCACCGCCAGGTGCGTGTGCTCCTCGCGGGAGTAGCCGGCCACTTCGCCCGGGTCGATGTCGAGGCCGGCCAGCTTGTGGTCCAGCAGCGCCCGCGTGCCGGCGCCGCGCTGCCGGTTCACGTAGCGCAGGTCGGGCCTGGTCAGATCCTTGAGGCCGTCCAGGCCGAGCGGGTTGCCGGGAGCGACGATCAGTCCCTGGTCCCGGTGGACCAGCCGGACCACGGCGATGTCGGAGTCCGCGCCCAGCAGCCGGTCGACGTAGGGCAGCGTGTACTCGCCGGTGGACGGGTCCAGCAGATGCGAGCCGGCCACGTGGCACAGGCCGTCGCGCAGCGCCACCAGGCCGCCCAGCGAGCCGACGTTCGACGACGCCAGCGTGATCAGTGGGTCGGCCGCGCGCAGGGCCGATGCCGCGAGGTCGAGCACCAGGTCGTGCGAGCCGATCGAGACGATGGTCCGGCCGATCTCGGACAGACCGCGCAGCAGCTCGACGCGGACCTGTTCCCCGGCGTGATGGCCCTCCACGCCCGAGGGCACGAGCAGCAGCCCGTCGGCGCGTACGAGCGAGGTGAGCACGCCGGCGCCCCGGGGCAGCGGGGTGGCGACGAGCCGGTCCCGCACCCGTCCCAGGCGCACCCGTATCCAGTCGTCCATGCCGATGGCGGACGGCAGCTTCCTGGCCAGGTGCGCCGTCGCCGACGGGCGTTCACGCGGCGCGGCGCCCTCCAGTTCGGCGAGCATCGGAGCCGCGAAGATGTCGAAGGTCAGCGCCGCCGACACGGGGTAGCCGGGAACGCCGATCACGGGCGTGGCCTCGACCGCGCCGAGGACGACGGGGTGGCCGGGGCGTACGGCGACCCCGTGGACGGCGACCACGCCGGCCCGGGCGACCACGCGGGCGGTGTAGTCGTCCCATCCGGCGCTGGAGCCGGCGATGAGCAGGACCAGGTCGGCATCGCGGGTGGCCTCCCGGAGCACCGCGGTGATGGCTTCCGGGTCGTCGGGGACGATGTCGGTGACCCGGGCTTCGCAGCCCGCCTCCCGTGCCTGCGCGGCGAGCATCATCGAATTCGTGTCGAGGATGTCGCCGGGGGCGAGCTCCGCGCCGATCGGGCGGATCTCGTCGCCGGTCGGCACGATCACCACGCGCGGCGCGCGGCGGACGCCGAGTTCGACGGCTCCCGCCGCCGCGCACGCGGCGACGTCGACCGGGCGCAGCCGGTGGCCCTCCGGGAGCAGCAGCTCGCCCGCGCTGATGTCCTCCCCGATGGAGCGGACGTGCTGGTAGGGCGGGACGGCCGCCCGGAGCTCCGCCTCCCCCGCCGCGGTGCGGTGCACGTGCTCGCGCATGACCACGGCGTCGTACCCGTCGGGCAGCGGGTCGCCGGTGTCGACGACGGCGAAGTCCCCGGCGGCGAGGAGCACCGGGCTGGTCTCGGACGCGCCTACGGTGTCGGCGGCGCGGACGGCGATGCCGTCCATGGCCGAGGAGTCGAACGCGGGTGAGGACCGCAGCGCCCAGACCGGCTCGGCCGTCACCCGGCCCACGGCGGCGCCGACCGGAACCCGGACCGTGCCGACCCGGGCGGGGCACTCCGCCGCGGCGCGTGTCTCGCGCCAGACGGAGAGGGCCTGCGCCGCGGGAACGTCGAAGACGAAGGGACTTTCTGCGCTCATCGGTACAGGATGACCTCTATCTCGGTGCCCGCGTCCAGGCCGGTGGCCGGTTCGGGCACGATCATGTATCCGTCCGCGCGGGTCAGCACCGACAGCAGCGCCGACGGGCCGAAAATCGGCTCCGCCACGCCGCCGCGGACCGCGACCTGGACCACGTCGAGCCGGCCGGCCGCCGACGCCAGGTCGCGCGACAGCCGCGCGCGCGTGCTCGGCTGCGGTGGCGGCGCCTCGCATCCGGCGATGCGCCACAGCAGCGGTGTCCCGACCTGCCCGAACACGACCAACGCGGACAGCGGGTTGCCCGGTAGCCCGATGAGCGGGATTCCGGAGCACTCGGCCAGCAGGGTGGGCTTGCCCGGCTTGATGGCGATCCCGTGGCACCAGATGTCGCCGATGGCGGCCACCGCTCCCGCCGTCTCGTCCCGCGCTCCGACCGACGAGCCCGCCGACACGACCACCAGGTCGGACTCGGTGAGGATCTCGGTCAGCCGCTCCTTGAGCGCGCCGGGCTCGTCCGGGACGATACCAGCGATCATCGGCTCGCCACCCGCGTCGGCGACCAGGCCCGCCAACGCGGAGGCGGTGGCGTCGCGTACCTGCCCGGCGGCGAGCTCCACGGTGCCGGAAGGCACCACCTCGTCCCCGGTGGAGACGATCGCCACCCGCGGGCGGCGGTGCACGGCGACCGTGGTCACCCCCGCTGCGGCGAGAAAGCCCAGGTCAGGGGCGCGCAATGGCCGGCCGGCGGGTGCCAGGAGGCCGCCCGCCACGGCGTCTTCGTCGGCGCGTACGATGCCGCCGCCCGGTGCGACGGGCCGGGTGACCTCGATCGTGCCCGGCATCGTCTCCGCGGTGTACTCCACCATGACCACCGCGTCGGCGCCGTCCGGGATCACTCCTCCGGTCGGCATCGCGACACATCCGCCTGCCCGGACCGCCACGGTGGGCGCGGCGCCCATCCGCACCGCGCCGATCAGGTCGAGGTAGGACGGAAGCCCCTCGGAGGCGCCGTAGGTGTCCATCGCCCGGACCGCGAAACCGTCCACGGTGGAACGGGCGAAGCCGGGCAGCGCGGCGGGCGCCGTGATGTCCGCGGCGGGCACCCGGCGCAGCGCCTCCGACAACGGCACCCGCTCCACCGGCGTGCGGTGCGCGGGCCGGAAACCGGCCCGGACCTCGGCCAAGGTACGGGCGGTGAAGAACTCCCTGCCGCTCAACGGTCCGGCTGCTCCTCAGAACCTTCGGGCCGGGGCTGCGGACGGGCCGCCGCGCCGCCCTTGTTCAGCCCGAGCACCGATACCACCGGCCCCAGCGCCACCTGACCGAGCCCGCAGATCGACGTCTTGCGCATGGTCTCCTCCAACTGCAGGATCCGGCTCCTCTGGGCGTCGCCGAGGGTGGAGGATCCCGAGTCGAGGGCGCCGCGCAGCAGGTCGTGCGCCTTGGTGGAGCCGACCCGGCAGGGCACGCACTTGCCGCACGACTCGTTGCGGAAGAAGCGCAGCACATTCGTCGAGGCGGCCAGCAGGTCGGTGCCCTCGGCGAGCACCACCAGCGCGCCGGAGCCGAGCATGGTCCCGGCCTCGGCGAGCGCGCCGAAGTCCAGCGCCAGGTCCAGCTTGTCGGGGCCGATGAAGTTGGAGGACGCGCCACCCGGCTGCACGGCGCCGACCTCGGCACCGCCGAGCACGCCACCGGCGATGTCGATCAGAGCGCGCACCGTGGTGCCCATCGGCACGCAGTACACGCCGGGGTTCTCCACGTGCCCGGACACGGCGAAGAACTTCCAGCCGACGGAGTCGCCCTCGCCCTGCTCGGCCCACCAGTCGGCACCGCGCCGCAGGATCACCGGCACGTCGGCGAAGGTCTCCACCGAGTTGATCAATGTGGGGCGGCCGTGCAGGCCGTAGTTGCCGGGGAAGGGCGGCTTGTTGCGCGGCTCGCCGCGGTGGCCCTCCATGCACTCCAGCAGCGCCGTCTCCTCGCCGAGGATGTAGCCGCCGGGCGAGACGAAGATGCCGAGGTCGAGGCGGCGGCCGCTGCCGCAGGCGTTCTCGCCGATCACACCCGCCTCGCGCAACGCCTCGATCTCCGCGTGCAGCACGCGCTCCTCGGGGCCGTACTCGTGCCTGATGAAGATCCAGCCCTGTTTGGCCCCGACGACCGCCATGCCGATCAGGACGCCCTCGATCACCAGGTGCGGCTGGTCGGTCAGGATCTGGCGGTCCTTGAAGGTGCCCGGCTCGGACTCGTCGGCGTTGCAGATCGCGTACTTGACGCCGCCCGGCTCGGCCGCGCGGACCAGGCCCCATTTCCGGCCCGTGGGGAATCCGGCGCCGCCCATGCCGCGCAGTCCGGAGGCCTCCAGCGTGGCCACCACGCTCTCGGCGCTCAGCTCACCGGACAGCAGCGCGCGCAGGCTCGCGTACCGGGTCGAGATGTCCGAACCGGCCGGGTACGGGTCGTTCGGCCAGGGTTCGGCGCGGCCGGTCACGGTGGCCTCGCCGAGCTCGTCATCCCGCGCGGCGGTCACGAGCGCGTCCACGTCGGTGACCGGCGCCGGGAACTCGTTGACGGCCAGCGCCGGGGCGCTGTCGCAGCGGCCCAGGCACGAGACCTCGACGAGCTCGACCTCGGTGTCATCGCCGTGGCGGGCGCGCACCTCGGCGATCCGGTCGTCCGCGGAGCGCAGCCAGCACGACAGGTCGTGGCAGATGTTGACGGCCACCTTGGCGGGCTGCGTCGTGCGGAAGTGCGGGTAGAACGAGATCAAGCCCTCGATCTCGTAGAGTGGCCGCCGCATGGTGCGGGCCAGCTCCTCCAGCTCCTCCCGAGGCAACCAGCCCAGCCGCGCCTGGATGGCGTTGAGCGCCGGGATCAGCGACGGCCCGGGGAACTTGCCGGCTCGCGCCTCCACCCCCGGCACCCGGGGACGTCCCAACTCGAAACTCAGGGTCATTTAGACACTTCCCATGTCGCTGTGGAGCTCCGTGTCGCCCACGCCCGACGCCTCGACCTGAACCGCGCAGAACTTGAACTCGGGGATCTTCCCGTAGGGGTCGATCTCGTCGATCGTCAGCAGGTTGGCCGCCGCCTCGCGGAAATGGAACGGGATGAAGCAGTTGCCGAGCTGCTCGCGGTGGGAGACACGCACCTGCAGCTCGATGGTTCCGCGCCGGGACCGTACCCGGGCCCTCTGGCCGTGCGCCAGCCCGCGGTCGGCGGCGTCCTTGGGGTGCATGTACACCTCGGCGATCGGCGCGATCGTGTCCAGCGCGTACGAGCGTCGCGTCATCGACCCGGTGTGCCAGTGTTCGAGCAGCCGGCCGGTGTTGAGCACCAGCGGGTACTCCGCGTCCGGCAGCTCCTTGGCCGGCAGCCACTGCGCCGGGACGAGATGGGCGAGGCCGTCGTCGGTGTTGAACCGCTCGTCGAACAGGACCACGGTCCCGTCGGAATGCTCGGGGTCGGCGTTGGGGTAGAGCTTCCCGGTCAGCCCCAGGTTGTCGTGACGCAGGTTCGCGTACGACGGCATGAGCCCGACCATCTCGTCGAACACCTCGCTGGGCGAGGCGTACGACCAGTCCAGACCGATCCGCCGGGCGATGTCCTGGATGATCTCCCAGTCCACGCGGGCCTGGCCCGGCGGGTCCATCACCTTGCGGCCGAGCTGCACGCGCCGGTCCGTGTTGGTGTAGCTCCCCTCCTTCTCCAGGTACGACGACGCCGGCAGGATGACGTCGGCGAACTCCGCGGTCTCGGTCAGGAAGATGTCCTGCACCACCAGGAAGTCCAGCTGCGACAGCGCCTTGCGCACCTTGTTGATGTTGGGGTCCGACAGGAACGGGTTCTCGCCGAGCATGTACATGCCGCGCACGCCGCCGGGCTTCAGCACCGACCCGATGATCTCGGTGACGGTGAGGCCACGGTCGGGGTCGAGCTCGGTGCCCCAGGCCTCCTCGAACCTCCGGCGGGTGGCGTCGCGGTCGACGCCCTGGTAGTCGGGGTAGAACATGGGGATCAGTCCGGCGTCGGAGGCGCCCTGGACGTTGTTCTGGCCGCGCAGCGGGTGCAGGCCGGTCCCGGGCCGGCCGACGTTGCCGGTGATCGAGCACATCGCGATCAGGCAGCGGGCGTTGTCGGTGCCGGTGGTGTGCTGGGAGATGCCCATGCCCCAGTAGATGACGCCGGCTTTGGCCTCGCCCCAGACCCGCGCGACCTGCCGGATCAGGTCCGCGTCGACACCGGTGATCTGCGCGCTGCGCTCCGGCGGGTAATCGCCGACCGTGCGGACCAGTTCCTCGAAGTTGGAGACCCGGGCCCTGATGAACTCCATGTCGATCAGGCCGAGCCGGATCACCTCGTGCATGATCGCGTTGTAGAACGCCACGTCGGTGCCGGGCTTGACCTGGCAGTGGTAGTCGGCGTGCTCGGACACGGTGCTGGCGCGCGGGTCCACGTAGATGATCTTTGTGCCGCGCCGGCGGGCCTGCTTGAAGAAGGAGCTGGCGACGGGGTGGTTCGCCGTCGGGTTGGACCCGGTGATGATCACGACGTCGGCGTTGGCGACATCGCCGTACGTGGTCGAGACCGCCCCGGAGCCGACGCCCTCGAACAGCGCGGCCACCGACGAGGCGTGGCAGAGCCGGGTGCAGTGGTCGACGTTGTTGGTGCCGAAGCCGGCCCGGATCAGCTTCTGGAAGAGGTACGCCTCCTCGTTGGAGCACTTCGCGGATCCGAACCCCGCGATGGCGCCGGGGCCCTGCTCCGCGTGGATCCCCTTCAGCCGCCGGGCCACGAGGTCGAGCGCCTCCTCCCAGGTGGCCTCGCGGAAGTGCGGCAGCACCTCGTCGTAGTCGACCAGGCCGCCGGGCTTGCGCCGGCCGTCCTTGCCGTTCTTGCTCAGCTTGGCGCTGCGCCCGCCGCCGCTGCGGTTGCCGCCGGCGCCGGCCCGGCCGCGGTCGTTGTCCGCGTCGCCGCGCACGTCCGCCGAGAGCGGGCCCTTGGGGTAGGACGAATCCACCCGGATCAGGGGCACCGTCAGGCGCTGCGGCGACGCCGCGTAGTCCCAGCCGTACCGGCCCTTGACGCACAGCCGGCCCTTCGAGCCGGGCTGGTCGCGGCCCTCCGCGAAGGCGATCGCGCCACGCGACCGGTCGACGTAGTACGTGAGCGCACAACCGACGCCGCAGTACGGGCAGACGCTGTCGACCGCGTCCAGCTCCTCGCGGGGCCGGATCGGGACGTCGTTGATCGCCTTGTTGGTCAGGGCGCCGGTGGGACAGGCCTGTACGCACTCCCCGCAGGTCACGCACGAGCTGGCGCCCATCGGGTCGTCGAGGTCGAAGGCGATCTTCGTCGAGTAGCCCTTGCCCGAACGGCCGATGACGTCGTTGCCCTGGATGTCGTCACACGCGCGGACACAGCGGTCACAGAGGATGCACGCGTCATGGTTGACGGCGATCACCGGGTTCGAGATGTCCATGCCCCGGCCCGAGCCACAGGGCAGGTCGGTGGTCTCCTTGGCCACGTCGAACCGGTCGGCGAGGCCGAGGAGCAGGTTGTCGCCGGTGGTGGTCTGCTTCGGATCCTCCTCGCGCGGCGGCTGGTCGGAGATCAGCAGCTCGGTCAGGGTGGCCCGGTTGCGCTCCAGCTCGGGGGTGCTGGTCCTGACCTGCATGCCGTCCTCGCAGGGACGCACGCACGCGGCGGCGAAGGCCCGCCCGCCGGTGTCCACCACGCACATGCGGCACACCCCGACGGGGTCATAGCGCTCGTCGTGGCACAACACCGGAATGTCAATGTCCAGTCGCTTCGCGGCATCGTAGATGCTGGTGCCCTCCGGCACGGTCACCGCGCGGCCATCGATCTCGACGGACACAGTCCGCAGGGCCGTCGCCGGCTCCCTGAGTATCGTCATCTCAACCTCATCAGTCGAGCACTGTGGCATACAGAATGCTGCATACAGTTAACTGTGGCATTTGTCCTATTGTCTAGTACCGGCCTATGCCCGACGACCCGCCCCGCTACACACGACCATGCGCTGATCACGCGTCGAGCAGCAGGTCATCCAGATCGGCCGTGACCCGCCCCTCCTCGTCCAGGCCGCGCGCCGCGTAGTACCCGGCGATCATGGACCGCAGCCGGTCCGCGCCCAGCGCCGCACGACGGCCGGAGCTGAGTTCCAGGGGCGTCTCCAGCATCCGGGCCGGCAGTGTGTCGTCGGCCGCGGTGGCTCCCTCGCGCATGTTGAAGGCGCGCTTGGCCCGGACGATCCGCCGCGCGGTCTCCCGCAGCTCGGTCGCGTCCAGTTGCCATCCGGTGACCAGCGCGAGCAGCCTGGCCCACTCCGTGAAGGGGTCCTCGAAGACGCCGCGCAGGAACTTGCAGAGGATCATCGAGTCCATGACCGCGGCGCGGTCCTCGGTCTCGACCGCGGCGGCGACGTGGGCGGAGCCACCTGCCAGCCGGTCGAGCTCGCCCGACAGGTCGGCC
The DNA here is from genome assembly GCF_016862995.1 of Acrocarpospora phusangensis. GTDB lineage: Bacteria > Actinomycetota > Actinomycetes > Streptosporangiales > Streptosporangiaceae > Acrocarpospora > Acrocarpospora phusangensis. Next base: position 85,164 of record NZ_BOOA01000002.1, read on the forward strand.
TCGTACGCGCCGGACCGGTTGTGGTCGGCCCCCCTGGCGTTCACCGCGAGCCCGAGTGCCATCGTCTGCAGGCTGCGCGGCTCGTAACCGGGCAGCTCCAGCCCCTTGACCTGCGGCGCGAAGTCGATCGAACCGTGCCCGACCACCCCGGCGGCGCGGCGCGAGCCCTGCGCGAGCAGTTCCCCGAGGCCGGGCGACCGCTTGCCGATCGCGTCCAGCGCGCGCAGCAGCGCCGAGCCGTCGCCGAACCGCAGCCACGGCTCGTCGAGCAGGCCACGTTCGACGCACTCCATGGCCCACGCGATCGTGCCGCCCGCCGAGATGGTGTCGATGCCCAGTTCGTCGCAGCGCGCGCTGGCGGCGAACACCTCGTCGGGGTCGGACACGCCGCAGAGCGGGCCGAGCGCGAAGACGTTCTCGTACTCCATCCGCTGGCTGCCGCCGCCCTTGCGCGAGTAGATGTGCTCGCAGCCGATGGAGCACGACGCGCAGCTGTTGCGCGCCACTCCGCGCAGCTCGTGCAGTTCCTCGGCGGCCAGCTGGGGCGCGCCTTCGAAGGTCGCCGCGGTGAAGTTGCGGGTGGGCAGGGTGCTGACGGCGTTGAACGCCAGGAGGTTGGCCAGCGTGCCCAGCTCCCGGTATTTCGCGGTGGCCGGGCCGAAACTGCGCCGGCGCAGGTCGCGGGCGGCGGCGAGGACTCCGGGCTGGTCCGCGACCGACACCTTGGTCGCTGCTCTGACCAGCACGGCCTTGATGTTCTTCGCGCCCATCGTCGCGCCCAGGCCGCCCCGGCCGGCGTGACGGCCGTCGTGGCTGATGGTCGCGTATCTGACCAGGCGCTCGCCCGCCGGGCCGATGGCCGCGGTGCGCCAGTGGCGGCCGAACCGCGCCCGCGCCGCGGACTCCGCCTCGGCCGCGGTCAGCCCGGCGAGCTCGGGAGCCGGTTCGAGACGCACCCTGTCGCCGTCGATCAGCAGCACTGAGAGCTCGTCGGCGCGGCCGCGGATCACGAGCGCGTCATGCCCGGTCAGCTTGCCCGCGATGGCGAACTGGCTGGACGCGAGGGCGTCGGTCAGCAGCCCGGTCAACGGCGACTTGGCCACGACCGCGAACTTCGCGCTGGTCGTCAGCGGGGTGCCGACCAGCGAGGAGAAGACGAAGGCCAGCGGCGCCTCGGGCGCGAGGGGATCGACCCCGGCGGGCGCCAGCCGGTGCAGCAGCCACGTGCCGAGGCCCACCCCGCCCAGGTAGGACCGCAGCACCCGCTCGTCCAGCTCGTACGGAGCGCAGCTCGCCTCCCTGCCGGCGACGTCCACGAGCAAGGCCCGTCCGAAGAATCCACCAGGCGCCATGTCCCGACTCTACGACCGGCCTCAGCCGCCGGCGTCCGCGGACAGGAAGGCGACGGTGTCTCCCGCCACCAGGGGCAGCCACTCGTCCCGGGTGACCTGATCGCCGTTGAGCGCGGCCACCACGTGGCGGTTCAGGGTGAGCCCGACCGCGGCGGCGGCGGCTCCGAGGGTGGCGGCCCGGACCTCGCGCGGCCGATGGCCGCCGTTCCTCGCCAGCGCGCCGAAGCACTCCACCGTGATCTCCGGCGGCAGCCGGTCGCGGGCCGCCGCGTAGTCGTCCGGGGAGTTGACGTTCACCACGGATTCCAGCGTCGGGTCGCGCCGTGCGAGCTCGGTGTCGGCCAGCAGGTCCTCGTCGGTGAGCTGGGCCACCTCGCAGTGCTTGAAGAGCATGCCGGGCCGGAGGTCGCCCGCGGCCAGGAGATCCTTGATCAGTCCCGCCAGCGCGGTTCGGTAACCGGCGGCCAGCGGCTGCCGGAAGCCTCGGGCCACCGGGAGCGCGACGTCCGTCCCGGCGGGCAGGGCACGCAGGACGCGGCGGACGAAGGCCGGGTGGAGGAACGGCATGTCGGTGGAGCACACGAACGCCGTCTCGGCCCGGTCGGCCACCGCCGCGAGCCCCACGGCCAGCCCCTGCATGGGCCCCAGCCCTTCCACCGGATCCCCGACCACCGACACGTTCGGGGGAAGCGGCGGGAGCTCCTGCCCGGGCGCGGCCACCACGATGACCGGACCGTCGACCGTCCTGGCGAGGACCGCGGCGGCTCGGTACAGCAACGTCGAACCGTGCCACTCCAGCCAGGCTTTGGGCCGCCCCATCCGCGTGGAGCGCCCGCCCGCGAGCACAAGGCCCGCAGCTGCAGTCTGCATGCCCGCATGCTAGACCGTACGGCGCGCCGTCCCAGTGGCCGATGTGAGTCACTGATTGTAACTATCTAATCTCTATGAGTAGTTATTCCAGGTCATTGGGGTAATCGGGTTACAGAGTGTCGCTCGGGAGGGGAAAATGGGCGAGTGCCAGACTCACCGTTCCTGGATCTTGAGCGTCCGCCGTTGTCGCAGGCAGCGCTGGAGAGCGCGCTCGTCCGCCCCGGCTCGCTCTGGTCGGCCGTCAAGGTCGTCGAGCGCACCGGTTCCACCAATGCCGACCTTGCGCAGGCCGCCAGGGAGGGCCTCCGGGAGGGAGCCGTCCTGGCGGCCGAATCCCAGTTCGCCGGCCGGGGGAGGCTCGGCAGGATCTGGACCGCGCCGCCCCGGTCCGGGCTGACGTTCTCGGTGCTGCTCCGCCCGGACGTGCCGATGGCCAGGCTGGGCTGGCTGCCGCTGCTGTTCGGCCTGGCCGCCGCCACCGCCGTGGCCGCCCACACCGGCGTGGACGTACGGCTCAAGTGGCCCAACGACCTGCTGATCGGGGAGCGCAAGCTGGCCGGCGTGCTGGCCGAGCGCGTGGACCGGGCCGTCGTGGTGGGTATGGGCCTCAACGTGACCATGAGGCAGGAGGAGCTGCCGGTGGAGCGGGCGACCTCGCTGCTGCTGGCCGAGGCCTCCTCCGTCGACCGGGGCGCGCTGCTGCTGGCCGTCCTGCGGGAGCTGGAGACGCGGTACCGGACGTGGGTGGCCGCCGACGGGGACGTGGAGTCGACCGGGCTGCGGCAGGCGTACTTGGCGGGAAGCGCGACGGTGGGGCAGGAGGTGCGGGTGGAGCTGCCGGGCGAGCGGGTGCTGGTCGGGCTGGCCACCGGCATCGACAAGGCCGGCTACCTGATGGTGCGCTCCGAGGGCACCGACCATCTGCTGAGCGTGGGGGATGTGGTCCATGTCCGGCCAGCCAATCCGTGACGAAACAACACATGGGTCCGCTGGTCGTGCCACGATTCGCTCCATGGGTCTGCCCGATCACCACCTCACGCAGGGCGAGCGAGTCGTGCACTCGTTCCACCCGCACTGGAAGCGCCTCGTCGTGCCCTTCCTCGCGCTCGTCTTGGTCGTCGCCGCGTCCAGCGCCGCGATCTACTTCATCCCCGGCGATTTCGAGTACGTCTCGCTGGCCAGGATCACCGTCGCCGTGGTCGCCGTCGTCGCGCTCACGCTGCTGTCCTTCGTGCCGTACCTGCGGTGGAAGACCACGTCGTACACGCTGACCACGCACCGGTTCAACATCAGCACCGGCATCCTCAACAAGTCGGACGACGACATCCCGCTCACCAAGGTCAACTCGGTCAGCTCCGACCAGACCCTGATGGAGCGCCTGTTCGGCTGCGGCACCCTGAAGGTCGAGTCGGCCTCGGACCGCGGCGAGATCCTCTACCGGGACATCCCCCAGATCCAGACGGTGCGCACCGAGCTGTTCCGGCTGGTGGAGGACGCCTCCGACGGGAACATCGACGGCAAGTGACGACGGAACCGGCGGGCCGGCCGACCTCAGCGGACATCCAGCGGCTGTTCGTCGGCCAGGCGCGCTACACCCGCCGGGAGGTCGCCGCGTCCGCCGGGATTCCGCAGGACCTGTCCGAACGCATCTGGCGGGCGCTCGGCTTCGCCACCCTCGCCGACGACGCCGTCTTCTTCACCGACGCCGACCTGGCGGCGCTGCGCCGGATCCGGGTGATCCTGGACGCCGGCCTGCTGGACGAGGTCACCCTGATCCGGATGACCCGGGCGCTCGGCCGGACCACCGCGCGGCTGGCCCAGTGGCAGGCCGAGATCATGATCGGCGCCCTGCTGGACCCGGGCGCCACCCCGACGGACGCCGACCTGGCGCGGGTCATGGGGGCGGCGGAGCTGCTGCTGCCCGACTTCGAGCACACCCTGGTGCACGTCTGGCGGGCCCAGCTGGCCGCCTCCGCCAGCCGCCAGCTGGCGCTCACCGAGGTCGGCGAGAACCGGGCGACCCTGGCCGTCGGCTTCGCCGACCTGGTCTCCTTCACCCGGGTCTCCCGCGAGCTGGACGAGCCGGCCCTGGCCGACCTGGTCGAGGGCTTCGAGGCCCGCGCCTCCGACGTGATCGCCCAGCACGGCGGGCGCCTGGTCAAGACCCTGGGCGACGAGGTCCTGTTCACCGCCGCCGAGCCGGAGACCGCCGCCCGGATGACCCTCGACCTCGTGGACGCGCTCGGCCGGGGCGACCCGGGCGTGCGCATCGGCCTGGCGTACGGGCCGGTGCTGCCGGTGATGGGCGACGTGTTCGGCACGACCGTCAACCTGGCCGCCCGGCTCACCGCGATCGCCCGCGCGGGCAGCGTGGTCGCCGACGCCGCCCTGGCCGGGAGCGTCACCGGCCTGCCGGGCATCGACGTGCTCAAGATCAGCCGTCGGCCGGCCCGGGGGCTCGGGGTGATCCAGCCGTACGTGCTGCGGCGCGCCTGATCGGCTTGACGGGGAGGCCGCTCATGGAAATCCTGATCAAACACACGGAGGTGCGGAATGTCGTATGAAGTGCAGGGCGTGATCGCCAAGGGCAAGGGTGCGCCGGTCACCCTGGAGACCGTGCTGGTCCCGGACCCGGGCCCCGGCGAGGCGGTCGTCACGGTCCAGGCCTGCGGGGTCTGCCACACCGACCTGCACTACCGCGAGGGCGGGATCAACGACGACTTCCCGTTCCTGCTCGGCCACGAGGCCGCCGGCGTGGTCGAGGCCGTCGGCGACGGCGTGACCGACCTGGCGCCGGGCGACTACGTGATCCTCAACTGGCGCGCGGTCTGCGGCAACTGCCGGGCCTGCCTGCGCGGCCGCCCCTGGTACTGCTTCGCCACCCACAACGCCAAGCAGAAGATGACCCTGGCCGACGGAACCGTGCTCAGCCCCGCGCTCGGCATCGGCGCCTTCATCGAGAAGACGCTGGTCGCGGCCGGTCAGTGCACCAAGGTCGACCCGCGGGCGAAGCCGGCCGTGGCCGGTCTGCTCGGCTGCGGCGTGATGGCCGGCCTGGGCGCCGCGATCAACACCGGCGGGGTCTCCCGGGGCGACTCGGTGGCCGTCATCGGCTGCGGCGGCGTGGGCAACGCGGCCATCCTCGGCTCCCAGCTGGCCGGCGCGGGCACGATCATCGCCGTGGACGTGGACGGGCGCAAGCTCGACTGGGCCCGCGACTTCGGCGCCACCCACACCGTGAACTCCCGCGAGACCGACCCCGTGGAGGCCATCCGCGAGCTCACCGGCGGCCACGGCGCCGACGTCGTGATCGAGGCGGTGGGCCGGCCGGAGACGTACGAGCAGGCCTTCTACGCCCGCGACCTGGCCGGGACCGTCGTGCTGGTCGGCGTGCCCACCCCCGACATGCGCCTGGACCTGCCGCTCCTGGACGTCTTCGGCCGCGGCGGCTCCCTCAAGTCCTCCTGGTACGGCGACTGCCTGCCCAGCCGCGACTTCCCCATGCTGATCGACCTCTACCTGCAGGGCCGCCTCAACCTGGACGGCTTCGTGTCCGAGACCATCGGCCTGGGCGACGTCGAGGAGGCCTTCGCCAAGATGCACCGCGGCGAGGTCCTGCGCTCGGCGGTGGTGCTGTGAGCGTCACCCGCCTGGTCACCTCCGGCACGTTCGCGCTGGACGGCGGGACCTGGGAGGTGGACAACAACGTCTGGCTGGTCGGCTCGGACGAGGAAGTCGTGATCGTCGACGCGGCCCACGACGCCGCGGCGATCCTCTCGGCCGTGGCCGGCCGCCGGGTCGCCGCGATCGTCTGCACGCACGCGCACAACGACCACATCAACGCCGCCGCCGAGGTCGCCGCCGCCACCAGTGCGCCCATCCTGCTCCACCCCGCCGACCAGGTCCTCTGGGAGATGCAGTACGGGCCGGAGGTTCCGTACCTGCCGTTGAAGGACGGGCAGGTGATCGACGCGGGGGAGGTGGCGCTCACCGTGCTGCACACGCCCGGCCACGCGCCGGGCGCGGTCTGCCTCTACGCGCCGGAGCTGGGCGTGGTCTTCACCGGGGACACCCTGTTCCAGGGCGGCCCCGGGGCCACCGGCCGGTCCCACTCCTCGTTCGAGACCATCATCGAGTCGATCGAGGACCGGCTGCTCACGCTGCCGCCCGAGACGGTCGTGCACACCGGCCACGGGGACTCCACCACGATCGGGGCGGAGGCGCCGCACCTGGCGGAGTGGCTGGCCAGAGGGCACTAACGGGATTCGGTGAGCTGTGGTGAGCCTCACATAGGCAAGCCTTACCAAAGTGGGTTACCTTAGGTGTGCCTAACCTACTTTGAAAGGGCTCTCCCCCGTATGTACGTCTGCATTTGCCGCGCCGTGACCGATTCGGAGGTTCACGCGTGCATCGCCGCGGGAGCCACCAGCGCCCGGCAAGTGCGCGACACCACGGGCGCCGGGGGCGACTGCGGCTCATGTGTCCGGAAGATCTGTGCGATCCTGAAACGGTCAGAAGACCTGATCACCACCGCATAGATGCAAGGGGCCCGTCATGCAGGGCGACAGAGAGATCATCGCGCTCCTCAACGAGCAGCTGACCTCGGAGCTCACCGCCATCAACCAGTACTTCCTGCACGCCAAGATGCAGGAGAACTGGGGTTACACCAAGCTGGCGAGCTTCACCCGGGCCGAGTCCATCGACGAGATGAAGCACGCGGAGAAGCTCACCGACCGCATCCTCTTCCTGGACGGTCTGCCCAACTACCAGAAGCTGTTCACCCTGCACATCGGCCAGACCGTGCGCGAACAGCTCCAGGCGGACCTGGACCTGGAACTGGGCGTGGTGCAGCGGCTGCGTCCGGGGATCGCGCTCATGCGCGAGCGCGGGGACATCGTCTCCGCCCTGCTCTTCGAGGAGATCCTCGCGGACGAGGAGCACCACATCGACTATCTGGAGACCGAGCTCCAGCTGATGGACAGCCTCGGCGAGCAGCTGTACCTCCAGCGGTACGCGGAGCCGCCGTCGGCCTCATGATCGGCCGATGACACGCCCGTCGGGATCTCCCGGCGGGCTTCTCTCTTTATCGCCCTCATCCCAGGGGAGTTTTCCTGTCACGCTACCCCCGCAGGGCGCACGAACTACTGCGATAAACCGAGCTTTAGGAGTGTTTGCCCAGGTCAATTGATAAGTCAACGACGAGTCAAACCGCGCGCTGCTGCCGGGAAACGATCGCTTAAGGTCCTACGATCGCTCCATGACCTGCGTACTTCTCGCCGAGGATGACACCTCGATCTCCGAGCCGCTTGCGCGCGCCCTGCGCCGGGAGGGCTATCAGGTGGAGGTGAGTCCGGACGGCCCGCAGGCCCTGGAAAGGGCTCTTTCGGGGGGCGTCGACCTCATCGTGCTAGACCTTGGCCTGCCAGAGATGGACGGGCTCGAGGTCGCTCGCCGCATCAGGGCCGAAGGCCACGGCACACCCGTTCTGATTCTGACCGCCCGTGTCGACGAGGTCGACACCGTGGTCGGCCTCGACGCCGGGGCCGACGACTACGTAACCAAACCCTTCCGGCTGGCCGAGCTGCTGGCCCGGGTCCGGGCGCTGCTCCGGCGTGGCACGTCGGAGACGCCCGTGGTCCAGGGCGTACGGATCGACGCCGACTCGCGCCGCGCCTGGATGGGAGACAAGGAACTGCATCTGACCACCAAGGAGTTCGACCTGCTTCGCGTGCTCGTCCGGGACGCCGGCAAGGTCGTCACCCGCGAACAGATCATGCGGGAAGTGTGGGACACCAACTGGTGGGGTTCCACCAAGACCCTGGACATGCACATCTCGTGGCTGCGGCGCAAGCTCGGTGACGACGCCGCAAAGCCTCGATACATCACCACCGTGCGAGGAGTCGGCTTCCGCTTCGAACGCGAGTAAGGGGCCATGCGGAGACGTTTGCTCTCCTCGATGCTGTTGGTTGCGGTCATCGCGGTTCTGCTGCTCGGTGTGCCCCTGGGCGTGGTCGTCGTACGGCTCATCAACGACGAGGCCGCCCAGGAGCTCAACGCCGAAGCGACCCGCGTGCTGATCAGCGTGGAGTACGCGATCAGCCAGGAGCAGCCCGTCGACCCCAAGCAGCTGGCGAGCAACTACCCCAATCGATATATCCAGGTCGCGTTCCGGGGCATCGCGCCCATCGCCGTGGGCACCCAACCACCGGCGAACCGTTCCCTCACCGAGGACGCGCGCTCCGAGAACGGCGTGGTGCGGGTCAGCAGGGACACCGCCCAGATCGACCACGAGATAAGAGCACGGCTGCTGCTCACCATCGCCCTTGCGCTCGCCGCGCTCGGCGTGGCCATCGGCCTGGCCGTGGTCACCTCCCGCCGCCTCTCCCTGCCGCTCCTGGATTTGGCGAAGATCGCGGAGCGGCTGGGGTCCGGCGACGCCCGGCCGAGCAAACACCGCTACGGCATCCCCGAACTGGACCGCGTCGCCGAGGTGCTGGACCGCAGCGCCATCCGCATCTCCGAACTGCTCGGCCGCGAGCGCGAGTTCGCCACCGACGCCTCCCACCAGTTGCGTACCCCGCTCACCGGCCTCACCATGCGCCTTGAGGAGATCGTCGCCGCGGCCGGGGAGCCCGCCATCGTGCAGGAGGAGGGCGAGGCCGCCATCCTCCAGGCTGAACGCCTCACCGCCGTCATCGACGAGCTGCTGGCCGCCGCCCGGCGGCAGCGTCAGGCCCAGGCCGAGCCCATCGACGTGGACGAAGTCCTGATCCAGCAGATCAGCGAGTGGGAGCCGGCGTTCCGGCGCTCGCAGCGCCGGATCGAGCTGCTCGGCACCCGCGGGCTGCTCGCGCTCGCCACGACCGGCGGCCTCAGCCAGGTGGTGGCGACGCTGCTGGACAACTCGCTCCAGCACGGCGGCGGCCCGGTCCGGATCACCACCACCAGCTCGGAGAAGTCCATCGTCATCGAGGTGGCCGACCAGGGGCCAGGGGTGCCGGAGAAGATCCGCAACCGGGTGTTCGAGCGGAACGTCACCGGCGGGCGGGGGACCGGGCTGGGCCTGACGCTCGCCCGGTCACTCGTGGTGTCCGACGGGGGAAGGCTCGAACTGGTCAAACCGCGCCCGGCGACCTTCGCCATCTTCCTCCGCCAGGTGGGGGAGAACGGCCGCCGTCACCGGGTGGTCAGCGGCCCCGCCTGATCGACCGCCTCGGCCGGGAGCGCCGGGGCCAGGAACACCCATCTCTTGTACGACCAGAAGCGGAACAGCGTGCCCAGGCCGGTGCCGATCAGGGTGGCGATGTTGTTGGCGATCAGGCTGTCCAGGCCGAGGGTGTAGCGGCTGAAGCCCAGGCAGAGCAGCTCGATCAGCAGGCCGACCCCGTTGAGGATGAAGAACAGCAGGTATTCCCTGGTCAGGCCGCTCTGCTCGCGGTGGCGGAAAGTCCAGAAGCGGTTCCCGAAGTAGGCGAACGTCGCGGCGATCACGGTCGCGATGCCCTTCGCCGTCAGCGTTCCCTCCGACCCCCACCAGGCCCACAGGATGTTGACCACGCCAAAGTTGATCACGAAGGCCATGGCGCCCACGGTGCCGAACTTCAGCACTTCATGGACGAGTGCGGCGAACCGCTCGTATGCGCGACGGATTAGCTGCACGAGCCGTACGGTCCTTCCTGCTTGGGGGTTCGCCCCAGGCTACCGGCCCTTGCTCGACATACGTGTGCCCATCCACTTCCACAGCCGTTTCTTCCCAGCTCATCGGTGATCTCTCCTCGGCCACCGAAGAACATTTCAATAAATTTCCGACTATAAGGGCAAAAGGCAGCGTTCAGGCACTACGCTCGCGCCGACATTGGGCGTTGGCTGGTGAGGAGACTTCCGGATCATGGGCCTCATGGGTTGGGGCCGCCGTCGCCGAGGGGTCAGTGTCCTCAGTCTGGCCGGGGTGTTGGCCGGCGTGGTGGCGTGCGGGGGGCAGCCGGTGGCGGAGCCCGTCTTCAGCGAGGGCGCGTCCGCCTCGCCGGTGCTGACGGTGGAAGCGGCCGAGGCGGCGCTGGAGATCCTGCCGGAGCTGCGGGAGGCCTGGCGGGAGACGGACTGCGACAAGGTCGAGTCGCTGACGGGGTGGGCCGAGGGCGAACTCGGCGCGACCGTGTGCAAGGCGGTGCGCAACGGGCGGCGCGGCGTCAACCTCCCGAGCTATTCGGACATCGAGGTCTTCCTGCCGGCCGAGGACGAGGACGGCGCCTGGTTCACGGCGCTCGCCCGCAAACCCGACCCGGCCTACTTCGTCTTCGCGTACGAGAGCGGGACCTGGCGGCTGGCGCTGGGCCCGATTCCGCTGCTCGGGAAGGTCCCGGAGCCGGACTCGGTGCCCACCGCCGCGGCCGACATGATCGTCAAAGCCCGGCTCGTCCCGCAGCAGTACCTGACCTACCTCACCGATCCGGCCGGCGTCAGCGGGGTCGCCTTCCCGTCCGGAGACCCGGTGCGTACGGTGCTGGCGGAGCTGCTCCGTACGCCGAGAAGAGTCAGGCCTGACCGGATATCGGTGGACGTCCGGCTGGCCGTGGACTCCGCCAGGGCGCTCCTGCTCGACGACGGCGGCGCGCTCGTCTTCCACGCGATCACCCTCGTCTTCACCCAGAAGCCCGGATCCGGCCGCCGCGCCATCCGCCATCCCCGGTACGCCACCGCCGACGTGCGCGCCTTCACCGGCAAATCCAAGCCGGGCTCCCTCACCGGCAGCGAGATCGTCTTCCTCATCACGAGGGTCAGCGCGGCGGGCAAGATGTCCACCATCGGGCTCCGCCGGGAACTGGCTCACATCACCGCGGGCTAAGCTAGCCCTTTGTGAACAGCGCTAACGTGACCCCCGTCGTCGGCATGGTCGGTGCCGGGCAGCTCGCCCGCATGACCCAGCAGGCCGCCATCGCGCTCGGCATCGAGCTGCGGGTGCTGGCCGATTCGCCCGATGAGAGCGCGGCACGGGTGATCACGCGGACGACGCTGGGCGACTACCGGAACCTGGACGATCTCCGGGCGTTCGCCGACGGATGCGACGCGGTCACGTTCGACCACGAGCACGTGCCCGGCGCGCACATCCGGGACATGGCGGCGGCCGGGATCGTGGTCCACCCCGGGGCGGACGCGCTCATCCACGCGCAGGACAAGGCCGTGATGCGCGCCCGGCTCACGGAGATCGGCGCGCCCTGCCCCGCGTGGCGGCGGGTGGAGTCCCTCTCCGACGTCGAGGAGTTCGCCGAGGAGAACGGGTGGCCGGTCGTCCTGAAGGCCGTTCGCGGGGGCTACGACGGCCGTGGCGTGTGGGTCGCCGACTCCCCGACCGAGGCGGCCCGGGTCCTCGAAAACGGCACTGAGCTGCTCGCTGAGGCTTTCGTCCCGTTTGAACGCGAGCTGGCGGTGCTGGTGGCACGTTCCCCGCACGGCCAGGGCGTCAGCTACCCCGTCGTGGAGACCGTCCAGGAGGACGGCATCTGCGTCGAGGTCATCGCCCCCGCGCCCGACCTGGACGCCGAGGACGCCGCCCAGGCCCAGAAGATCGCCCTCACCATCGCCAGCGAACTCGGCGTCACCGGCCTGCTCGCCGTCGAGATGTTCCAGACCAAGACCGGTCTCCTCGTCAACGAACTCGCCATGCGCCCCCACAACAGCGGCCACTGGACCATCGAGGGCGCCCGCACCTCCCAGTTCGAACAGCACCTGCGCGCCGTCCTCGACCTCCCCCTCGGCTCGCCCGCGATGACCGCCCCCGTCGTCGTCATGGCCAACCTCCTCGGCGGCCCCGACCCGGACATCTTCTCCCGCTACGAACACGTCCTCGCCAACGACCCAGGCATCAAGCTGCACTTCTACGGGAAGGAAGTCCGTCCCGGCCGCAAAATCGGCCACGTCACCGCACTCGGCACCGACCTCGACGAGGTCCGCGCCCGCGCCCGCCACGCCGTGACGTGCCTGCGCGGCCCGTCCGCTCCGAAGGGATCATGACATGACGTACAGCCAGCCCGAGGTCGTCCCGCAGGTCGGGATCGTCATGGGCAGCGACTCCGACTGGCCGGTCATGAAAGCCGCCGCCGAGGCGCTGGCGGAGTTCGGCGTGGCCTTCGAGGCGGATGTGGTGTCCGCGCACCGCATGCCGGAAGAAATGATCGAGTACGGGAAGCACGCGGATTCGCGCGGGTTGAAGGTGATCATCGCGGGGGCTGGGGGAGCGGCGCATCTGCCGGGCATGCTCGCTTCGGTGACGCCTCTCCCGGTGATCGGTGTGCCGGTTCCCCTGAAGTATCTGGACGGAATGGACTCGCTTCTGTCCATCGTGCAGATGCCCGCGGGTGTTCCTGTGGCCACCGTGGCTATCGGTGGCGCTAGAAACGCCGGCCTGCTCGCTGTGCGCATTCTTGCCGCCACCGATCCCGCGCTTCAGGGTCGCATGGTCACTTTCCAGACCGCGTTGCGTGAACAGGCCCACGCCAAGGGCAAGAACCTCCGCGCCGAGGCCGCCACCTTGCATCAGTAGGGGATTTGGTTCCCAAAGGGCTTCGGCAAACTCGCCGAAGCGGGCGGAACTGTGAAGCGAGCGGAGCCTCATGAGGCAGGCGAAGCCCACGGGGGCGGGCGGAGCCCGCAAAAGGGTGGGTGGGTGGGAACAGCCACTGCCAGCGCAAACGCGGAAAGCCTCGGCTGGAACTACCCCAGACAGGGCACGCTCCGCGCACCAGGGCCGACCGGTTGGATTCAAGTGAGTGAACACGCAAGAGTAAAGGGTGGGAGAACCCCTAGGGACGACCGAGAGCGCGGTAGTTCCAGCCCGCCGCCCGCCACGTCTCCGCATCCAACGCATTACGCCCATCAACGATGTTCCGCGTATTCACCACCGCCCCAATAGCCTCCGGATCGAGATCCACGAACTCCTGCCACTCAGTCAGCAGCAGCACCACATCCGCGTCGTTCGCCGCCTCCAGCACCGAATCCGCAGTCCCAAGATCGGGATGCGCCTTCCGTACATTGGTCAAGGCCACCGGGTCGTACACGGTGACCGCCCCACCCTGCTGCCCGATCGTCAGCGCCACATCCAACGCCGGCGAATCCCGAATATCATCAGAATTCGGCTTGAACGCCGCCCCCAGCACCCCCACGATCCTCCGCCGGAACGACCCCCCCACGAGATCACGAGCCAGATCCACCATCCGCGCCCGCCGCCGCATATTGATCGCATCCACCTCACGCAGGAACGTGAGCGCCTGATCCGCCCCCAGTTCCCCCGCCCGCGCCATGAACGCCCGAATGTCCTTGGGCAGACACCCACCCCCGAACCCCAACCCCGGGTTCAGGAACCTCCCCCCGATCCGCTCATCGAACGACAACGCCAGCGAAAGCTGCTTCACATCCGCATGCGCAGCCTCGCACACCTCCGCCATCGCATTGATGAACGAGATCTTGGTGGCCAGAAACGCGTTCGCCGCCGACTTGACCAGCTCCGCGGTCGGAAAATCGGCCACCACCGTCGGCACGTCCCCCAACGGCGCGTACACGTCCCGGAGAATTTTCTCCGCCCGCTCCGACTGCACCCCGAACACCAGCCGATCCGGCTTCAAGGTGTCCTGAACCGCGAACCCCTCCCGCAGGAACTCCGGATTCCACGCGAGCTCCACATGCGACCCCGCCAGATGCGACAGCTTGTCCGCCAGCCGCTGGGCCGTACCGACCGGAACCGTGGACTTCCCCACGATCAGGCACTCTCGCTTCAGCCGCGGCGCCAGCGCCTCGATCACCGCGTCGAGCGCGGACACGTCCGCCGCGTACTCCCCCTTCTTCTGCGGCGTCCCCACACACACGAAGTGCACGTCCCCGAACTCCGCCACTTCGTCATAGGACGTGGTGAACCGCAACCGCCCGTTCGCGAGGTTCCGCCGCAGAACCTCCTCCAGCTCAGGTTCGTGGATGGGCAACTCGCCCCGCTGCAGACTCGCGACCTTCTCCGGCTCGACGTCCAGACCGAGAACCTCGAACCCCAGCTCGGCCATGCACGCGGCGTGCGTGGCCCCCAGATACCCGGTCCCCAACACCGTCAGACGGTACGGCACGGCCACGCTCCCTCCGTTTGCTCATCTTTTGCGTCCCGGAATGTTATCCCAGGTTAGGGCACCTGCCAGTGATCCCCTCGCAACACAGCAATCCACAGGAAGTGCCCTTTAAGGGATGTACCGCTCCACTGATGACAGCTGTGCATACCCACCCCTGGCCCGCCCAATAGTTGGACGTCCTAGAATCTGTCTATGAGTGTGCCTCTCTACTCGCCCAGCGAAGAGCACGAGATGCTGCGCGAGGCCGTCCGCGCCCTCGCCGACGAGAAGATCGCCCCGCGCGCCGCGTCCGCCGACGAAAGCGAGGAGTTCCCCGCCGACGTCTACAAGGACCTCGTCGCGGCCGACTTCCACGCCATCCACATCCCCGAGGAGTACGGCGGCGCCGGTGCCGACGCCCTGGCCACCGTCATCGTCATCGAGGAGATCGCCCGCGCCTGCGCGTCCTCCTCCTTGATCCCCGCCGTCAACAAACTCGGCACCGTCCCCCTCCTGCTCTCCGCGTCAGAGGACCTCAAGGCCCAGTACCTGGCCCCGGTCGCCCGCGGCGACGGCATGTTCTCCTACGCCCTCTCCGAGGCCGACGCCGGCTCCGACGCCGCCGCCATGAAGACCCGCGCGGTCCAGGACGGCGACCACTACGTCCTCAACGGCACCAAGTCCTGGATCACCAACGCCGGAATCTCCGAGTACTACACGGTGATGGCCGTCACCGACCCCACCGCCGGCCCCCGCGGCATCTCCGCATTCGTCGTCGAGAAGTCCGACCCCGGCGTCACCTTCGGCCCGAAGGAGAAGAAACTCGGCATCAAGGGTTCCCCCACCCGCCAGGTCATCCTCGAAAACGTCCGCATCCCCGCCACCCGGATGATCGGCGCCCCCGGCACCGGCTTCAAAACCGCGCTGGCCACCCTCGACCACACCCGCATCACCATCGCCGCCCAGGCCCTCGGCATCGCCCAAGGCGCCCTCGACTACGCGATCGACTACGTCAAGCAGCGCAAACAGTTCGGCCGCCCCATCGCCGACTTCCAGGGCCTCCAATTCATGATCGCCGACATGGCCATGAAACTCGAAGCCGCCCGCCAGCTCACCTACGCCGCCGCCGCCAAATCCGAACAGGCCATGCACGGCACCCCCGTCAAGGACCTCACCTTCTTCTCCAGTGCCGCCAAATGCGCCGCCAGCGACGCCGCCATGGACATCACCACCGACGCCGTCCAACTCCTCGGCGGCTACGGCTACACCCGCGACTACCCGGTAGAACGCATGATGCGCGACGCCAAAATCACCCAAATCTACGAGGGCACCAACCAGATCCAGCGCATGGTGATGGCCCGCCAACTCCTGAAGTAGCCCCTGACATGCAGAAACCCCGCCATGCGCGGTCTGTGGGCGGGGTTCCTGATGTCCGATTCGGCATCCTAAGCGATCACTGTTCCGTCCCTGTTCCGTGAGAGATTGGCCGCGGCCGGAACAGGCGGTCGTCTATGGCTTGCCGGGCGCGGTCGTGGGAGCCCGGCATCATGTGGGCGTAAACACGGAGAGTGAAGCCCGGATCGGCGTGGCCGAGGTATTCGGCGAGCTCTTTGATGGAGACGGCTCCGGCGAGCATGACGCTCGCGTAGTAGTGGCGGAGCTGGTGAAGACCTTCCTTCCGGGAGGCCAAGCCGCCACTCACGCGGCAGGGGCAGGCCGACGGGGAAGGTGAGGAGAGGTGGAAGCGAGAGAGAGTAAGGGTGAGCCCTTTGGAGGGTGGGGGTGTGCGCCCTGGACGATCCAGCGGGGCGGCCCGCGGGGAGCGGACGCGCCGGGGGATGGGTGCACAGCGCTGCCCAGGTGCCATCTACGGCCAGTACGGAAAGTGCACACGACGATCATTCTTCATCTGTTGATTCGCGCGCTCGCCCGCCGGCGGCTGCGGCCTCTTCGGGCCGGTCCGCCGGCAGCGGCGCGAGCCACGCCGACAAGCGGCGTGGCAATACCCGATGGCGGCAGTCGCCTGGTGTGAGATGGTCTCTTCCCAGCCGTGTGGACGGCCACGACGGGGACGAACCGGAACATGTACACGCGAAGCAGCGTGACCTTCCGTCACCAGCCAGCTGCCCCGCCTCTGATCTGCTGCTGGTCCTTGGAATCGCAACGCTCGGCGCAGATCATCCCGCGCCTCCGGCACAGCAGGCTGAGTGGGGTCAGGCCTCGCCATGCAGGACCTCCAGTGCCTGGAGCACATCGGTAACAACGTGGTCCACCTCGTGCTCGTGGTGGGGCCATGGACCCAGTCGATCTAGATCGTACGCACTCCCCTTGCGCATCCGCCGACGATGTCGGGCGATCCCGAACAAGCTGGGATCTGACTTACGGATGCCCTCGACGCCTGGGAGGTCGTAGGTGTTCACGGCCTCAGCCGACCCGACCCCGTCTACTAGGACGTGTCTGAGAATTCGGCTTGGCGAAGCCAGGGCACTAAGGACGCGATGACGGCACCCGCGAGGTAGCCTCGGCGCAACGCCTAACCAGGCTCCTAGGCCCTGCACGCATTAACTGGCCAATCCACCCAAAAAGCCCATATCCGCCATTGCTATACCCCCCTGACAGACAGAAATCCGGGTCCGGCCACGCGTAAAATCAGGCCCTCGCCGAAACTTGCTGTAGGTGGCATACTTAACACTTTCTGCCGTATCGGTCACCACCACCATAGAAAAGGGACAGGCGTGCCACACCAAGCACCAGGAGACCCGCCAGTCCCTCTGTCAGACATACCCGCTCCGCCTCAGGGACAAGTGACTACGGTGGCGAATCTTGCTGGCGGCACTCCACCGACCCCGAGACAGAGAATCTTCTTCTACACACCTGACGTCTGGGAAGACTTCATCCTTGAGTGGGTAACAGGTCTGCGAGAAGACTACTTTCAAATCAAGCGTATCGGCGGATCAAACGATCGAGGTGCCGACGTCGCCGGCTTTTTGAGTCCGGATGGGTTTGAGGGGGAATGGGATTGCTTTCAATGTAAGCATTATGAAGAAGCGTTGATGCCCAGCGACGCTTACCCGGAGATCTTTAAGATTCTTAGGTCGGTTGTCGAAGGCCACTACACGATGCCCCGCAGGTACTATTTCCTTGCCCCACAAGGATGCGGACCAGGTCTTAAGCGAATGCTGAGCAAGCCTAGTGAGCTTCGTACGAAGTTCCTTGAAAAGTTTGAGGGAGACAAGCCGCTAGGGGCCGGACTTGATGGGAGTTTGGTCGATAAGGTTCGAGGCCTGGCCGAAACGATCGAGTACAATGTTTTTCGGTCAGTGGAAATACATGAGATTCTGGAAGTTCATAGTCGCACACCGTACTATGCCCATCGCTTCGGTGGCCCTCTACCAGCACGTCCAGTTGTCCAGACCCCTCCGGAGACGCCCGAGGAAGAAGAGACACGCTACATTGAGCACCTGCTCAATGTCTATGTCGAACACTTCAAAATGGAGATACAGGGCATCGAGTCTCTGATGTCACATCCGAAGGCTATGAAACACTTTAGTCGACAGCGCGAGGCCTTTTACAGCGCTGAAGCGCTGAGGGTTTTCGCGCGGGATAGCGTAATGCCCGGTACATTCGAGGAATTGCAAAACGAGGTATATGAGGGCGTCATTGAGACACAAGAACGCTCCTATCCAGACGGAATGGAACGACTAACGCGAGTCTTGGAGATGGCGACAGCGTTGAGTCTAACCTCGAATGCACTTATTTCGGTGTCCAACCCAAGAGACAAGCGGGGCATTTGCCATCAGCTGGCAAACTCAGATCGCCTCATCTGGTGTGACGAGCAATGATAAACCAACCTCTGAACGGCCCACTAGAGACAGGCATACGAGTACTGGCTATTCTAACTAGCGCATTCCCAGAAGCCTACGACATAAATGCTCTCGCGTTTTTTGATTACAGCCTGCTCCACTCTGAGGAGTTTGGAGGCCCGCAGAGTTTACATCCGGATGTTCCTAACCACACGAGCGAGATAGCTGTGAAACGCGAACTTCTGGAACTTGGGCTACAAGTCATGATTCGCGCGAGACTGGTTACCTTGCAGGTCAGTAGTAGCGGAATTGGTTATGCTGCGACAGATAATGCGCCCGGTTTCGTGGAACTTCTCGAGTCATCGTATATGCATCAATTGCGAAATCGTGCAGACTGGGTCATTGAGGCCTTTGGAAGTGTAAACCCTGCCGAGATTCGGGAGAAAATGTCGGCCCTGGGTCGCTGGCCGGAGTTGGTGGACCCATCACCAAGCCGCCGCATGGAGGCAACCGATGAGTAAATTGCGGCTTACACACCTCAGCTTTATCGGCAAGGGTGTCCCGGATGCAACGGTGGAGTTTGGGTCGGGCCTTACCGTGATATATGGCGCTTCTGACACAGGCAAATCGTATATCGTTGAAGCAATCGACTTCATGCTCGGCAGAAAAGCACTAAAATCCATCCCCGAAGCAGAGCCATACTCTACTATTCTGCTGAGTATGATTTTGCCCGATGATACTGCATTGACTCTAGAGCGATCAATACAGGGCGGTTCATTCCGCGCATATCGCGGCGAGTTCATGAGTGCGCCGAATACGGCACCAGATTTCACGCTGGCGGCGGCTCACGGGCAAGCAAGCTCTACGAAGGATAGCCTTTCAGGCTTCCTGCTGCGGCAAATCGGCCTGGATGGTCGTCAGATCCGGAAGAATAAGCGCAATGAAACCGTTCCCCTGAGCTTCCGAAATCTTTGCTTTTTGTGCATCATCGATGAGACCAAGATGCAAGCCGCTACACCGCCAGCGCTCTCGGGTCAATACACGACGGCAACAGCAGAGATCTCGACGCTTAAACTGCTCTTGCAGGGCGACGATGATAGTGCGATTGCCCAGGACGCGGGTGCAGTCGAACGACGGAAGATTGGTAGAGGTAAAGCAGAGGTCCTCGAAGTAGTGATCAGGGATCTTAAGGAGACCCTACTCTCCGCCGACGGCCCTCTTGAGCTTAATGAGCAGTTGTCCCGCCTCAACAATTCCATCCAGGAGCATACCTCAGCAATAGATTCGATTCTCGACTCACGAACCGGCGTCGCCTCCGAGCATGCCTCGGCAGTGCGTGTTTACAGCAACCACCAGGCGCGACTTGAAGAGGTCAGCGAGCTTATTTCTCGCTTCTCGCTCCTACTCGCCAAATACGATTCAGATTTGGACCGGCTAGAAATGGTTCGGGAAGCAGGAAGTCTGCTTGGCTATTTCCGGCCAGGTGTATGCGTATTTTGTGGTGCAGAAGTAGAGCACCAAGCGGCGGATGTTCACAGCGCAGAGGAGA
The DNA here is from genome assembly GCF_016862995.1 of Acrocarpospora phusangensis. Lineage (GTDB taxonomy): Bacteria > Actinomycetota > Actinomycetes > Streptosporangiales > Streptosporangiaceae > Acrocarpospora > Acrocarpospora phusangensis. The sequence continues at coordinate 104,824 of NZ_BOOA01000002.1, forward strand.
TTTCTGCATTCGGGGAGTCGGTTCTTGTGGAGATTCAAAAGACCAGCATGCTCCGTGAGGATCTGCTCAGCACCCTCTCCGATCTCCAAACGCAAGAACAGCGCTTGCGGTCGAGCATTCTCGGCTCCACAGCTACAATCCAGCAGCTGCGACAGCAGATCAATGCTTTCGACGAAGAACTTCAGCCTCAGAGGGTGGCAATACAGGACCTTGTGAACGTAAGGTCGGACATCGAGAGCAAGCTGGCAACTTATGCTCAAATAGAGAAACTAGAGGCACTACGGGCAACTGTCCAACCCGAAGATCCAGAGAATCTGCCAACCCCTACTGGCCTTAACGAAAAAGTACTGATAGAGCTTGCCGCGTCAATTAAGGAAGTACTCCATCAGTGGTCGGTGCCAATTGCGGACTCCGTTACATATAGCAAAAGCGCTAATGATCTCTTCGTCGGCGATCAAGCCCGAGGTTCGCGAGGAAAAGGCGTGCGATCCATTCTTCATGCCGCCTTTACGCTCGGGTTGGCCCAATACTGTTTCGATCGCGATCTGGAACATCCCGGATTCGTCGTCCTCGATTCTCCCCTTATTACATATCGGGAACCAGAGCCCGGGGTAAGCGAAGGACCTTCGGAAGAGGAATTTGCGAGCGTTGCAGACGCTTTTTATTTCTATATAGATTTCCAGTTTGATGGTCAGTGTATTGTCGTCGAGAACACCGACCCTCCAGCAAACTTGTCCGACGAGGTGAAACTTGTTCACTTCACTAAGCGCCGCGATTTCGGCCGTTATGGGTTCTTTCCGGTTCCCGTTTGATACTGCACGCCGTAGAGGGCTTCTCGCCCTGCCTGAAAGACGACAGTGGCGAGCCGGTGGCGTGTGATCATGTGAGGCAGTGTTGCTGTACAGCAAACCGCGACCCCTTCGATGCGAACTGTAGGCGACGGGAAGACTGGTGGTTATGACTGCTGAGACCTGGTCGGCGATAGCCGCGTTCATCGCCTTAAGCGGGAGCTTTCTCGCCTGGAAGGCCGCGGCGAAGTCCGCCGACGCAGCATCGCGACTTACGGAGATTGAGCGGCGTCGGTGGCATCACGAGATGACGCCCCAACTCAGAGCCGCCGTGGTGGCTCCGAAGGTGTGGGACAATGCTGAATTACGTCTACTGCTGCTTGGCCCGACGGCCCTGCATGAGGTGACGCTGACGGTGTCGATTCGGGATGACTGGCCGGATCGCAAATCGACGCTGGCAGGCGGGCCCACCGCCGACGAGATCGCTGCCACAATCTGGGGGCCGTACCGGTTCAACAGGGCTATCGACGGAGGAAGCGAGGACGGGCGGTCCGTTGAGACCTTTCGTCTTACTATGGGGGACTACAAGCCCATTGCACTGATCAGGTCGGCATGGCCTCGCTGGACGAACCAAGACCACTGGCGCACCAAGTACGCGGACGCCCCCGTACGGATCGCCGTCACGTGCGAGCATCCCGATTACGAGCCCTGGACGGTCCACCTTGAGGTTCCGGTGGACATCGACGAGCAGGCGTTCTTCAAGCCGAAGTAGCAACCTCCGGTTCCTCAGGCCGGAAGTCGGGCCACCCACCGTCCGACGATGAGGAAGCCTCATGTTCGAAAGGCGCGCATGAGCTACTCCGTTAATTGGCGGACCGGAGTGCTCGTAGTCGGCGCACTCTCGGTGTAGTCGTTGGACCTCGGACAGGAGGATCATCAGTAGAGCGATGACATCTCGTCTTGCGCCTAGATGGCCGACCTGCAAGACGGAGTGCCGTACCGCCTCCAGTGCTCGGACCCGGCGGCCCTGCGCTCGTGTCGGCTTTTCCAGCGGATGATGGGCGACCCGCTGGATTGGGTAGTCCGGCGACACGGGATATGTGCGGGATGCTCTTCTCTGTGTAGATACCTGGGTACGGTCTAGCCGCAGGTGAGAGGTCGAATCGGCATAGATTCCATACTGGTCTTGAAAACCGCCACGCATGAAGCGAGGTGGCTGTGGTCGTGACGATCGCTCACTCCGGTGTCGCCGTACAGAGTCAGGGTGATCGGAGCACTGATCTTCGTTCCTCAGCCCCAGCCCATCGGATTCCGGGGGAAGCGCCGATTGCGGCTTAATCACGCGTTCTCCCTGTGTCCTCCGGTTAGCTATCGGTCCCCCTCTTACCCGCTCGTTGCGCGGGGCCATCACGAACAGGCTCAAGGTCGGGAGGCTGCGTCCGAGGAGAGGCAAGAGCGGCGGTAACCGCACCAGGGCTAAGGCGCAGGCGGTGAGCGGTGTCCGCATACGTTGCTCTGTCACGGCAGTCCAAGCGCCCCTGCCCTCGACACGAGAGTAGGGGCGCTTCGACGGACGGGTCGCCTTAGCTTGGTGACTCCCGTAGTCGGTTCAGCAGTTCGGTGGCGTCTCGCGTCCTGAGCAGTCGCCAGACGTGTGCGCGCGTCCAGTGGCAGGTTCCCATGGGTGTGGAGACTCCCGCCTGGTTGAGCTCATCGGCGATGGCCTGATCTCCCATGCCGGCTATCTGCATGCGGACGACCTTCTCCCTTGCCTCGGGCGAGATGCAAGCAGGGCGGCCCCTGCGGTGGCCGCTCATGTCTGGCTCCTAAAGAGCCCGATGATGGCCCTGACGATGTCGACGAGGAACTTCAACATCGCCCGTAGGATCTTCTCGGCGCGTTTGCACCGCTCGATGTCGGTGCTCAACACGGCCACACAGCCGAGGAAGATGACGAAAAGCACGACCAGCACGAGAACGCTGGACAGGACGCTAACGAAAATGTTGGCCGAGGCAGATGGCTCGGCTGGCAGCCCTGCGATGTGCAGGACCACGGAATGGGTGTATGGCACCCTTGACTCCCGGGTGAACGCGGGAGCGCGCATGCGCAACCCGCAGGCGAACTGGTCACGGCTGGCTGCGGGAATGCGAACACCCCCAGGCCAAACAAGAAGCTCCGGTTCGACCTGCAGGGGATTATCGGGTGCTGGCGTGGTGTGTGTAGTGCACAGCGAGCTCGCCGAAGGAAGGTGCGATGCGCGGTGCCTCGCTGTCGTAGCCCTGTGGAACAACGGCGGTCCGTGACCGCCGGATCTTGTCGATCCCAATCAGGAAGGGGATCGGCAAAGTCCGGGAGGCGAGTTCAATGAGGACGTCTGCCAACCACCGGGGCAGCTTCCGCCGTCCGCGTCCTCCGGACTTGTCTGAACTCGCTGCTGCGCGGCAGACGTTGAGGGCCTTGCGCCACGCATCGCGGTCAGAGCGCCTGGCGCCGTCCGCGGTCAGGAACCCCTTCGCCTGTATAAAAGCCTTACGTCCGTCACCAAAGGTGACGACGAGGTCGAAGCCGGAGTCGCCATGGCAGGCCAGATCGACGAGGGGAGTCCTCTTGCTCCACGATCCGCGTAGGGCCTCGCGGAATGCCTCGAACTGCGGATCAAGGGGCCTAAGGCGAAGTTCCAGCATGGACCGCTGGAGCTCCACATAGCGGAGCATAACGGTCTGCGCCATCTCGTCCGCGGCGTCGGCTGTCGAGTACACGATAGGGAGGTCTGGCTCGCCGTCTTGCTTCTCACCCCAGCCCGGGGGAGGGTGGCCCTCACCTCCGGTGGCCCAATCCTCCCAATCGCGCGATGTCGGAGTCAGCATGTTCACCTCCTAGGTGCTGACGTTGAGGGAACGGTACACCTCGGTTCATGGGCGTACGGTTATTCTCAGACCGTCCGACCTCGGCCGCCGCGAAGGGCATCACGGACGGTATCGTCCCCGGCGAACGTGGGGCATCTGCGGGGTGATCATCCTTCTCCCTCCGCCATCATGGTGAATTTGAGCAGCTCAGAGGAACAGGGCGTAGCTCACGCTCTCCTAAGCGCGGGTGTTGGTTGGCCAGGGCCGTGACGATCGCGCACTTCGGTACCCGCCGTTCGGGGTTGGGGCGATCGAGGCCAAGCCCTTCCTTCGTCAGGACTTGGCACCGGTGATCATGGCTGAGGTGGCAGCCTCCAACGGGGCAAACACCATGCGGTCGATCTTGCCAACGCCGTTGCTAACAACGTTCGTGGACGCTGGTGTACGTTCACGAACGTTGATCAGGCCGGAGGGCCCACTGAACAGGCACGTCTGACGGCGGTAGACACCGGTGGATGCTGTCGAGTTGGCTTGTAAACAGAAGGTCTGGGGTTCGATTCCCCAAGGCGGCTCACATGCGAAATCCTCAGACCAGGTCAGATATGGCCAGGGACTCTAGATTTGTCCGGGCAATGTTCCCGATCTTGCTAACAGGCCCTCACGCCACCTTGATCGCGTTGGCGAAGATGTCGGCCCCGTCTGTTCGCTGATCAGGTGAGGCGTACACCCGGAGCGTGATAGCGGGATCGGAGTGGCCGAGGCGGGCCGTGACGAGGTAGACAGGGACACATCCTTGCCTCTTGATTGCATTAGCGCGGACAATGCCATCTAGGCCCGTCTTGCGCCCATAGGCTGCTCGGGCGCTGATCAAGGCTTGGCTGGTATGGACTGTTTTGGGAGTCAAATATGGATCGACTGTTGGCCGTGCCTGTTGAGGTCTGCAGCGAAGACGTTATCGTTTTCGAGGTCGATCGCGATTTGATGGGCCAGGATCTCGACCTCGCCGCTGGGGATGGAACTATTGCACGAGCTCGCAATTCTCTCGATAAAGCACTTCACAGCATCAAGCCCGCTCTCGCCCAAATCATCGACACTCTCCGTGAAGCGGCGCCCAATGAAATCGAAATAGAATTCGGTTTAAAGGTTAGTGGCGAGTCGACAATCGTGATTGCCAAGGGGACCACGGAAGTAAATTTTGCGATCCGGGTACTGTGGAAGCGTTCTTAGGGTGATGGCGACTATATCGCGGCACGGATTTTTGGTCCGCATCCGACGCTCTGGAAGTGAAGACACCGTGGGTGTCGGTCTCGTGGTGGGCGATCGCGAAATTCTGACGTGTGCACATGTTATCAATGCGGCGATGGGGCGAGACAAGATCACCAGCGATCGCCCGGCACAGAGCGTGCGGATCCAGATTGATTTCCCGCTTCTAGGTGATGTCGATGGTGCGCCTCTAAGGAACTGCAAGGTTGTTGCATGGAGCCCGCCGGCGGCGACTGATTGCGCTGGCCGCGATATCGCCGGACTCGTTCTCGTGGGAGGAGACACCTTGCCTTACGGTGCCGGCCCGGCCCGGCTGGTAAACCGCAAAGAGCCGCCCAAAGGCGAGATAAGCATGTTCGGGTATCCAAGCTCCCCTTCCCGGGCCAACGGAGCATGGACCACGTGCAGAATTCGTGGTGCGGTCACCGGGGGGCTGCTTCAACTCGATGCGGCCAGCGAGTCCGCCCTGAGGGCTCAACCAGGATACAGCGGTAGCCCCGTGATCACGGAGGACGAATGGGGGGACGTGGTCGTCGGCATGTTGGTCATCGCATCTCGCGATGGTTTGGTGGGCGATGCCTATGCGATCCCTATGGCACATATTGCAGAATCATGGCCAGAGGTTCTCGCTGGTAGTTCCATTCCACCTTGCCCGTATCGCGGACTACGTACATTCACGGCCGCTGACGCTCGAGCCGGGCTTTTCGTTGGGCGGGAAGACGAAATAACCAGGCTCAGGTCCATGGTCAAAATCAATCCACTGATCCTTGTGGTCGGGCCTTCCGGTGTCGGCAAATCATCCCTGGTAGCTGCCGGTCTAGAGCCTGCTCTCCGCGCCGAGGGTTGGCGGGTGACCTCGTTCCGGCCCGGTCGATCGCCATTCGATGCCGCTGCGTATGCACTGCTGAGTCTAGCGCAACCAGAAAAGACGCCTTCTCTGGAGGACCTTAATGCCTGCGCTACCCAAGTACGCCAGTACGGTCTAACGCATGTCACCGAGAAAATGACCCTTCTGGTAGGCGGACCGGTCGCGATCATCTGCGATCAGATGGAAGAGCTTTTTACTTCCGAGCAAAGCAATAGTGAAGGTCTAGAATTCCTGCAGAAATTACTTCCTCCTGTCGGGAGTGAATCAGTCTCGCGTGCCGTCCGACTCGTTTGTACGCTCAGGGCCGACTTCCTTCCAATGATTCTCGAACTACCTGGAATGGGATTGCGGCTGCAGGATCGGCAGCTGAACATCTCTCCATTGGATGAACGGGCTCTGACCCGGGTAATTGTCGAGCCTTCCACTACCGAAGGCGTGATGTACTCACCGCAACTCGTGGAGCTTATCGCTGCAGAAGCCAGCCGGAGTAGAGGCGGACTACCACTCCTTGAATTCACTCTGACCCAGCTGTGGCCGATGCAGATCAAGCGCAGGTTGACATTTGATCACTACTATGCTCTCGGTGGTGTCGCCGGTGCTCTGAATCGACATGCGGAAAATGTCTACCATGAACTGTGCGCAGAATTCGATGAAGGGAGCATCCGGAGGGTCCTGCTGGCAATGGTGCGCGCCAGAGGCGGGGCAGCGAGTGCGGTCCGAGTGGTCGCGCAGCGTGAGCATTTAGGCGATGGCTGGAAGATAGCCGAAGCGCTTGCCAGTTCAACTAACCGTTTAGTGGTGCTCGCACCCGAAGGGCCGGACACAGCAGAAATTGCTCACGAAGCATTGATCCGCGAATGGAAGCGCCTGCGGGACTGGGCCGATACGGATGCGGAGTTCCAGCGCTGGCTGACGGTAATGGATGAGCGTTCTGCGGAGAGTGATTTACTCTCGGACGTCAGGGTCGCCGAAGCGCAACGTTGGCTGGTCGAGCGGTCGGACGATATTCCGTCCGGAATCGTATCCTTCGTCGAACTCAGCCAAAAAGATATCAAGCTCAAGATCGAAGCCTTGAAGGCTCAAGATGAGCTGCGCAGATCCAACGCCGAGCTCGAGGAGAAGGCGGCGCTGCTGGCCAGGCAGAACCGTGCGATTGAGATCCAGAACTTCCAGATCGAACAGGCCAGAAAGACCCTGGAGGAGCGGGCCGAGCAGTTGGCCGTCTCCTCCCGCTACAAGTCCGAGTTCCTTGCCAACACATCTCACGAGCTGCGTACACCCCTCAGTAGCATGCTCGTGCTGGCCAAGCTCCTCACCGAGAATGCCGAGGGCAACCTCACCTCCCAGCAGGTGGAGTTCGCGCGCACGATCCACGGCGCGGGCTCGGCGTTGCTCCAGCTGATCAACAACATCCTGGATGTATCCAAGGTCGAGGCGGGCCGTATGGACATCCATCCGAGCCAACTCTCGGTGCCCAAGCTCGTCAGCTACGTCGAGTCCGCTTTTGCCCCGCTGGCCCAGGACAAAGGGCTGGCCTTCATCGTTGAGCTCGACCCAGGCGTCCCGCAGAACCTACGCACCGATGAGCAGCGCCTGCAGCAGGTGCTGGGCAACCTGCTCTCCAACGCGGTCAAGTTCACCCCCAAGGGCGAGGTACGGCTGCGCGTCGCGCCCGCGCCGATGAGCATCGAGTACAGCGACGCGGCGTTGCGCGAGGCAGGCGATCTGATCGCCTTCCAGATCACTGACAGTGGCATCGGCATCCCGCCAGACAAGCTCGAGGTCATATTCGAGGCATTCAGGCAGGTGGACGGCACCACCAGCCGCAAGCACGGCGGCACCGGTCTCGGCCTCTCGATCTGCCGCGACATCGCCCGGTTGCTCGGCGGCGAGATCCACGTCGATAGCGAGCTCGGCAAGGGGAGCACGTTCACCCTCTACCTACCGCCCGTCTATTCAGGCCCGCTGGCCGCGAGCGACGGTGGTGTGGTTCGCCGTCCGGTCACAACGAACCCAGTCAAGGCGCCGGTCGCCGACCTGCCCGTCTGGGGCCAGAAGTGGCAGGGCGAGGACCCGCTGGTTGGCGTCAAGATTCTGATCATCGACGACGACATTCGGAATGTGTTCGCGCTGACCAGCGTGCTGGAGCGGTACGGCTCGACGATCGTCTACGCCGAGAACGGCAGTGAGGGTATCGAGCAGCTCGAACGCAACGAGGACGTCGCCCTGGTCCTGATGGACATCATGATGCCCGAGATGGATGGCTGGGCGACGACCTCGACCATCCGCCGGATGCCGCAGTTCGCGGATCTGCCGATCGTCGCGTTGACCGCTAAGGTCATGCGAGGCGATCGCGAGAAGAGCATCGCCTCCGGCGCCTCCGACTATGTGGCCAAGCCATTCGATGTAGACCGGCTGCTGGAGCGACTGCGCGGCTGGCTCAGCCGTGGCCGGGGAACCGCAGCCGACTCATCAGCTGAAGGGGCGTAGTCGATGCCTGGCTAAGCGAAGATACCTCGGTCGGTGACTACGGGGACATCAGGCTGCCGCGCCGCTTCCGGTGCTCGGACCTGGCGGCCTTGTGCTCCGTCAGCTTGCTACCAGATGGCTCGTGGCTGCGGTGGATCCTTCTCCAGGCTGAGTGTCTGGCCAGAGCACCGCGCGTCCTGGCCAAGCGGTACGCGGCCGGTGGGCCGCGCTTGACCCTCGCCCATCCGGGGCTGGGTCGGCAGCTACGAGGAGGACGAAGACGATTGGGAGCGCGTGGAATATCCGCGAAATGATCAGCTCTAAGAGTGTCGAAAGCCCCTCGCGTTCACCGCTGGTCAGGCCGTCACGCTTGCCGGCGTCGCCCTCGGCCTGGCGGACCCATTCCCGCACAGCGGGTCTCGGTCAGATCGAAGCCCTTGGCCACCTGCCCGGCCGAGCGGTCACCCCGCCTGCACAGCTCGACGATCTCGTATTTGAATTCCGCGGTGAACGAGCGGCGTGGACGTCTCTTCTTGCCCATGCTGTCCAACATGGACACCTTTCCGGGGGCGAACCCCTGATCTCAGGTGTCCGTCAAACCGGATCAAGCCCACCGGAACAAGTGGAAATCATCAGTATCGACAAGCTCAAGATCCGGGATATTGCTCCAGTCAGGTCATAGGAGTCGAGCCGTTTCTTGGCGTAGGCGGGCGGGCTTGTGGCGGACGCGCCAGTGGTAAGCCATATCGCTCGCGGTGACGCTGTGAGAGCCCTTCTTAGGAAGTGCCACCGAGCACCTCCTGATCATGGTCTGTTCCGTGACTGTTCCGTGGGAGCGCCGAAACCGACGGCAACCGATGGAAGGTCCTGAAAAGCCTATGCCCTGGTCAACGGCTAGCTTCGTGGGCTATTGCAGGTAGCCCATGAGCGCATCGAAGAACACCCAAATCTACGAGGGAACCAACCAGATCCAGCGCATGGTGATGGCCCGCCAGCTCCTCAAGTAGCCCTGGCATGCCGAAACCCCGCCAACCGAGGTTCGATGGCGGGGTTTCTTCTGTCCGGTTCGGCATTTTAAACGATCACTGTTCGGTCCCTGTCGTGTTGGGTGACGTTGTCGTACGACTCGCGGGCGTCGAGTAGTTCGTCCCAGTGTTCCTCCGCCCAGGCGCAGGCGACCGCCATCGGTTTGAGCATGCTGCGGCCGAGCGGGGTCAGTTCGTACTCGACATGCGGGGTGGTCCCGGCGTAGACGGTGCGTTTGACCAGACCGTCCCGCTCGAGGGATCGCAGCGACTGGGTGAGGACCTTGGGAGTGACGCGTTTCAGGGGTACGCGTAGCTCGGTGAACCGGCGTGGCCCGTGTTCGAGGCAGCGGATGATGAGCGCCGCCCACTTGTCGCCGAATCGGATCGGATTGAGCGAGGACGGACACAGCTCGTCGAACATGTCGTCGGGCAGGGGTTCCCTCATGGCCTCACGGTAGCCGGTATCCCGGTGGTAACCGTGGCCCCGGATAGCGTCCTGGAATCGGCCGGGCGTTTGGGCTCCGGCGCTGGTGGAGGGGCGGTTTCGTCATGAACATCGTGGTGTTCGGCGCGGGCGGCCGGGCGGGGCGGCAGGCGGTCGCGGAGGCGCGTCGGCGCGGTCACGCGGTCACCGCCGTGGTGCGTGACCCCGCAGGCCACAGTGACTTGAGCGACGTGCGGGTGGCGGGCGATGTCACGGACCCGGTGAGCATCGAGCACGCGGCTGCCGGGCATGACGCCGCCATCAGTGCTGCCGTGGACCTGTCCAGGCCACCGCACGACTTCTTCACCTCGTCGGCCCGCGCCCTGGCCACCGGTCTGGCGAAGGCGGGCGTGCCCCGCCTGGTGGTGGTCGGGCTCGCGTCGATCATGCCGGGGGCATCCGGTGCTCCTCTGATGGACGAGCCCGGCTACCCCAACGAGTACCGCGCCTTCTATCTGGGCCATGCGGCGGGGCTCGACGTGCTTCGGGACTGCGACCTCGACTGGGCCTATGTCGCGCCGGCGGGCGACTTCAGCCGAGACGGCACGCGCACCGGCCGGTATCAGATCGCCGAGCATGGCGACCCGGCCAGCCGGATCACCTATGCGGACTTCGCGGTCGCGCTGGTCGACGAAATCGAGGCTCCCCGCCACCGCCGCACCGCCGCCAGCGTCCGGGAGGCGTGATGCCCGAGGTCCACGACAACCCGAACCCCTGGATTGCCGAACATATCCGTCGTTTCGAGGAGACCGGCGGTCGGCCACGGCCGGGTGTGAACGACCTGCTGCTGACGACCCGGGGGCGAAAAAGCGGCGAGCTGCGCCGCACTGCACTGGTCTACGGACGTGACGGCGGCCGTTACGTCCTGGCGGCCTCCAACCGCGGAGCGGATCATCACCCTGCCTGGTACCTGAACCTGCTCACCGACCCGCATGTCACCGTGCAGGTCGGTACGGAGACCTTCACCGCCCGAGCACGCCCCGCCACGGCGGCAGAGCGTCCACATCTGTGGCACCTGATCGTGTCGGCCATGCCGCAGTACGCGGCCTACCAGGAGCAAACCACTCGCGAGATCCCCGTGGTTCTCCTGGAACGCAATAGGTGAATAGGCGGCGGGACGGTCCCGAGTAGCGGATCGATCATGGCTGGCCGACGGCGTGCAACAGTCCTGGGCGGGCGTGGACAGCGATGGACGAGTCTCCGGTCCAGGCGGCGCGCCGATTTCAGGCGAGGCGCGCCGGGAAACCACCCGTCGCGACCGGGCCCCAGCGGGTGGGGGTGACGCGTACCAGGGATTTGCCCTGGCGGGCCATGGCCGTCCGGTATTCGTCCCAGTCGGGATGTTCGCCCGAGATCGAGCGGAAGTAGTCCACGAGGGGTTCGAGCGCCTCGGGCAGGTCGAGCACTTCGGCGGTGCCGTCCACCTGGACCCATGGGCCGTCGAAGTCGTCGGACAGCACGATGACGCTGACCTGCTCGTCGCGCCGGGCGTTGCGGGTCTTGGCCCGCTCGGGGTAGGTCGAGATCACGATCCTGCCCTCGGCGTCGACGCCGCACGTCACCGGCGACGCCTGCGGCCGTCCGTCACGTCGCGCCGTGATGAGGATCGCCCGGTGCCGTTCCCGCAGGAAGTCGAGCAGCTGGTCACGGGTGACGGTGTCGGACGTGGCGATCTTCCGGCTCATACGGCAACTCTAGGCGGCGATCACCGCTCGTCGAAATCGGCGAAGGGCATGCCGTGCTCCTCGGCTTGGTGCACGCGTTCGCCGGAACCGAGCAGGGACCTGGTCAGCGCTTCCCGCTCGCCCAGCATGTCCGTCAGAGCCTGGCTCAAGTGTTCGCCGGTCAGGACGGGTGACGGGTCCTCGTCGCGGAGCGCGGTCAGGACCGTACGGCGGAGGAGTTCCTTGAAGAACGACGCGGTGGCGCCGGCCGTCTTGGCGACGACCGGGTCGAGGTCGGCTTCCAGCCGCAGGTCACGGGCGTACAGGCGGAGGAGCGCGGTACGGCCGACGGCGTCCGGCTTGGGGATCTCCACGGCGAGGTCCACGCGTCCCGGGCGGTCGACCAGGGCGTGTTCGAGCACGTCTGCCCGGTTGGTGGTGAGGACGAAGGTGACGTCGGCGTCGGCGCCCACGCCGTCCATCGCGTCGAGGAGGGCGAACAGCAGCGGGTTGCCGTCGTCGGTGTGCGAGCGGTCGCGGGCGACCAGGTCCACGTCCTCCAGGATGATGATCGCGGGCTGGAGCCGCCGGGCCAGGCCGGCGGCCTGGGTGACGTACCGGATGGCGGTGCCGGTCATGACGATCACCGTGCACTCGCTCATGCGGCCCATGAGGTAGCGGACGGTGTGCGTCTTGCCGGTGCCGGGCGGCCCGTGGAGCAGCAGGCCCCGCTTGAGGTGCTGGCCGTGCTCCCGCAGCCGTACGGCATGCTCGGCGATCCCCACGATGTGCCGTTCGATGGTCGCCAGCACCCCGCCCGGCAGGATGACCTCGTCGGCGGCGAGGCTGGGGCGGGGCAGGAACGTCACCAGGTCGTTGCCGCGGTGCTCGCTCCACGCGAACGACAGGACCTGCCCCCGGTAGATGTCGTGCTCGCGCATCAGCCGTTCGATCGCGTCGCGGGTGCCGGTGGCGCTGCGCCGGTCCGGGGCGAGGACGACGATCCGGCACTGCGGGGCCGAGTGCTCCTGCGCGCCGCGCAGCCCGACCACCACCGGGACTCCTTCGGGGGAGCGGGTCAGGATCAGGCCGAGCGAGATGACCTCGGTGGTCTCGTCGGGCCCGACGGCGGCGGTGGCGTAGTCGACGGCGCCGGGTTCGAAGCGCTCCCAGTTCCGCTCGGCGCTGGCCAGCATGTTGACGATGTCGTTGTGCTCGCGGCCGTGCCCGGCGATCCCGAACCACTCGGCGTCCGGGGTGTGCGCCGCCAGGTACGCGTCCAGGCCGCGCTGCAGGTTGACGTGCTCCCAGGTGGGGAACCTCTCGACGACGTTGACGACGTCCTTGAGCGAGCACCCGAGATGCCCGGTGACCCGCGCCACCAGTTCGGGGGTCGGCCGCGCCTCGTCCAGCTGGTGGTGGGCGTCCTTGAGGAGCTCGCTGAGAGCCCGCGTCAGCTCCTTGGCGTCCTTGAGGTCCATACGCCCCACACTGGCAGAGCTCACCCTGATTCGTGAGGGATTGCCCGTCAGGCGGTCGCATGATCGTGGGAGTGCCAGTCGGACGAGTGTGAGCTCAGGTAGACTTGAGGCAGGTCGAGAGGCGCTGCAACGGGCTGGAGCCCGCCACGCTCGACTGGAACCATCCCCCTCAAGGTCGCCTCCCACGTGGGAGGAGACTTTCTGGTGCACCGGACGAATGCTCTGCGGCAGCTGCTGACCGAACGCGTCGCCGTCCTGGACGGCGCGTGGGGGACGATGCTCCAGGGCGCGAAGCTCGCGCCCGAGGACTATCGCGGTGAACGTTTCGCCGATCACCCCCGGGACCTCACCGGCGACCCGGACATTCTCAACATCACCCGGCCGGATCTCATCCTGGACGTGCACCGGCAGTACCTCGCGGCCGGCGCCGACATCACCACCACCAACACGTTCACGGCCACCAGCGTGGGCCAGGCCGACTACGGCGCGGAGGCGTACGTACGGGAGATGAACGTGCGCGGCGCCCAGCTCGCGCGGCAGGCGGCCGACGAGTTCGGCGGCAGGTTCGTGGCCGGGTCGATCGGGCCGCTCAACGTCACCCTCTCGCTGTCGCCCCGGGTGGAGGACCCCTCGTACCGGGCGGTGACCTTCGATCAGGTACGCGACGCCTACGCGGAGCAGATCGCGGCGCTCGCCGAGGGCGGGGTGGACCTGCTGCTCATCGAGACGATCTTCGACACGCTGAACGCCAAGGCCGCGATCGCCGCCGCCCGCGAGGTCGCCCCCGGCCTGCCGCTGTGGATCTCCGTCACGATCGTGGACTTCAGCGGGCGCACGCTCTCCGGGCAGACCGTCGAGGCGTTCTGGCGCTCCATCGAGCGGGCCGAGCCGATGGTGGTCGGCGTCAACTGCTCGCTCGGCGCGACCGAGATGCGGCCGCACGTGGCCGAACTGGCCCGCCTCGCCGGGACGTACGTGGCCAGCCACCCCAACGCGGGCCTGCCCAACGCGTTCGGCGGCTACGACCAGACGCCGCAGGAGACCGCCGGCCTGCTGTCCGAGTTCGTGGACGCCGGCATGGTGAACATCGTCGGCGGCTGCTGCGGGACGACCCCGGCGCACATCGAGAAGATCGCGGCCGCGGTGGCGGGGCTCCCGCCGCGCGAGGTCCCGGCGCCGGTCGCGGCCACCCGGTTCAGCGGCCTGGAGCCGTTCGCGATCGGGCCCGACACCGGCTTCGTCATGATCGGTGAGCGGACCAACGTGACCGGTTCCGCCCGGTTCCGGCGGCTCATCGAGGCCGACGACCACCAGGGCGCGGTCGACGTCGCGCTGGAGCAGGTACGCGGCGGGGCGAACGTGCTCGACGTGAACATGGACGCCGACCTGCTCGACAGCGAGCAGGCCATGACCACCTTCCTCAACCTGATCGCCACCGAGCCCGAGGTGGCCCGGGTGCCGATCATGGTGGACAGCTCCAAGTGGAGCGTCCTGGAGGCCGGGCTCAAGTGCGTGCAGGGCAAGGGCGTGGTCAACTCGATCAGCCTCAAGGAGGGCGAGGAGCAGTTCCTGGCCCAGGCCCGGCGCATCCGCGACTACGGCGCCGGCGTCGTGGTGATGGCCTTCGACGAGCAGGGCCAGGCCGACACCACCGAGCGCAAGGTGGCCATCTGCGCCCGCGCGTACGACCTGCTCACCCAGGAGGCCGGGTTCGCCGCGGAAGACATCATCTTCGACCCGAACGTGCTGGCCGTGGCCACCGGCATCGCCGAGCACAACGGCTACGCGAAGGCGTTCATCGACGCCCTGCCGCTCATCAAGGCGCGCTGCCCCGGAGCCAGGACCAGCGGCGGCATCTCCAACCTGTCCTTCTCCTTCCGCGGCAACGACGTGGTGCGCGAGGCGATGCACTCCGCGTTCCTCCTCCATGCCGTACGCGCGGGGCTGGACATGGGGATCGTCAACGCCGGGCAGCTCGCCGTCTACGAGAACATCCCGGCCGACCTGCTGGAACTCGTCGAGGACGTGCTGTTCGACCGCAGGGACGACGCGACCGACCGGCTGGTGGCGTTCGCCGAGACGGTGAGCGGGAGCGGCACCGCGCGCGTGGTCGACCTGGCCTGGCGGGACGCGCCCGTACGGGAACGGCTCGCGCACGCGCTGGTGCACGGCATCGTGGACTTCATCGAGGCCGACACCGAGGAGGCCCGGCAGCAGGCCGCCCGGCCGCTCGACGTGATCGAGGGCCCGCTCATGGACGGCATGAAGATCGTGGGCGACCTGTTCGGTTCCGGAAAGATGTTCCTGCCGCAGGTGGTGAAGAGCGCGCGCGTGATGAAGCGGTCGGTCGCCTACCTGGAGCCGTACATGGAGGCCGAGAAGGAGCAGGCGCGGCTGGAGGGGCGGCTGGACACCGGGCGCGGGCAGGGCACCGTCGTGCTGGCCACCGTCAAGGGCGACGTGCACGACATCGGCAAGAACATCGTCGGGGTCGTGCTGGGCTGCAACAACTACAAGGTGATCGACCTCGGGGTGATGGTGCCGGCGTCGGTCATCCTCGACACGGCCGTGGCCGAGAACGCCGACGTGATCGGGCTGTCCGGGCTGATCACGCCGTCGCTGGACGAGATGGTGTCCGTCGCGGGCGAGATGCAGCGGCGCGGGCTCAAGACGCCGCTGCTCATCGGGGGTGCGACCACGTCGCGGCAGCACACCGCCGTGCGGATCGCCCCGGCGTACAACTCGGTGACGCTGCACGTGCTGGACGCGTCCCGGGTGGTCGGCGTGGTCTCCGATCTGCTCGACGAGGAGCGGGCGGCCAATCTGGACGTCGAGAACCGGGCCGAGCAGAAGCGGCTGCGCGAGCAGCATGAGGCGCGGGTACGCCAGCCGTTGCTCCCACTTGACCAGATCCGGGCGAACCGGCCGCAGATCGCGTTCGACGAGCTTCCCGTGCCGGCGTTCACCGGGGTGCGGACGGTCACGCCGTCGGTCGCCGAACTGCGGGAATTCATCGACTGGACGTTCCTCTTCCTCGCCTGGGAGCTCAAGGGCAAGTACCCCGCGATCCTCGACCTGCCCGAGGCGCGCGAACTCTTCGACGACGCGAACACGATGCTCGACCGCATCATCGCCGACGGTTCGTTCCGTCCTGTGGGCGTGTACGGCTTCTGGCCCGCGCGTTCCGAAGGCGACGACATCGTGGTGAACGGGGTACGCCTGCCGATGTTGCGCCAGCAGACGCAGAAGCCCGCCGGACGGCCCAACCGGTGCCTCGCGGACTTCGTCGCCCCCGCTGGGGACCACGTCGGCGGGTTCGCCGTCTCCATTCAGGGGGCTGAGGAGCTGGCCGCGGCGTACGAGGCCGAGCTGGACGACTATCGCGCGATCATGGTGAAGGCGCTGGCCGACCGGCTGGCCGAGGCTTTCGCGGAGTACGTCCATCTGCGGGCGCGGCGGGAGTGGTTCGAGCCCGGCGCCTCCCCCGCGATGGAGGACCTGCACGCCGAGCGGTTCCGCGGGATCCGGCCCGCGCTGGGGTACCCGGCCACGCCGGACCACACGGAGAAGCGCGAGCTCTTCGATCTGCTGGGGTCCGAGGAATTGGGGATCGGCCTCACGGAGTCGTACGCGATGACGCCGGCCGCGGCGGTGAGTGGCTTGATACTGGCGCATCCCGAATCGCGGTACTTCACCGTGGGGCGGATCAACCGGGACCAGGTGGAGGACTACGCCGCGCGGCGCGGGGTTCCCGTGTCCGAGGCGGAGCGGTGGCTGCGGCCCAACCTCGCGTACGAGCCCGAATAGGGCTGGTGAGAACGGGCAGGGGAAGGGTCTGGACAGTGCTCAGGCAGCGTCTAGGCAGCTCAGAAGGGAGACAGCCATGATCGAAGGCAAGACCGTCGCATTTCTCGCCGCTCCCGAGGGCACCGAGCAGGTCGAGCTGACCGACCCCTGGCAGACCATCCTGCACGCCGGGGGCACGCCCAGGTTGATCTCCACCCGGGAAGGCCGGATCCAGGCGTTCCACCACCTCGACCGCGCCGACACCTTCCCGGTGGACGCCACCCTGGACGAGGTCGACGCCGCCCAGTTCGACGGGCTCGTACTGCCCGGCGGTGTCGCCAACCCCGACTACCTGCGTACGCGCCCCGAGGCCGTCCGGTTCGTCCGGGCGTTCTTCGACATGGGGAAGCCCGTCGCGGCGATCTGTCACGCGCCGTGGACGCTCATCGAGGCGGATGTCGTACGGGGGCGGACGATGACGTCGTGGCCCAGCCTGCAGACGGATCTGCGCAATGCGGGCGCGACCTGGCATGACCAGGAGGTCGTGGTCTGCAATGCGGCCCCGTCGACTCTGGTCACCAGCCGCATGCCCGACGACCTGAAGGCCTTCGGCGAAGCGACGATCGACGCGTTCGCCTGACCCTCGGACGATGGCCGGACGGTGCCACAAGCGCACCGTCCGGCCCATGCGTAAACAGTTTCACCCTGAAAGGTGAAATCCATTTACCCTTCCCGCCGCTGCTTTGCTCACGGGCCGAGCGCCAGCTCAAACGGGTGGGAGAGCCACCGCAAGCACTGCCAGGGCATGCGCCCAGCGCCGGAGGAGGGGCCGAGCGCCAGCTCACAAAGGGTGGGCGGGTGGGAGAACCACCGTAAGCAATGCCGGGCATGCGGCCAGCGCTGGAGGAGGGGCCGAGCGCCAGCTCACAGAGGGTGGGAGAACCACGTGTACCGGCGGAAGGCCGGAGGCAAGGGTGAGCGGAGTTTTGAGAGGTTCCGTCGGCGCTGGTCGGGGTTAGGTCAGGTGCTCGGAGAAGAAGGTGGTGATTCGGTGCCAGGCATGGGGGGCGGATTCGGGGTCGGGGGCGATGCCGGCGATGTGGAGGAGGGGACGGAGGGCTAAGGGGGTGGTGACTTCGTCGTTGAGGAAGGCGTGGCCGGCGGTGGGGTACTCCTTGACGTCGTGAGGGACGTCGAGGGTGGTGAGGGCGGATTCGAGGCGGGCGGCGGCGTTTCTGAGGGTGCGGTCGCGGGCGCCGTAGTTGGCGACGATGGGGCAGGAGCCGGTGAGGGTGGCCTCGAGGTCGCGGGGGAGTCTGCCGTAGTTGACGGAGGCGGCGTCGAAGCCGGTGGTGGTGGTGAGGAGGGCGAAGGCACCGCCCAGGCAGAAGCCGATGACGCCGATTTTGCCGGTGCAGTCGGGGGAGGCGGCGAGCCAGGTTCTGGCGGTTTCGATGTCGGCGAAGGGGCGGCCTTCGCGTCTTTGGAGCGCGCGGATGGTGGAGACGAGGCAGCGTCGCGGGCCGCCGGCGCTGAAGAGATCCACGGCGAGGGTCAGGTAACCGGCCTGGGCCATACGGTCGGCATGGCGGAGGATCATCGGCTCCAGCCCCATGATCTCGTGGATCATCACCACGCCGGGCCAAGGCCCCTCGCCCTGAGGCGTCGCGAGATATCCGCGTAGGGGTTGTGATCCGCCGTGCTGCGCGGCGTGCTGCGTCAGATCGATCTCGGCCATCTGAGCTCCCGCTATTGACCCGCTGTTTCAGCGTCTGACCCTAAGGCCGCCCATGCCCGACTGGGGGCGTATTGCCCATCCACGTCCACGCAGTACGCCCAGTGGCTTTGCGGGCCATCTCGTTTGACGCAGGTGACGCTGTTCGCCGCACCGGTGCCAAGGGCGACCGGCTTCGTTCTGTCCGGGGTCCTAGTCGCGGTCGACTTTGAATTTGATGATTTTGCCGGTCTTGATGGAGACGTAGACGTCGTACTCGTAGCGGCCCTTTTCGAGTTCGATTTTCCAGGTGCGGTGGCCGTGCTCGTATTCGCGTTCCACGTCGGTGACGCGGGCGCCGGGGACGGCTTTCTTGGCGATTTTGATGGCCTTGGCGCGGGTGATGTCGGCCGCGGCGGTGGAAGCGGAGGCGGTGCCGGCGGAAGTCGTGGCGGCGCCGGCGGTGGCGGCGCCGGTGAGGAGAAGGGCGGTGGCCGTCAGGGCGCCGGTGAGGGCGGTTTTGATTCTCATGGCTTTACCGTTGCCTGGGGTTGGCTATGGGCGCGCTTTGCGAGGGTTAAGGCGCGGCAAAGGTGAGGGTGACGGTGGTTCCGCCGCCGGGTGGCGTGCTCAGGGTCATGGTGCCGCCGGCCGATTGGGCGGTACGGCGGGCGATGTCGAGGCCGAGGCCGGTGGAGTTGCCGCCGCTTCGGCCGCGCTCGGTGAGTTGGGGGATGCCCGGTCCTGAGTCGGTGACGGTGAGTTCGGCGCCGGGGGTGGAGGGCGTCAGCCGTACCGACATGGGGATGCCTTCGGGGGTGTGGGCGAAGACGTTTTCGAGGAGGGCGTCCACGGCGGCGGCGAGGTCGTCTGCGGAGGCGGCGACCGGGAGGGGGGAGCCGGGGAGGGACAACGTGAGGGGGCGGTCCTGTTCTTCGGCGAGTACGGACCAGAAGGTGACGCGGGCGGCGACGACGGCGGTGGCGTCGCAGGAGCCGCGTTCCCTGCTCCGGCGGCGTACGTCGACGATCACAGAGGTGACGGCGCGGTCGAGAGCGTCGACGCGGGTGCCGAGGCGTTCGGCCTCGTCCGGATTGGACAGGGATTCGGCTTCGAGGCGGAGACCGGTCAGGGGGGTACGGAGGCGGTGCGAGATGTCGGCGACCGATTCGCGTTCTTCATGGAGGAGGGCGTCGATTCGGGTCGCCAGGTGGTTGAGGGCGAGGGCGGCGGCGCGGATCTCCGGAGGGCCGGTGGGGGTGGCACGGGCGGACAGGTCGCCGCCGGCGAGACGGTGGGAGACCTGGGCGAGGCCGGTCATCGGGCGGGTGAGCGCGACCGCGAGACGATCGGCCACCAGGACGCCGAGCCCGACGAGGATCAGGCCAAGCAGCAGCAGTCCAAGCCACGCCGCCTGTACGCCCCTGCTCAGATCGGCGGCAGAAAGCAGCACCCGCACCACGCTGGTCCCGGATTCGCCCTGAACTGCGACGAGGATCTCGCGTCCGCCTCCGGGGGCTTCCGCGGAGAGGCTCCGGCCGCGGGCGGCGAGATCGACGGCGGGGGAGCGTTCGGCCGGGACTCCGGCGACCGTTCCATCAGGGAGGAAGACCGAGATCTGATGGCCACCTGCGGCGGACGCACGGTTCGCCGTAAGCGCGAGCGCGGCCGGGTCGACCGTGCCGATTACGGCGGCGACCGACTGGGCCTCGGTAGTGGCCTGGGCGACCGCGCCGTTCTCGGCGGCCGATCGCACCAGCAGGCCCATCGGCACCAGCATCGCGATCAGGACGAGCGAGGTGGTCGCGGCGACCAGAAGTGCCAGCCTACGTCTCATGTCGCCAGTCGAGTGGTCATCGGGATTCTTTCGCCGGGTCAGGTGGGGTCACAGGAGTGCTGGCCTGGGTCTCATCGGGCCGGTCGAGTGGTCATCGGGATTCTTTCGCCGGGGCAGATGGGGCAACCAGGAGTGCCGACCTGGGTTTCATCGCGGGTCAGGTGGGGTCGACCAGTTTGACGCCGACGCCGCGTACGGTGTGGAGGAAACGGGGGGCTTGGGCTGTTTC
Organism: Acrocarpospora phusangensis; assembly: GCF_016862995.1. Lineage (GTDB taxonomy): Bacteria > Actinomycetota > Actinomycetes > Streptosporangiales > Streptosporangiaceae > Acrocarpospora > Acrocarpospora phusangensis. The sequence continues at coordinate 125,281 of NZ_BOOA01000002.1, forward strand.
GCCTAGTTTGCGGCGGAGCCAGGATAGGTGGACGTCGACGGTTTTGTCGGTGCCGCCGTAGGGGACCTGCCAGACCTCGGTGAGGAGTTCGCGTTTGGTGACGACGCGGCCGGGGCGGGATGCCAGATACAAGAGCAGGTCGAACTCGCGGGGGGTCAGGTCGATGGGGGTGCCGTCGAGGGTGGTCTCGCGGCCGCGGACGTCCATGTGGAGGCCGCCGACGGTGACCGTGGTGTCGGTGTCCTCCTGGCCGGTACGGCGGAGCACCGCCCGGATGCGGGCGTCCAGATGGGTGGCGGTGAACGGTTTGACCACGTAGTCGTCGGCGCCGGCGTCCAGGAGGCGTACGGTTTCCGGTTCGCCGTCGCGGGCGGTGGCGACGATGACGGGCATGCGGCTGACGGCGCGGAGCATGCGGAGCAGTTCGGTGCCGTCCAGGTCGGGGAGGCCCAGGTCGAGCACGACGAGGTCGGGCCGGGTGTCGAGGGCCAGGCGGAGGCCGTCTAGGGCGGTGGCGGCGGAGGACACGGCGTGACCACGATCGCGCAACCCCCGGACCAGGGCCGTACGGATGGTGACGTCATCCTCGACGAGCAGGACGTTTGCCATTTGCGGCCACGTTAGCCGGTCGGGAGGGGGTGCATAAGGTTCTTATCGGGGTCTTAGCGTGGGCTTAGCGCGGGGTGGGGGATCGTGTGGGGGTGAATCTGCGGACGTTGCTCGGGGTTGGCGGGTGGGTTGCGGCTGTTGTCGTGGCGATGGTCGCGGGGGTCGCGGTGACGAACTCGCTGGGGTCGGCTGTGACGGGTGCGGATGTGCGGCCGCTTTCCGCTGAGGAAGTGCGGCGGCAGTTGGCCATACCGGTCACGGTGTCGCCGACTCCGGGTGTGGTCCGGTCGGCGGCGCCTGGTCCGACGATGGCTCAGACTCCTGGGGCCGCTCCTCGGGAGATTCGTGTCATCGCCACGCGGGGCGGGTCTGTTGTGGCTTCCTGCGTGTCCGGGCAGGTGTCGTTGCTCTCTTGGACGCCGGCGCAGGGGTATCAGGTGGACGATGTTCATGCCGGTCCTGATGATCGGGCCAAATTGAAGTTCGAGGCCGAGGAAGCGGAGACCGAGATCGAGATTCACTGCGAAGGTGACCGGCCGGTTTTTCGTGAAAAATCCGACTGAGCCGGTTGGTTGCGCGCCGTTATCCGGCGCCGTTTACGGCTTTTTGCAGATGTTTTGGGTGGCGGTTTTGGTGGTGGGGGTGGAGATGGCGGTCGGGGTTGGTTTGGGGGTGGAGATCGTGGGCTTGTGGACGGTGTTGTTCTGGGCGCCGAGGATCACTTCGATGCCGTCGATGTCGACCTCGCGGAGCTCCGCTCCCGGAAAGGCGGCCGAGACCGTGCGGGCGGAGTCGAGGCGCGTCGGGCCGTACCGGATGATGGTGTTCTTGTAGCTGCGGGTGGCGGTGTCGCCGGGAGCGGTGGGCACGAGGAAGCCGGCGTCGAGGAGCGCGGCCTTGGTCCGCGCCCCGAGCCCGGTGACCATGGTCCCGTTGCGGAGACGGATGGCGATGCGGTTGGGCGCGATCGTCGCCGCGGTGGGCGACGGCGAGGGTGAGGCCGTGGGCGACTTGCTGGGCCTGACCGCCGGAACCAGCGGCTGGTCATTGTTGATCCGCTGGAACATCTCCCGAGCCGCGGGCTTGTCCCACAACACCGCGGATTCCCCGGTGGGCGTCCGGTAGTTCACATCCGTCAGCGGCACGGTCGCGAAGGACACATCATCGGTGGACACGTCCTTGAGCTGCGTCGCCAGACCGAGGAAGTCCTCGGCGAGCGCCTGATCCACGGTGAGCGTCCGCAGCGTCGAATCGACCAGCGCCCCCAGCTTGACCGGATTCGTCAGCGTGTCACCGCTCAACGCCTTCCCCAGCAACGCCGAGATCACCTGCTGCTGCCGGTCGATGCGATCCAGGTCGGCCCGCCCGGTGGCCCGCGTCCGCGCGTAGTGCAGCGCGTTGACCCCGTTCAGCTCGTGCGTCCCGGCCGCCAGCTGCAACTTGGTCTTGCTGTCGTTGATCGCGACAGGCGTGCACACCGTGACCCCGCCGAGCGCCTCGACGACATCGATGAAACCCATCACGTTGACCGCGACGTAGTGGTTGATCCGCAGTCCCGTCGCCTGCTGCACGGTCTGCACCGCCAGCTTCGCCCCACCGAACTGGTACGCGGCGTTGATCTTGTGCGGCCCCTGCCCCGGCACGTCCACCCAGGTGTCCCTGGGCAACGACACCACGGTCACCTTCCGCTGGTCGGCGGACAGGTGGATCACCATCATGGTGTCCGTACGCTCCCCGGTCTGACGCCCGAGATGCAGCTGGTTCTGCTCTTTCCGCGTGAGGTTGTCGCGTTTGTCCACCCCGACGAGCAGGATGTTCAGCGCCCCCCGCGACGAGGATCCGGCCGTGCCCGCGTCCACGGACTCGATCTGCCCGATCAGATACTCGGGAATGGCCCACGCGAATCCGGACCCGACCAGCACCAGGCTGGAGAGCGTCGCCGTGATCACCAGCGACCGGACGCTGGTGCGGGTGCGGCGGGTGCGGGGTGCTGAGACTCGGACCCCGCCGTAGGCGTCCCCGCCCACGCGCACACCCGAGTCCTCCACCGGTCCCCCTTGAGGTTGCCGTCTACGCCCCTTCGTACAGTAGCGTGAGCGCAGCCACGAACCCCTTCCCCGACGCGCCCCCACACAGTCTGTCGAGTCTGATGAGCCCTTCTGTCTCCGTCATCATGCCGGTCCTCAACGAGGAGAGGCACCTGCGCGAAGCCGTACAGCAGGTGCTTGACCAGGACTACGACGGCGCGATCGAAGTCGTGCTGGCCGTGGGCCCGTCGCGGGACCGGACGCAGGAGGTGGCGGACTCGATCGCGGCGGCGGACCCGCGGGTCACGGTGGTCGCCAACCCGACCGGGCGCACGCCGAACGCGCTCAACGCGGCCATCGAGGCGTCCCGCAACGAGATCGTCGCCCGGGTGGACGGGCACGCCATGCTGCCGAAGGACTACCTGCGCACGGCGGTCGACACGCTCCGGCAGACCGGCGCGGACAATGTGGGCGGGATCATGGCCGCCGAGGGTGTCACCGCCTTCGAGCAGGCCGTCGCCCGCGCGATGACGTCGAAGATCGGGGTCGGCAACGCGGCCTTCCACGTGGGCGGCGAGGGCGGCCCGGCCGACACCGTCTACCTGGGGGTGTTCCGCCGGGAGGCGCTGGAGCGCGTCGGCGGCTACGACGAGCACTTCCAGCGCGCCCAGGACTGGGAGATGAACCACCGCATCCGCGAGACGGGCGGCCTGGTGTGGTTCCAGCCGAAGATGCGCGTCTCCTACCGGCCCCGCCCGAACGCGCGCGCGCTGGCCAAGCAGTACTTCCACTACGGCCGCTGGCGGCGCGTGGTGGCCCGCACCCACCAGGGCACGATCAACCTGCGCTACCTGGCCCCTCCGGCGGCGGTGCTGGGCATCGTGTTCGGCCTGGCGCTCACGCCGTTCCTCTGGCCGGCCGTGCTGGTGCCCGGCCTCTACCTGGCCGCGATCCTGGCCGCCACGCCGCTGACCGGCCGCGGCCTGTCCGGCGCCGCGCTGGTCCGGCTCCCGCTCGTGTACGTGACGATGCATTTGTCGTGGGGCGCCGGCTTCCTCACCAGCCCTTCGCGCCTCAGCAAGCCACGCCCGGCGGGCACCGATCTACAGGACCTCTTCCACTAGTCCTGCCCGCCCGCCGGCAGGCGTTGTCCACCGCCCGCCGGAACCTCCCCATCGCGTCCCCTTCCCCCAGGAGATATCCCCGCAGCGCCCGCCGCTCCTCCGTCAGCGCGTCCTCGTCCTTGTCCAGCTGGGCGAGGATCTCCGGCAGTTCGGTCAGCTCCCTGCCCAGCAGGTAGGCCGCCCGCGCCGTCGGGTGCCGCTCGCGGAAGTCGGCGGCGGGCCGCCCGGCCACGTTGGTCACCGCGTACGGCTTGCCGCTGGCCACGAAGTCGGCGACCACGCTGGAGATGTCGCTGACCAGCAGGTCGGCCTGGTTGAAGCAGGCGTAGAGGTCGTCGGTGGCGACGCGTCCCGCCGGCTGCCCGGCTCTGGCGATCACGGCCAGGACGCGGCGGTGGGCGGCGCGGGCGGCCGGGCAGCGGTGGCCGATGAGCGGGTGCGGCTTGTAGATGAGGCGTACGGAGTGGTCCAGCAGGGCCTGGACGAGCTGGGGTCCCATGGCGGCCACCGAACTGTGGAACAGCTCGTCGGTCCAGCCCTCCCACGTCGGCGCGTACAGCACGGTCCGGTACGGCGTCGCCGGCCGTTCGCCCGTGATCCCGGCCAGCTGGGGCCGCCCGACCTCGACGATGGCGGAGTCCGGCACGCCCACGGCCGCCCGCCGGTAACGGTCACGGCCGGCCGGACCGGCCACCCAGACTTCGTCGTACACCTTCGTGAAGGGGTTGAAGGACGCCTCCTTGTCGCTGTCGCCGTGGCCGATGAAGACGCTGACCAGGCCGGGCGTGCGGAGCATGTGGATGTTGTTGCCGACGTTGGAGGCGAACAGGGCGACCCGGGCGGTGTCCAGGCCGCGGAAGTTCATCATGTCCACGGCGGAGGGGATGCAGAGCACGGGCAGCGTGGTCGGGCCGAGCCCGCCGAGCAGCGCCCGCTCGCGCAGCACGATGACGGCCCGCCGGTCGAGGCCGGCCAGGACCGGCAGCCACATGGACGCCTGGTAGACGGAGTCGGCGGGGCCGGAGAAGTAGAGGAGCACCTCCGGCCGGTACGCGCGCACCCGCTCGTCCACCGCCCGGATCACCCGGCGCCGGTCGGCCAGGGGACCCACCCGGCGTACGTGCCAGAGCAGGACGAGCGTGGCGCCCGCCATCAGCAGCAGCGCGGCTCCGGCCCCGAGCGCGCCCGGCCAGGCGGCTCCGGTCAGCGCGCCCGCGGCGGTCAGCCCGACCGGCAGCACGTCCAGGTAGAGCAGCCGCACCCCGCGCCAGGAGAGCAGCGCCTCGGGCGGCGCGGCGGGGAACACCACGCCGAGGTTGCGGCTCTCGACCGGTTTGAGGGCATGACAGCGCCGCAGGTACAGCGCCAGCCCGGTCTGTACGGCCCGCATGCCGTGGCACAGGAACAGTCCGGCGGCCAGCAGCGCGAACCACCGCGACTCCGGGCCGATCGCCCGCGCCAGCAGCAGCACGGCGGCCGTCTCCCGGGTGAGGAACCGCACGGTCGCCCCCAGATGCACCCGGCTCAGCTGGATCGCGACGGATTTCGGCAGCTTCGCCTCCGCCGCGTACGACACCGCGCAGGCGGCCGCGAACACCCACGGCCACGGACAGAGCGCCGCTACCACCAGAACCGGATAAGCCCCCAGAAGCGCAGCGGTGACCAAGGCCCCCCGGAAAGATCCCCCCATGAGGGGTGCTTACCCATCGATGCGCACATCGACCACTTGTCCGGTTAGGTCTGATATGAGCACTTCTACGCTGGTTCTGGCGACCTCCTTGGCGGACAGCAGGCTGGTCGGCGGCTCCTCGCCGAAGGCCCGCAACCGCATCGGCGTGGCCGTACGCTCCGGGTTGACGCAGTTGACCCGGATGCCGTGCTCGGCCCACTCGTCGGCCAGCGCCTGGGTCAGGTTGACGACGGCGGCCTTGGCGGAGGAGTAGAGGCTGTAGTCGGCCCGGCCCCGGGTGTAGGAGCTGGAGGTGTAGAGCAGCAGGTGGCCGTGGGTCTGGGCCAAATACCTGAAGGACGCCCTGGCGATGTTGACCGGGCCCAGGTAGTTGACCCCGATGGCCTCCTCGATCGTGGCGTGGTCGGCGTCGCCGAGCTTGCCCATGTGCAGCACGGCGGCCGTGTTGACCACGTAGTCGATCCGGCCGGTCTCGGCGTGCACCCGGGCCAGCGCCTCCGCCACCGCCTTCTCGTCCTGGACCTTCGTGTCGGTCTCGGTACGGGAGAAGGAGTAGACGGTGGCGCCGTGCTCCTTGGCCAGGTCCACGATGTCGGCGCCGATGCCGTACGAGCCGCCGAAGACCACCAGGGTGCGGCCGTCCAGCCGCTCGGCGTAGGAGACGGGGGCGGGCGCGGTGGCGGCGGCCAGCTGGAAGAGCTTGTCGGCGATGAAGACGTCCACCGGGTGGGTGACCTTCATGTTGTGCTCGCTGCCCGCCACGATGAAGATCGGCACGTCCGGGCGGTAGCGCAGCATGACGCCGCAGTCGTCGGTGGCGGGCTGCTTGTCGAAGTCGGGATCGGCCAGCGCCCGCGCGTACGCGTCCCTGATCACCGACAGCCGGAAGCACTGCGGGGTCTGGCCGCGCCGCAGCCGCGCCCGGTCCGGGATGTCCCTGATGATCTCCCCGGCCGGGCCGGGCACCGCGACCACGACCGTGTCCGAGGACGGGATGGCCGTGTCCACGGCCTGGTACTCGGCCAGCGCGGTCACGCAGTCGCCGATGATGCGCGGCTCCACCAGCGGCCGGACCGCGTCGTGCAGCAGCACGTCGCACTCCCGGTCGCCGAGCGCCCGCAACGCGATCCAGGTGGACTCGGTCCGGGTCGAGCCGCCGTCCAGGATCTGGGTCACCTTCCTGAACCGGTTCTTCGCCACCAGGGCGGCCACCTCGCCGGTGAAACCGGGAGTCATCAGGACGACGACCTCGTCGATGTCCGGATGGCTGTCGAAGGCCGCGATCGTGTGCTCCAGGATGCTCTTCCCGGCGATCTTCAACAGCTGTTTGGGGGTGTTCAGCCCCACACGCTGGCCGATGCCGCCGGCCAGCACCACACCAACGGTCGGCAAACGTGAACCCATCATCATGATCCTCCCCGACGAGCACCATACCCTTGGGGGCGATTGCTCATCAGTGATCGCTCGGTTACTTTGCGAGGTAGTGGTCGGGTATGTGCTATGGACGTCGTCTCTGAGCGAAGGCGGTCTGACATGGGGGAGAACCGGCCGGACACCGTCGCGGTGGTGCTGGCGCCCACCCACACGGCCCGGTTGGCGTGTGCCGACACCACTCTCGTCGATCGCCTCACCGAACAGCTGGCCGCCCTCCCCGTCGCCGACCTGCACATCGTGCCGGACGAGCAGGGACTGGCCGAGGAGTTACGCCAGATCGCCAAGATCGCCAAGGGGGCCGCGGCCGCCGGGGCGCCCCTGGCCGTCCTGGCCGGGGACGTGGTCGCCCACACCGAGGCCCTGGCCGTCCTGCTCGAACATCCGTCCCGGAGCACCGGCGCGCTGGTCGGCCCCCGGGTCGCCAACCCGGCGTGCACCCCCGTACGGGCCGAGCACGGCCGGGTGGCCGCCGCCGGGAACTCCTTCCACCAGGTGGACGTCCCCAACGCCACCTTCCGCGGCGTGTTCCAGGTGGGCCCGGACCAGGTGAAGGCCTTCGCCCTGGTCGCCGACGAACTGGCCGGGCTCGCCGACAGCGGCGGCCTGGGCGCCGCGGGCCCGCACGAGGCCGCCGACCTGCTGCTGGCCGGCCTGGTCCGGTCGGGGGTCCAGGTCCGGGCCACCGGGTTCGGGCGGCTGCGCTGCGACCGGGTGACCGACCAGGCCGCGGCCGACCTGGCGCTGCTCCGCCTCGACGAGGTGGACGAGGACCGGGTACGGCTGGACGCCGCGGTCAAGCAGGACGACGGCTTCTTCACCACCTACTGCGTCAGCTCCTGGTCCTGGCGGCTGATCAAGATCGCCGACCGGCTCGGGCTGACCCCCAACGCCGTCACCGGCATCTCGGTCGGCGTGGCCGCGATCGCCGCCATCTGGTTCTCGGCCGGCGACCGGCAGTCCCAGCTCGTGGGGGCGGCCTGCCTCTACCTGTCGTTCGTCCTGGACTGCCTGGACGGCCAGCTGGCCCGCTACAGCCGCCGCTTCTCCCCACTCGGCGCCTGGCTGGACGCCACCTTCGACCGGGTCAAGGAGTTCGTCGTCTACGTGGGCCTGGCCCTCGGCTACGCGGCGGGCGCGCCGATGACCGGCGTGGGCCCGGACGGCATCTGGGCGCTCGCGGCCGGCGCGATGGCCCTCCAGGCGATCCGCCACATGATCGACTTCTCGTACGCGGGGGCGGTCACCGACGCGGCCAAGGTGGGCGTCTCCTGGGCCAGGCCGCACCGCTCGCTGGCGATGGCCGTGGACTCGGTCAGGAGCACCACCGACAAGAGCACCGAGGCCGCGGCCGTGCAGCGGGAGAACACGATCGTGCAGCTCGCCGGCCGGCTGGAGGGCGACACCGCCACCCGCTGGCTCAAGAAGATCATCGTGCTGCCGATCGGGGAGCGGATGGCGCTCATCGCGGTCACCGCCGGCCTGTTCAACGCCCGCGTCACCTTCCTGGCCCTGCTCGGCTGGGGCGCGGTCGCCTGCCTCTACACCCTCACCGGACGGATCGCGAGGTCCCTGTCGTGACCAGCGTGCACATGACCCCCATCCCGGCCAGTTCGGTGACGGCCTACCGCGACGACGGCCCGCTCTCCCGCGGCATGGGCATGATGGTGGCCGGCCAGCTGCCCCCGCTCCCCCCGGCCATCGCGGCCATCTTCGTCACCGGTGTGCTCCTGGTGGTCGGCATCGCCGGCGCCGACGGCTTCGCCGTCTTCGCGCCGCTGGTCGCGCTGCTCCTGGCGGGGCCCGGCTCCTCGCACCGCCACGACGGCCGCCTCGACTGGCTGGTCCCGGTCATCCTGCGGATCACCGAGTACGGCTTCATCTGCCTCGTCGGATTCGCCCACGGCGTACCGGCGATCGTGATCATGATGCTGCTGGGGGCGGTGATCTTCCACCACTACGACACCGTCTACCGGATCCGCCAGCACGTGTACCCGCCGACCTGGCTCGCCACCGCCGGGCTGGGCTGGGAGGGCCGGATGCTCGCGGTGGCCGCCGGCGGGCTGCTGGGGGCCAGCACGGCCGTGTTCGTCCTGCTCGCCCTGTATCTTTGGGCGTTGTTCGGCTGGGAGAGCCTCACCTGCTGGCTCGCCGCCCCCCGATCAGGTGTGGAAGCGGCCGATCTGGGCGCGCACGACTGAGCCTGATACACAATCAGGGCGCGTTGGCAACTAACCTGTGGGGTTATTGACTTTGCCATCGCTCGACCGTGCGATGAACAGATCGTGTGAGGAGTGCTCGTTGCTGGGAATGGTGCTGGCCGCCGGGGCCGGAAGACGTCTGCGGCCCTACACCGACACGCTGCCCAAGGCGCTCGTGCCGGTCGACGGGGACACCACGATCCTCGACATCGCGTTGCGCAACCTCGCGGCGGTGGAGCTGCGGGACGTGGTGGTGATCGTGGGTTACCAGGCGCAGGCCGTACACGAGCGGAAGGCGGCGCTGGAGGAGCGGCACGGCGTGAAGCTGACGCTGGTCCACAACGACAAGGCCGAGGAGTGGAACAACGCCTACTCCCTGTGGTGCGCCCGGGAGTACTTCGCCAAGGGCGCGCTGCTGGTGAACGGGGACACCGTGCACCCGGTCTCGGTCGAGCGCACCCTGCTGGACGCGCCGCACACCAGCGACATCCTGCTCGCCGTGGACGACGTCAAGGCGCTGGCCGACGAGGAGATGAAGGTCACCCTCGACGGGAGCGCGCTGCGCCGCATCACCAAGCTGATGGACCCCGCCGAGGCGTACGGGGAGTACATCGGCGCCACCCTGATCCGCCCCGGCGCCGCCGCCAGGCTCGCCGACGCGCTCCAGGCGACCTTCGAGCGCGACCCCCAGCTGTACTACGAGGACGGCTACCAGGAGATGGTCGCGCGCGGCGAGACCATCCACGTGGCGCCCATCGGCAAGGTCGACTGGGTCGAGGTCGACAACCACGACGACCTGGCCAAGGCCCGCACGATCGCCGTCACCTACTAAGGGAGGTCACATGCCGATTCTGGCAAGGATGCTCCCCGCCCCCCTGCACATGGAGGTGCGCCGGGGCGCGATCGCGCAGCTCGGCCCGCTGCTGGCCGACAGCAGGGTGGCGACCTCGGGGCGGGTGGCCGTCGCGGTGGGCGCCGGCCAGGGCGACCGCATCACCGAGATGGTCACGCCGTCGCTCGGCGAGGCCCAGGTGCTGCGGGTGCCCGACGGCTCGGTCGACGCGGCCATCTCGCTCGGCGCCGACCTGCGCAAGGGCGCGTACGAGGCGGTCGTCGGCATCGGCGGCGGCAAGACCATCGACTGCACCAAGTACGCGGCCTCGCTGGCCGGCATCCCGATGGTGGCGGTGGCCACCAACCTGTCCCACGACGGGATCTGCTCGCCGGTGGCGTCCCTGGTGCACGACGGCGGCAAGGGCTCCTTCGGGGTGCCGATGCCGCTGGCCATCATGGTGGACCTGGACTTCGTGCACGACGCGCCCGCCGCGCTGGTCCGCTCCGGCGTCGGCGACGTGGTCAGCAACCTGTCCGCGATCGAGGACTGGCAGCTCGGCAACAGCGAGCGCGGCGAGCCGATCGACGGGGTGGCGGTGTCGATGGCCAGGACGGCCGCCGAGGCCGTGATGGGCCAGAAGGTGTCCATCGAATCCGACCATTTCCTGACCATGCTGGCCGAAGCTTTGATCCTGTCCGGCATGTCGATGGTCATCGCGGGCTCAAGTCGTCCGACTAGCGGCGGAGACCATGAGATCCTTCATGCCGTGGATCAGCTTTTCCCCGGGACCTCCAACCACGGCGAGCTGGCCGGGATCGGCGCGGCGTTCTGCTACTTCCTCAGGGAAGACGAAGCCCGCCTGACCCAGGTCGTCGACTGCCTGCGGCAGCACCGGCTGCCCGTCACCCACACCGACATCGGCCTCACCGCTGACCAGTTCACCGAGGCCGTCCTGCTGGCCCCCGCCACCCGGCCGGGCCGTTACACCATTCTGGAACACCTGCGGCTGTCCGAGGCCGAGGTTCGCGATCGGGTTGAGGGCTATGTCGACGCCGTCGGTGGCTGAGCTGCGCGCCAAGGCGCAGCCCGAGATGACGATGGAGCGGCGCAACGGCGAGCACTGGGCCGGGCTGCTCTACATGCGCAAGCTGTCCATCTATGTGACGTGGGCGCTGGCCAAGACGCCCATCTCGCCGAACCAGGTGACCGGCCTCATGATCCTCTCCGGCGTGCTGGCCGGGGCGGTCCTGGCGCTGCCGGGCCTGGCGGCGGCGATCGGGGCGGCGCTGCTGATCCAGCTGTACCTGCTGCTGGACTGCTCCGACGGGGAGCTGGCCCGGTGGACCGGGCGCACCTCGATCGCCGGGGTCTACCTGGACCGGGTCGGGCACTACTTCGCCGAGGCGGCCCTGCTGATCGGGCTCGGCTTCCGGGCGTCGGAGACCCTGCCGGACTGGTACACCGTGCTCGGCTTCGCGGCGGCCCTCGGCGCGATCCTGATCAAGTCGGAGACCGACCTGGTGGACGTGGCCAGGGCCAGGTCCGGCATGGTGGCGGCGACCGAGGCGTCGGCGGCGCAGTTCCAGTCGGCCAAGATCCGGATGGCCCGGCGGGCGGCGGCGGCGCTCCGCTTCCACCGGGTGATCCAGGCGGTGGAGCTGTCACTCATCGTGGTGGTCGCGGCCGTGCTGGACCTGTGGTTCCCCGCCACCAGAATCCTCACGGTGGCGTGCGCGATCATCGCGGGCGTGCAGCTTATCCTGCACCTGGTGAGCATCCTGGCCTCCCGGCGGCTGGCCTGATGCGACACCGGAAACCTGGTCTGCCGGACACTTCGCGTTTGGTGGGTGTTCGCCGACGGTTCCGATACCCTTATTCCGCAGCAAGCAGGCATAGATCCGGATTTGACCGCCCATACAGACTCGGTGATCATGAAATCGTGTGTTACCCGCCATGCGTTGGGGCGATGACGCGATGAAGATTTCGTGCGTCATCCTCACCATGGGCAACCGGGTCACCGAGCTGAACCGGGCGGTCGAGTCCGCGCTCACGCAGGTCGACGGCGATGTCGAAGTGGTCATCATCGGCAACGGCGCGGACGTGCCCGAGCTCGCCGCCACCCCGCCGCCGGGCTCCGCGGCCACCGTCAAGACGGTCCGGCTGACCCACAACGCGGGCATCCCCGAAGGCCGCAACCGGGGCGTGCAGGAGTGCTCCGGCGACGTCGTGCTCTTCCTCGACGACGACGGCTGGTACGCGACCGACAAGGTCGCCTCCCACGTCCGGGACCGCTTCGCCGCCGAACCCGACCTGGCGGTGCTCTCGTTCCGGGTGATGGACCCCGACGGCAAGGTCGTCCAGCGGCGGCACGTGCCCCGGCTGCGCGCCGGCGACCCGGAACGCTCCTCCCCGGTGACCACCTTCCTGGGCGGCGCGTGCGCGATCAGGCGCTCCGCCTACCTCCAGGTCGGCGGCCTGCCGGAGAAGTTCTTCTACGCGCACGAGGAGACCGACCTGGCCTGGCGGCTCCTCGGCGAGGACTACCGGATCGAGTACGACGCCGAACCCGTCATGTACCACCCGCTGGTGCTGCCCAGCAGGCACGCCGACTTCTATCGGCTCAACGCCAGGAACCGGGTCTGGCTGGCCCGCCGCAACCTGCCCTGGGCGCTGGCCGCGCTCTACCTGCTCGACTGGGTGGTGCTCACGCTCGTCCGCGAGCGGTCGTCGATGGCGCTCAAGGCGTGGTTCCGCGGCTTCGCCGAGGGCCTGCGCGAACCGGCCGGCGAGCGCCGCCCGATGACGTGGAAGACGGCCTGGCGCATGTTCCGCCTCGGCCGCCCCCCGATCGTCTAGAGGGCGGGCCCGAAGCTCATCCGCAGGTGGCGGATGGTCGAGGTCATCAGCGCGTGCTTGGGCAGGCCCAGCTCGCTCAGCTCCTTGGCGATCGGATGGTTGCCCAGCCGGATCAGCGCCCCGCCCGGCCGCGCCCGCACCCCGCCCGGCCGCATCGTCCAGGCCGTGCGCCGGGTCACCCCGTCCAGATGCGTGTACGCGTCCAGCGCCGGCAGCCCCCGCGCCGGCACCGGCATGCCCGGCCGGATCAGGATGTCCAGGACGAGCCGGCCCTCCCGGCGCAGCACACACCGCTTGTACGGCGAGGACAGCCGCAGGTCGATGTCGGCGAGCTCCTTCGGGAACCCCCAGATCTCCCGGCCGGCCTCCATCGTGAACGCCTGGTCCACCGGCAGCCAGTGCACGAACAGCCCGGACCCGGCCGTGCGCAGATCGTTCAGGCCGGCGCCGAGCGAACGCCGCGGCGGCGGTCCCGCCTCCGGCGGGCGTACCAGGAACGACACTCCGAACTCGTGGTAGGAGTCCAGGTCGGACTCCCGGTATTCGACGAACATCAGCGTGCACAGCGCCTTGCCGGGCAGCACCTCGGTCACGTCCAGCCCCGAATACGCGATCACCGCGCGGGCGGCGTCGGCGCGCACCAGGTACATGGCGGTGCAGGCCGTGGCGTCCCGGATCTCGACGGGAAGGTCGATCCGGCGCCCCTGAATGAGATGACTTGCCATGGCGTCCAGTACATCAATGGCTGGGCGGGCCCGTACAGGCCTCAGGCGGGAACGGCGCGGTGGGAGCTGCGGGCGGCGACCGGGCTGGGGGCGCCCGCCCAGGCCTCCAGGTGGGCCACGAAGGCGCCGGCGCGGTCGGGCCAGTGGAACTCGGCCCGCGCCCGCGCGTGCCCCCGAGCGGTCAGCGCGTGCCGCCGCGCCGGGTCGGCCTTCAGGTCCAGTACGGCCTGCGCCACCGCCTCCGGGTCGCCGAACGGCACCACGATCCCGTCGCCGCGCAGCGCCGCCACGGCCCGGGGCAGCGGCGTGGAGATCACGGGCACACCGCGGGCCAGGTACTCGATGACCTTGGTCGGCAGCGCGTCCCGGTGGGCGGGCACGTCGTGGGCGAGGGACAGGCCGGCCAGCGCGCCCTCCGCCATGCGCAGCGCGTGCCGGTTCGGCACGTACCCGAACCAGTCGAGCAGGCCGGAGCGCTGGGCGTCGCGCAGCAGGGGGCGGATGTGCGGGTCGGCCGGGCCGATCAGGTCCAGCCGGATGCCGTACGGGTGGAGCAGGCGGGCCACCTCGATCAGGTCGGCCGCGCCGCGGGACTCGCCGAGGCGGCCGATGGCGACGATGCGGTTGTCGCCGGAGGGCTTGCTCAGCGCGTCCGGGACGTACGTGTGGTTGGGCACGACCGGGTGTTCCCGGCCGAAGCGGTCCGACTGCTCCGCCAGGATCAGGTGCAGCCGCCGCTCCGCGCGGGCCTCAAGCCGCCGGATGAGCCGGGGCAGCGTCTTGCCGTCCAGCCGCGCGGCCATGTCCTCGTGCACGTCCCAGACGGTCGGCGGGCGGCGGCGGGGCAGGGCCAGCAGCAGGTCCAGGTCGTGCACCAGCAGCAGGTCGGCGTCCCTGGCGCCACGGCGCAGGGCGGCGACGCCCGCCCGGTGGGCGCGGACGCGGTGCAGGCCCACGGCGCGGGGCACGTCGATGGCGCGCAACTCGGGGGCCGGGGTCACGTTGCAGTCGGTGAACGGCGCCACGTACGTCACCTCGTGGCCGGCGTCGAGCAGCGCGCGGATCTGCCGGTGCATGATCCGCGCGTCCTCGGGATGGCGGGTGACCGTGCCGACGCATACCTTCATAGAGCGAGGCTGACCGCCGGTTCCGAAGGAACCGGATGCGGCACGTTAATCCGGGCCGAACTACCGCTGAACTTCCGGCTTCTGATCGCCGGGAACGGTCGCCGGCGCGCTCGGCTTGCGGTAGAGCCAGGTCAGGCGCGGCTCCAGGACCCACCTGAAGATCGTCCTGGTGATGGGCAGGCAGAGGATGATGGCGATCACGAACGCGCCCGCGATGATCGTCAGCGCGCCCAGCGGGCCCTCCAGCCAGGGCAGCTTGAGCCAGCCCAGGTCCTTGGCGATCAGGACCGGGATGCCGTGCAGCAGGTAGCAGTAGAGCGTGCGGGTGCCCAGGTCGGAGAACCAGGTCTCCTTGCGGGGGATCAGCGCCAGCACCGCGAAGCACATCGTCAGGACCCCGGCCAGGAAGACCAGCCGGAAGCCCATGCCGTACCACCAGGACATGTTGAGGTCCTGGTAGCTGAAGCGGAAGTAGAAGATGCTCAGCTTCAGGCGGGAGGCGTACACGGCCAGGAAGCCGACCCAGACGGCCAGCAGGGTCGCGCTGATGACCCTGACCCAGGTGCGCTTGAGCAGGTCGAACCACTCCGGCTTGAAGATCATGCCGAGCACGAAGAACGGCATGAGGCCGAAGAACCTGTCCATGCTGAAGTCCTGCTCCAGCTGGGAGAAGCCGGAGAACAGGTAGACGCCGACGGCCACGGTGAGCGGGTAGCGCATGCGTTTCCACACCGGCGAGGTGAGCCGCCACAGCAGCAGGGCCACCAGATACCAGTTCAGCCAGGCCGGGTCGGTGATGGTGAGGCTCCACTTCTGGCCCAGGGAGTACCTGAGCACGGCGTAGCCGAACTCCACCACCACGTACGGCACCAGGATGGTGTCGACGAGCTTGTTGACCTTGCCACGGGAGTCCCAGAAGTTGCGGGACAGATAGCCACTGATCATGACGAACAGCGGCATGTGGAAGGAGAAGAAGAAGATGTACGCCGCCCGGTTGGCGTCGGCCCCCACCGTGTCGCGCAGCGCGTGCGAGGCCACCACGGTCGCGATCAGCAAAAACTTCACATTGTCGAGGTACGGCTCACGCTGCTTCTTGGCCACGGGCGGCGGCGCGGGCTCCTCGTCCCACTCCGGCCGGGCCGGCGTCCAGGGCGTGCCCCGGGTGGGGATCTGGGCCTGCGTGCCCTGCGCCCACGCGGGGAGCGGGATCGGCTGCGACAGGGACCGGTCGTGGTCGCGGGAGGGGTCGAACGACTCGGGGGCGGCGGGCAGGGCCGTGCCCGGCGGGTCGTACGGGTTGCGGCGGCGCCACGGGCTCCACTCGTCCGGCGCGTTGATGGGGCCGGTCGGGTCGGGCCACTGCGGGCCCGGCTGCTGCGGGGGAGCGCTGGGGCTGCCCTGGGCGCGCGCGGGCGGGTAGGTCGTGTCGTGCGCGAAGGGGTCCTGCTGGGGCGCCCGGGGGTCGGGCTGGGGGCCGCGCGGGTCCTGCCCGGGGAATCCGGGCCTGGGGGCCTGCGACAGGCCCTGGGACGCCTGCGGGCCCAGAGGGTCGCGGGGATCGCGGGAGTCGTGCGGGTCCCGGAGGGTGTAGGGATCGACCGGAGGCGCCTGCCGGAAGCCCCCGGTCGTGCTCCCGCCCCCTAAGCCACCCGAACCTCCCGGCCCGCCCGAACCTCCCGGCCCGCCCGGCCGGGGGGTCGCACCGGTGCCGGCCGGGCCTCCGCCGCCGAAGTAGTCGAAGGACGGCGCGCCGCCGTCGGCCTGCTGGTCGCGTCCCTGGCGGTTGCGCGGCCGGCGCACCGGCAGCGGGTCGCCGGGGCCCTGCATGGGCGGCGGCAGCTGCCGCCCGGGCTCGGCGGGCCCGGGACCCCCGGCGGGGTCGGCCATGTCGTCGGTGATCCTGCTGATTACACCGGTCGGCTCGTCCTCGACGATCCGCCCCATCACGCCCGTTGGCGCGTCTTCGACGTCGGGGTCGACGCCAGGGCGCGAAGGCGGAACGGAGGGACGGTGTCGGAGCTCACTCACGGGGAAACGCTCAGCTATCTGTCGGAGACCGGGGGGCCGGCCGTGAGCCGGAGGGGAATCCGAGTCACGCCCTAGTCGGACATTAGCGAAGGCGCCCCAGAGGATCAGGCGAACCTGGGAAGCGGGACGCGTCCACAAGACCTTTTACTTTACCGTCCTCGACCCTCGAATGTCCCCTGGGGTCGCGAACGTGATCAATGCGACATCCGGCCGGAGTGGGATTTCGGTCCACCCCGGCCGGATTTCAGGTCTGGCAGATATCGGTCTGGGAGTCGACCGTGGACGCGTCCTCGGTCGCCGCTAGCGGGATCTTGACACCCTTGAAGTCCGCCCCGATCACCAGCTGGATGACGGGCCCGACGGCCTTCTTGTCCGCGTCCGGGGGCGGCGTGACCGGCGTGTACTTGTTCGGGGCCGACGGCGTGATGGGCTTGGTGTCGGGCTTCACCTCGTTCAGCAGCGAGGCGGCGAGGAGCTTCGAACCCTCCCAGCCCGAACCCTTGTAGCTGATCGTCGTGGTCGGCCGGTCCACGCCGTCCGCGCCGATGCCGTTGCCCAGCGTGGTGACCTTGAAGCCCTGCGCGGACAGCTGGTCGGCGACCTCCTTGGCCTTGCCGGCGGTGTCGGTGCCGTTGATGACCTGCACCCGCACCTGGGCGGCCTCGGTGGGCTTGGGGCTGTTGTCCACCGGCGCGGACGGGTTCGCGCTCGCGCTCGCGGACGGCGCCGGAGCGACCTCGGTGTCGTGCACGATCGAGGAGAACAGGTTGTTGGCGGCCGGCTGCTTGAACTGCACCCGGTTCTTGTCGCCGGAGAACGGCTCCCACGGCACGGTGGTCGCCTTGAAGCCCTTCGCGGTCAGCTTGCCGGCGCTGCGCGCGATCTCGATCAGCCGCTCGGTGTTGAGGCGGTTGTCCATCTGCACCGACTTGCTGGCCGCCTCCACGAAGCCGAGCAGCCGGCCCGGGTCGGTGAGCATGGCGCTGCTGGTGGCCTTCTTCACCACCTGCGAAATGAAGATCTGCTGGCGCCTGATCCGGCCGATGTCGCTGCCGTCGCCGAGCTGGTAGCGGGCCCGCACGTACGCCAGGGCGGCCTCGCCCTTCACGACCTGCTCGCCCGCCTTGAGGTTGAGCTTGGCCTTCGGGTCCACCACGGCCTGCGGCACGCAGATCTGGATGCCGTCCAGCGCGTCCACGATGTTCTTGAAGCCGGTGAAGTCGACCTTGATGTAGTGGTCCACCGGGATGTTGGTCAGGGTCTCGATGGTGCGCCGGGTGCAGAGCATGCCGCCGTTGTTGAACGCCTCGTTGATCTGCGCGAAGTGGCTGGGCCTGATCTGGCCGTCGGCGTTCTTGCACTCCGGGATCTGCACCATCGCGTCACGCGGGAAGCTGATCAGGCGGGCGCCGTCCCGGTTGGGCGTGATGTGCAGGAGCATGATCGTGTCGGTGCGCTCGGTCTTGTCCTCGCGGGAGGCCTTCTGGCCGTACTTGCTGTTGTCGCCGGCGCGGGTGTCGGAGCCGACCAGGAGCACGTTGATCGCGCCGGTCTGGTTCTCCGGGCGGTTCTTGTCCAGCTCGTCGGTGGACTCACCGAAGTCGATGTTGGAGCGGGTGCGGCTGTAGATCGTGTACGCCGTGAGGGTGCCGAGGACGAGCAGCGAGGTGAGGACCACGCTGGTCCAGCCGAGCAGGCCCAGGCCCTTGCCGCCGCCTCCCTTGTCGCCCTTGCCCTTCTTGGCGGGAGGCTTCTGCGGGGGTGCCGGGGGAGCGCCGACGGGCGTGGCCACGGACGTGGCCACGGACGCGGCGGCCGACTCGGGCAGCGGGTCGTAGCCGTCGTCCTCTTTCTTCCGCCGGCCCCAGCGCAGCCGCCGCGGCTCGTCGTCATCGTCGAAGCGGTCGCCCACGCCCCAGCGGTGCTCGTCGAAGTCCGGGTCGCCGCCCTCCGCCCGCCGTCCGCGCGGGCCCTGCTCCTCGAACGGGGCCGGCTGGTACTCCTCGTAGGCGTCCTGCCCGTACGGCTGCTGCTGCGGATACCCGCCCGGCGGGAACCCCTGCTGCTGGTACGGATCGGGCTGGTAGGGGTCGGGCTGCCACCCCTGGGGACCGGGCGGGCCCTGGTACTGCTGGCCGTACTGCTGCTGCTGCTGCTCGAACTGCTGCGGATCGTACTGCTGCTGGTCGTACTGGGGTTCCGGCTGTTGCCGGCGGCGGCGGGTGGGGTGGCCGTAGGTGACGGGCTCGCTGTGGGTGCCGTAGACGGGCTGGTCGCCGGGGCCGTACGCGTGCGGGCCGGTTTCTGACTGCCCCCAGACCGGCTGGTCCTGGTCGTGCGAGGGGCGGTGCCGGTGGTCGCTCATACCGTCTCCTCGCCTGAGGTCGCTTCGAGGGCACGGGCGAGGAGTCGGCTCGGGTTACAGGTTCGCTCGCTCATTGCGCTCTTGAGGGTAGGTCACCGGCCGGTTCGCGGCGCGGCGATCTCGGGTTTTCGCGGGGGTCCCACCCGACGGTCGCCCGGGTGATCTAGAGGCACAGCATACTCAAACAGGGACATTTCACGGTATGCGAATGGGGTCCGCTTTACGTGTTATTCACGAAACTCCCAGGTAGATCGGCTGCGACGGGCGTCTCGGGCCTTGGAGCGAGGGACCTGGCGGCGGCCATGCAGGCGAGCGGAAGCGCGGGCAGGACGTAGCGGTAGTCGAAGACAGCGGTCGCCACGGGGACGACGAGCAGGGCCACGGAGAGGGTCCACGGAAGGCCCCAGCGGGCGTCCCGAGGGGGGTCCGGACGCGGTCGCCGGAGCCGGGTGGCCGCCGCGACGGGAGGGATCAGGAGGATCACCAGGACGAGGGGTCCCGGCAGGGCGGCAACGTCCTGGTAGGCGCGGATCCAGCCCGCGTACGGCTCCTCGATCCGGGTGGCGATGGGCCCCTGCTCGTACTGTTCGGCGTATTCGGCGCCCACGGTCGCCACGTACCGGACCGGTGGGGGCGGGGTGGTGGCCGGGAACTCGTAGGAGTCGTAGACCTCTTTGTCTGGGTAGATCGGGCGGCCGGGGGTGAAGGTCCTGGCCAGTTCGGTGAGCAGCGAGGTCGCGTACTCGATCGGCTGGCTGCGGACGGCGAGCAGCGCGAACCGCTGGGCGAGTTCGTCGGTCTCCCGCGTGAACGTGATCCCGGGCAGCTTGACCAGCGGCGACGCCGGATCCCAGGCGTAGAACTGCGGGGGCGGGCGTTCGCCGGGGGGCCTCGGGTCGCAGAGCACGGCGACGTCCGGTGGCGGCCGCATCACGGCGCAGTCGGCGAAGGTCATCGTCCGGACGTACAGGAAGACGCCGTTGGAGCCGACCAGGCCGGGGCGGTGGTAGGTGGCCTGGAACCAGCCCGCGTACGCGGCGACGGGCAGCAGGGCCCCGGCGAGCATGATCGCGGCCGCGCGGAGGCCGCCGTACCGGACGAGGAAGAACGCCACGACGGCGATCAGCGGGAGCCCGATCGTGCGGGTGAGGGTCGCCGCCGCCAGCAGGAGGCCGATGGCCAGCGCCCGCCGCCACCCGAGCGGGCCGAGACCCAGCCAGACGGCCAGGGCGATCAGGAACATGAACAGCGTGTCCGAGACCAGCAGATGCTCCAGCTCGACCTGGTACGCGTCGAGCAGCACCGGCGCCGCCGCCAGCGCGCCGATCCACGGCTTCCACCGGCGTGCCACCAGGTAGACCAGCACCCCGGTGGCGAGGCCGAGCACGTGCTGCACGAACGCCACGGCCGCGAAGCTGTGGAACGGTTCCAGCAGCCGCAGGAACATGGAGTATCCGGCCGGGCGCACCAGGTCCGGCCGCGGGCGCATGGCCGTCACGACATAGGTATACGAATCCGGGAACCAGAGCGCGGGCCGGTATCCCAGCATCGCCGTCAGCCGCAGCAGTCCGCCGACCACGGCGAGCCCGGCGAACCACCCATGCCGCCTCAGCCATGGCGAAACCGCCCGGACTGCCACGTTCACGCCCCTCCCTGGATTCGCCCGCTCACGGTACCGGTCCTGAGCTCCCAGGACTCCCGTTACGCTCTCGCCTATTCGGAAGCTCAAGATTGATCGTTCGCGGTGGCCGTCGACGGGCAGGGTGCTCGCCGTCGGGTCGGCCGCGCCCGTGCTCGCGCTGGTGGGCTGGCTGCTCGCGGGACTGCCGCTCGCCCTGGCGGGCTGGTTCTCGCCCTGGGCGATGTGGCCCGCCGGAGTCGCGCTCGCGGCG
Source organism: Acrocarpospora phusangensis (assembly GCF_016862995.1). Lineage (GTDB taxonomy): Bacteria > Actinomycetota > Actinomycetes > Streptosporangiales > Streptosporangiaceae > Acrocarpospora > Acrocarpospora phusangensis. The sequence goes on from NZ_BOOA01000002.1 coordinate 146,191, forward strand.
GCCACCGTCTGGTACGGCCTGCGCCGCCTCCCCGAGACCGTGCCCGCCACGGCGCTCCAGACCGGCGCGGTCCTCGCCGTCACCGCGGCCTCCGGCGTCCTCAACGCGATCCTCCACACCGAGCAGCTGATCGTCCGGCGCGACCCGGCGAGCTACGCGCAGTACACGATCTGGCTGGCCGGGCACGGCCGGGTGCCGATCCCGGCGGACGCCGCCGCGTTCGGCGGGCCCGATCCGGCGCTGCGCTTCGACAGCATGGGCTTCTACCTGCAGGACGGCGTGATCGTGCCGCAGTTCATGCCGGGCACCCCGATCCTGAACGCCGCCGCGCAGTGGCTCGGCGGGGTGGGCGGGCTGCTGCTGGCCCCGCCCGTGCTGGGAGCGCTGGCGGTGCTGGTCTTCGCGGGGACGGTCGCCCGCCTGGCGGGGGCCCGCTGGGCACCGCTGGCCGCGCTCACGTTCGCGGTGTGCCTGCCGATCCTCTACACCTCCCGGTCGATCTTCAGCGAGATCCCGTCGCTGATCCTGCTGTTCGGCGGGATGACCCTGATGCTGGACGCCCGGTTCCGGGTGCGGAGCGGGCTCACCGGGGTGGGCTATCTGCCCGCCGACCGGGACGAGCAGCCGGCCGGGGCGATGCGGAGCGCGCTGCTGGCGGGGCTGGCGTTCGGGCTGGCGCTGCTGGTCCGCATCGACGGCCTCCGCGACGTGCTGCCGGTGCTGGCGTACGGGGGGGTGCTGATCGCGCTGGATCGGGTGTCCCGGGGTGAGGGTAAGCGCATATTTCCGGATGGGCGGCTGGGGGTGCCGCTGCTGGTCGGGCTCGGGGTCGGCAGCGCGTGCGGGTTCGTGGCGGGATATTTCCTCGCACGGCCTTATCTGGAGTATCTGTCCGGTTCACTGGTGCCGCTGGTGGCCGTCTGCGCGGTCGTCCTGGTGCTGACCGCGGTGGGAGCCGCGTTCGCCCCCAGAATCACGTGGCGATCGGTCAGATGGCTGCCGGAGATCGCCGCCGGGCTCGTCGGGCTGATCCTGGTCGCGTTCGCGGTCCGCCCCTGGCTGGAGACCGTGCGGCGCACCCCCACCACCCCCGAGGACGAGCTGACCGCCAGGTTCATCGAGGCCACCCAGCTCGCCAACGGCCTCCCGATCGACCGCGAACGGCTGTACTACGAGGACTCCCTGTACTGGGTGGTCTGGTACGTCGGGGTGCCGGTGGTCGTGCTGGCCACGCTGGCGGCGGCCGTACTCGTGCGGCGGATGGCGCGCGGGCGCGGATTCGTCTGGCTGCTGCCGCTGGCGATCATCGGCTGGACCACGGTGACCACCCTCTACCGGCCGGCCATCACCCCCGACCACCCGTTCGCCGCCCGCCGCCTGGTCCCGATCGTGCTCCCCGGCCTGATCCTGCTGGCCGTCTGGGGCCTGCGCCGCCTCCGCGACCGCGCCCGGAAGTCCGGGTACGGCTCCCGCCTCCTGCTCGCCGCCGGCGCGCTCCTGATCGTGGTCCCCGCCGCCGTCACCTCCATCGGCACCGCCTTCACCCCGATCGAACGCGGCGAGGCCGCCGCCGTGGCCGGCCTGTGCGCGGCGATCCCCCCGGACGCCCCCGTCCTGATCGTGGAACGGGTGACCGGCGACCGTTACACCCAGCTGATCCGGGGCCAGTGCGGCCACCCGGCGGCCCGGGTGGCCCTGCCGGGCGCGGCCGACGTCGCCGCCGAGGCCGACGTGCGCCGGCTGGTCGCCGCCACCCGGGCCACCGGCCGCGTGCCCGTCCTGCTGGCGGCCGAATCCGACCAGCTCGCCCGATACGGTCACCCTGTGCAGGCGCTCGGCCTCGTCACCCGGCAGGACGAACGCTCGCTGACCCACCCCCCGGACGGCACCTGGACACTCACCACGAACGTGTGGCTGGCAGTCCCGGATAATTGATGTGGGATCGCCGGGCGGCCGGGCAGAGTACCCTCGTCCGTCGTGAGCATGCCCATGGAGACTGGAAGCGACGTGGAAGCCAACCCCTACGTGACGATCGTGCTGCCGTGCTACAACGAGCAGGATCACGTCATCGACGAGGTCGAGCGCATCTGCGCGGCCATGGACGCCAGTGGGTACAGCTACGAGCTGCTCGCCGTGGACGACTGCTCGGCGGACGAGACGCTGCTGCGCCTGCGCGAGGCCGCGCCGCGCTTCCCGAACATGCGGGTCAAGGCGTTCCACCGCAACGGCGGCTCCGGCACGGTGCGGCGGATCGGCTCGCAGGAGGCGCGCGGCGAGATCGTCGTGTGGACCGACGCGGACATGACCTACCCGAACGAGCGTATTCCCGAACTGGTCCAGATCCTGGAGAAGGACCCGACGGTGGACCAGGTCGTCGGGGCGCGGACCAGCGAGGAGGGCTCGCACAAGCTGCTGCGGGTGCCCGCCAAGTGGGTCATCAGGAAGGTGGCCGAGCGGCTGGCCGGGCAGCGGATCCCGGACCTCAACTCGGGGCTGCGGGCGTTCCGGAAGTCGGTGGCCAGGCCGTACCTGCGGTTGCTGCCGCCGGGGTTCTCGTGCGTGACCACGATCACGCTGGCGTTCCTGTCCAACCAGCACGACGTCTACTACCTGCCGATCGACTACGCCAAGCGGGCCGGGAAGTCCAAGTTCAGCTTCTTCTCCGACGCGTACCGCTACATCCTGCAGGTGTTGCGGATGATCATGTACTTCAACCCGCTCAAGGTGCTCATGCCGCCCGCGCTCTGGCTGGTCGGGATCGGCGTCGTCAAGGGTGTGTACGACGTGGTCCGCTACGGCTTCTACCTGACCAGCAACACCATCGTGATCTTCCTGTCCGGGATGCTCATCGGGTCCGTGGCGCTGCTGGCCGACCTCATCGTGAGGTCCAGGGGCGAATGAGCCTCAAGAGAAAGAGGATCGTCGTCGTCGGGCCCACGTATCCGTACAAGGGGGGCGGGGCTCAGCACACCACCGAGCTGGCCAGGCGGCTGGGCGCGGCCGGGCACGACGTGGTGCTGGAGTCGTGGAAGGCCCAGTATCCGTCCTTCCTCTACCCCGGGCAGCAGACCATCGACGTGCCCGAGGGCGAGCCGTTCGCGGCCACCAACCGGGTGCTGGACTGGCGCCGCCCCGACGGCTGGCTCCGCAGGGGCCGCCTGTTCCGCACCGCCGACCTGGTCGTCCTCGTGCTCCTCAGCCCGGTCCAGGTCCCGCCCTACCTCGGCATCCTGTACGGCCTGCGCCGCCGGACCCGGGTGGTCGCCCTCTGCCACAACGTGCTCCCGCACGAGGGCACGTTCTACGACCGGCCGCTCGTCCGGCGGCTGCTGCGGCGGGTGGACGCCGTGCTGACCCACTCCGAGCAGCAGGCGGCCCTGGCCAGGGAACTGACCGGCAAGCCGGTACGGGTGGCCGTGATGGCACCGCACCTGCCGGTGGGCGCCGTGGCGAAGGCGGCGGCCGGGAAGCCGTTCCGGCGGCTGCTGTTCTTCGGGATCGTCCGGCCGTACAAGGGGCTGGATCTGCTGCTGCGGGCGCTGGCCAGGACGCCGGGCGTGACGCTCACGGTGGCGGGGGAGTTCTGGGGCGGGCAGGACGCCACCCGCGCGCTCATCGGCGAGCTGGGGCTGGCCGACCGGGTGGAGCTGCGGCCCGGGTACGTGGCCGAGGCGGACGTGCCGGAGCTGTTCGGGCGGGCCGACGCGCTGGTGCTGCCGTACCGGTCGGCCACGGCCTCGCAGAACGTGTGGCTCGGGCACGAGCACGGCGTTCCGGTCATCGCCACCCGGGTAGGGGCGCTGCCCGACAACGTCACCGACGACGTGGACGGCCTGCTGGTCGAGCCGGGTTCCGCGGACGCGCTGGCGGACGCGCTGGCGCGCTTCTACGAGCCGGGGACGCCGGAACGGCTGCGGGCGGGCGTCAAGGCGGTCGATCCCGAGCCGTACTGGGCGGCTTACCTGCCTGAACTGCTCGCCGAGTAGCTACTGTTGGTCCGCAGTCGAGAGGGGTGGGGACGGCCCGTGGTCAGGGAACGCGCCGCGCAGCTGGAGTACTCCGAGTTCCAGTCGGCGATGCTGGACGAGGCGAAACGGCGGCGCAAGGCCGCCAAGATCATCGCTGTGCTCGGGCACTTCCTCGGGCGCTCGGGGGAGGCGCCGCTGGACGGGCTGACCGTGGGCGACGTCGGGTGCTCCGCCGGGTTCATCGCGGACGAGCTGGCGGAGGCGGGCGCGCGGCGCACGTTCGGGATCGACATCGACGTGCCGGGGCTGCGGAAGGCGTCCGAACGGTTCGGGAAGCGGGTCGCGTTCGTGTGCGCGGACGGCGGGGCGCTGCCGTTCCCCGACGGATCCGTGGACGTGCTGGTCTTCAACCACATCTACGAGCACGTGGTGGACCCGGACGCGGTGATCCGCGACATGCACCGGGTGCTGTCCGACGACGGCGTGCTCTACCTTGGCCTCGGCAACCGGCTGGGGATCATGGAGCCGCACTACAGGCTGCCGTTCCTGTCGTACCTGCCGCCGGGGCCCGCGGACCGTTACGTACGGGCGTTCGGCCGGGCCGACAACTATTACGAGCGGTTCAGGACCCGGGGCGGGCTGCGGCGGATGCTGCGCGACTTCCACGTCTGGGACTACACCTTCCCGGTGCTGGCTTCCCCGGAGCGGTTCGCCGGGGGCGAGCTGTTCCCCGGCACGGTCGGGCGGATGGCCAAGGCCACGCTGGAGCGCACGCCGCGTCCGGTGCTGGCGGGGCTGCTCCCGGTCGTGCCGACCTACCTGTGGGTGGCCACCAAGACGCCGCGCCGGCCGCTCGGCCCGGTGTTGCCGCAGCCGCCCGCGGCGGTCCTGCCCCGGTGAGCGTACGCGGCCTGGTCCGGGCCGGCTTCCTGCTGGTCGCGCTCGGGTTCGGGGTCTGGGCGGTGGCCGGGCAGTGGGACCAGGTGACCGCCGGGCTGGCCCGCCTGTCCTGGGGGGTGCTGGCGGCGTCCTTCGTGGCCGTGGTCGCGGCCCTGTTCGCGGGCATGCTGATGTGGCGGGCGCTCCTGGCCGACCTGGGCTCGCCGCTCCGGGTGGCCGACGCCGCGAAGATCCTCTTCGTCGGGCAGCTCGGCAAGTACATCCCCGGGTCGATCTGGCCGATGATCGCCCAGATGGAGATGGGCCGCGACCACGGCGTGCCCCGGGAGCGCAGCGCCGCCGCCTTCTTCCTGACCTATCCGATCTATCTGGCGAGCGGGCTCTTCGTGGCCGCCGTGACGCTGCCGGCGTTCGCCGGTGAGTCCGTCGCCGGGTACGCCTGGCTGCTGCTCCTGATCCCCCTGGTGGTCGCCGGGCTCCACCCGTCCGTGGTCAACGGCGCGCTCAACCTGGGCCTGCGCCTGCTCCGCCGCCCGCCGCTGGAGCGCCCGCTCAGCCGCCGCGGCGTGCTCACCTCCGCCGGCTGGGCCTTCGCCGGCTGGGCCGCCTACGGCGTGCACCTGGCCCTGATCGTGTACGGCCTGGGCGGGACGGGACCCCGCGCGGTCATCCTCAGCTTCGGCGCGTTCGCCTTGGCCTGGTGCCTGGGCTTCCTGTTCGTGATCGCCCCGGCAGGGGCCGGCGTCCGGGAGGTCGCCATGATCGCCGCCCTGGCGCCCGTGCTCGACCGGGGGTCGGCCATCGCGGCGGCCCTGGTCTCCCGGGTGGTCGTCTCGGCGGGCGACCTGGTGTGCGCCGCCGTCGCCGGGGCCAGAAGCCGCCAGCAGATCGGCGCAAATCTCGATAAATCCGTGGAATAGCCACGGAATCCGTATCTGGGCGATATCTAGCCATGTGATTTCGCTCACGATCCCTGGAACCTAGTTCTACAGTTGGAGAGAAGGGCGAAGGGGGATCGGGGACAGCCCACAAGGCGATTCCACCCAGTTGCTGGGGGATCCTCCACGCATGGCGACAACGCGCTGGCGTCCGGTTCGAGGGTCCGGGCGGCTCGCGGTGAGGGGAGCGAACCTTCGTGAAACCCCGTGTGCTCGTCGACGCGGCGGCTGTTCCCGCCGACCGAGGCGCCTTGATCAGATATGTCGACGGACTGCTGGCCGCGCTGCACCAGGCCGGAGCCGATCTCGCCGTGGTGTGCCAGCGCGCCGACGCCGAGCGGTACGGGCGCATGGCGCCCTCGGCGCGGATCCTGCCCGGCCCGCCCGCCATCACCAACCGGGGCGCGCGGCTGGTGTGGGAGCAGACCGGAGTGCCGGTGCTCGCCCGGCAGGTGGGCGCCGACGTGATCCACTCGCCTTCCTATTCGATCCCGCTGCGGGCCGGGGTGCCGACCGTGGTGACCGTGCACGACGTGACCTGGTTCACCGAACCCGAGTGCCGGGGCCCGGCCAAGGCGTCGTACGTGCGCTCGGCCACCCGTACGGCGGTGCGGGGGGCGAACAGGGTGATCGTGCCCTCCAAGGCCACCAGGGACGAGCTGATCCGGGTGCTGGGCGCGGACCCGACCCGGATCGACGTGGCCTACCACGGCGTCGATCCCGAGCTGTTCCACCGGCCGGCCGAGGCCGAGGTGCGGCGGGTGTCGGACCGGCTGGGGCTGCACGGGTATCCGTACGTGGCCTCGCTGGGGACGCTGGAGCGGCGGAAGAACGTGCCGAATCTGGTGCGGGGGTTCGCGCGGGCCGTACAGGATCTGGCGCGGCCGCCCGCGCTGGTGCTGGCCGGCGGGCTGATCGAGGAGCCCGACGCGGAGGTGGACGCGGCGGTGCGCGAACTGCCCCCGGGGGTGCGGGTGGTGCGGACCGGGTACCTGCCGTTCTCCGATCTGGCCGGGTTCTACGGTGGCGCGCTGGTGGCGGCCTTCCCCTCGCTGGTGGAGGGGTTCGGCATGCCGGTGCTGGAGGCGATGGCCTGCGGCGCGGCCGTGCTCACCACGCGGCGGACGTCGCTGCCCGAGGTGGGCGGTGACGCGGTGGCCTACACCGAGCCGGACGCCGCCAGCATCGGGACCGCGCTGCGCGCCCTGCTCGACTCCAAGGACCGGAGGGCGGCTTTGGGCGAGGCCGGAGCGGCGAGGTCGCGCGAGTTCACCTGGGCGGCTTCCGCGGAGGCGCACCTGACGACGTACCAGCGGGCCCTGGAGCGTTGACGCAGGTGTTGCCTTAGAGCGTTAACGCTCTGTGTCGCCGCCCGCGATCGACGGAGGGTTGGGCTAACCTCACCCGTGTGACGGACAGTTCTTTGCCCGCGGCTCTTGAGGCGATCCTTCTGGTGGGCGGGCAGGGCACCCGGCTTCGACCGCTGACGCTGTTCACGCCGAAGCCGCTGCTGCCGACGGCGGGTGTGCCGTTCCTCGCCCACCAACTGGCCCGGGCCCGGGCTTTCGGGGTGCGGCGGATCGTGTTCGCCACGTCGTACAAGGCGGCCATGTTCGCGGACGCGTTCGGTGACGGCTCCGCCTTCGACCTGGAGATCGAGTACGTCACGGAGGACACCCCGCTCGGCACCGGGGGCGCGATCAGGAACGCGGCGCGCGCGCTGACCTGCCCGCCGGACGCGCCGGTGCTGGTGCTCAACGGCGACATCCTGTCCGGCCACGACATCGGCGCCCAGGTGCGGCAGCACCTGTCCGGCGACGCGGCCCTGACCCTGCACCTGACCGAGGTGGAGGACGCCTCCCGGTTCGGGTGCGTGCCCATCGACGAGGACGGGCGGGTGCTGGCCTTCCTGGAGAAGACCCCGAACCCGGTCACCAACCGCATCAACGCCGGCTGCTACGTGTTCCGCCGCTCGGTCATCGACCAGATCCCCGACGGCCAGGTCGTCTCGGTCGAGCGGGAGACCTTCCCGACCCTCATCGAGTCCGGCGGCCGGGTGCTGGGGTACGCGGACTCCTCCTACTGGCTGGACGTGGGCACGCCCGCGGCCTTCGTCCAGGGCTCCTGCGACCTGGTCCTCGGCGCGCTCCAGTCGCCCGCCCTGCCGGGGCCGCCCGGTGAGTCCCTGCTGCTTCCCGACGCCGTCGTCTCCCCGGAGGCCAAGGTCACCGGAGGCACCGTGGTGGGCGCGCGCGCCATCGTCGGGTCCGGCGCGCTCGTGCGCGGCAGCGTGATCGCCGACGACGCCACCATCGCGCCCGGGGTCACCGTCGTGAACTCGGTGGTCGGCCGGCACGCGACCATCGCGGGCGGCACGATCCTGCGGGACGCCGTCATCGGCGACACCGCCGTCATCGGGCCCAACAACGAGCTGACCTCGGGGGCGAGGATCTGGCCCGGCGTCACGCTGCCCGAATCGGCCATCCGCTTCACGGGCGACGCCTGAGTGCTTCAATCGAGTGTGGCCGGATCGTCCTTCTTCGAGCGGGTCTGGCGGCCCGTGGGGGCGCTTGACCTGGGACTGACGCTGTCGCCGCATCCGCACGGCGGCGGCGATCCCTCTTGGCGTCGTACGCCGGACGGGGCCACCTGGCGGGCCTGCCGGACCCCGCACGGTGTGGGGACGCTGCGGATCGTGCGGCGCGCGGGAGAGGTGCACGCGACCGCCTGGGGGCCAGGGGCGGAGTGGCTGCTGGAGACCGTGCCCGAGTTGCTGGGGGCGCACGACGACGGCCTCGGGTTCGCGGAGATGATCCGGGAGGCCGAGAGCTCCCCGGACGCGTCGGTGCGGGCTCGGGCGGCGTTCGTGGGGGAGTTGGCCGTCCGGCATCCGGGGTTGCGGATCGGCAGGACGGGACGGGTCTTCGAGGCACTCGTCCCGGCGGTGCTGGAGCAGAAGGTGGTCGGGCGGGAGGCCTGGCAGGCCTGGCGCTGGCTTGTCCGGAAATATGGGGATCCGGCGCCCGGTCCTGTACCGGAGGGGTTGACGGTGATGCCGTCGCCGGAGGTGTGGCGGCGGGTGCCGTCGTGGGACTGGCACCGGGCGGGGGCGGAAGCCGTACGGGCCAGGACGATCATCAACGCGGCGCGGCACGCGGCGAAGCTGGAGGGCGGGTCGAGCGCGGCGGCCGACCGGATGCTGCGGGCGCTGCCGGGGATCGGCGTCTGGACCTCGGCTGAGGTGCGGCAACGCGCCCACGGCGACCCGGACGCGCCGAGCGTCGGCGACTATCACATCCCGGGTCTGGTGGGGTACGCGTTCACGGGCGAGAAGACCGACGACGCGGGAATGCTCGACCTGCTCGAACCTTTCGCCGGGCATCGGCACCGGGTGGTGCGGCTGATCGAGCTGAGCGGGATCCGCCCGCCCGCGCGCGGCCCGCGGATGGCGGCGCGGGATTACCGATCCTTTTAGCGCACCCTGAATGCTCGGGGACATGAGCCGGAGTCGTAGTGTGCGGCGTATGACGTCAGAACAGCCCGACGTGGCAGACGTGGCAGGGGACCAGACCAATGCTCCCGGCGGGAACGCGATGCGGCGGGCGCTGGCGCGGGCGCGGGACGGGAAGACGCTCGACGTGGCCGAGGCCGCGGTGTTGCTGTCGGCCCGAGGGGACGATCTTGAGACGTTGCTCGCGCACGCCGGGCGGGTGCGGGACGCCGGGCTGGCGGCCGCGGGGCGGCCGGGGGTCGTCACGTACAGCAGGAAGGTTTTCATTCCGCTGACGCGGTTGTGCCGGGATCGGTGTGGTTACTGCACGTTCGCGACCGCGCCGCACCGGCTGGAGAGCGCGTTCCTCAGCCCGGACGAGGTGCTGGAGATCGCCCGGCAGGGCGCGGCCATGGGCTGCAAGGAGGCGTTGTTCACGCTTGGGGACCGGCCGGAGGATCGCTGGTCGCAGGCGCGGGAGTGGCTGAACGCGCACGGGTACGACGACACGCTGTCGTATGTGCGGGCGATGGCCATCCGCGTGCTGGAGGAGACCGGGCTGCTGCCGCACCTCAACCCCGGCGTGCTCACCTGGCGCGACCTGCAGCGCCTCAAGCCGGTGGCGCCCTCCATGGGCATGATGCTGGAGACCACCTCCGAGGCGCTCTTCCGGACGAAGGGCGCGGCCCACTACGGCTCGCCCGACAAGGACCCGGCGGTGCGTGTACGCGTGCTGGAGGACGCCGGCCGGAGCAACGTGCCCTTCACGACGGGCATTCTGATCGGCATCGGCGAGACCATCCGGGACCGGGCGGAATCGATCTTCGCGATCCGCCGGGTCGCGCGCGAGTACAGCGGCATCCAGGAAGTCATCGTGCAGAACTTCCGCGCCAAGCCGGACACGGCGATGCGCGGTCTGCCCGACGCCGACCTGCACGAGCTGGCCGCCACGATCGCCGTGACCCGGCTGGTCCTCGGCCCCCGCATGCGGGTGCAGGCCCCGCCCAACCTGATCGGCGACGAGTACGCGCTGATGCTCCGCGCCGGGATCGACGACTGGGGCGGCGTCTCCCCGCTCACGCCCGACCACGTCAACCCTGAACGCCCGTGGCCGCAGATCGACGACCTCGCCGCCCGTACGGCTGACGCCGGGTTCACGCTTCGGGAGCGTCTGACGATATATCCGGAATATGTGATGGCGGGGGAGCCGTGGCTGGACCCCCGGCTGCGGGAGCACGTGGCCGCGCTCGCCGATCCGGAGACCGGGCTGGCCCGGGAGGGCGCGGAACTGGCCGGGCGTCCCTGGCAGGAGCCGGACGGCGGGTTCACGGCGATCGGGCGTACGGATCTGCACACGGCGGTGGACTCGGAAGGCCGGAGCGGTGATCGGAGGGATGACTTCGATCACGTGTACGGGGATTGGGACGCGCTCAGGGAGCGGTTGCCGGCCGGTGGGGCGCCGGTGAGCGGTGACGTACGGGAGGCGTTGCGGCAGGCCGAGAAGGAGCCCGCCGCGCTCACGGAGGCGCAGGCGCTGGCCCTGCTCGGGCTGGCGGGCGACCAGAACGGGGCCGGGGCCGACGACGAGGGGCTGGCCGAGCTGGCTCGGATCGCGGACGGGCTGCGCCGGGAGGCGGTGGGGGACGACGTCACCTATGTTGTGAACCGGAACATCAACTTCACCAACGTCTGCTACACGGGGTGCCGGTTCTGCGCGTTCGCCCAGCGGCGTACGGATGCCGACGCGTACACGCTCAGCCTGGACCAGGTCGCGGATCGGGCCGCCGAAGCGTGGGCGGCGGGGGCGACCGAGGTGTGCATGCAGGGGGGCATCCATCCGGATCTGCCGGGGACGGCGTACTTCGACATCGCGCGGGCGGTCAAGGAGCGGGTGCCGGACATCCACGTGCACGCGTACTCGCCGATGGAGGTGATCAACGGGGCGAGTCGTACGAATCTGTCCATCGAGGACTGGTTGCACGCGGCGCGCGAGGCGGGGGTCGACTCCCTGCCGGGGACGGCCGCCGAGATCCTCGACGACGACGTGCGCTGGGTGCTCACCAAGGGCAAGCTCCCGACCCGCGAGTGGATCGACGTCGTCACCACCGCCCACCGTGTGGGTATCCCGACCACCTCGACGATGATGTACGGACACGTCGACACCCACGCCCACTGGGTGCGCCACATCCGGCTGATCCGTCAGATCCAGCAGGAGACCGGCGGTTTCTCCGAGTTCGTCCTGCTGCCGTTCGTGCACCACAGCGCGCCCATCTACCTGGCCGGGATCGCCCGCCCCGGGCCCACCGCCCGGGAGAACCTGGCCGTGCACGCGCTGGCCCGCATCCTGCTGCACGGCAGCATCCGCAACATCCAGTGCTCCTGGGTGAAACTCCGCGACGACCTCTGCCGTTCCGTCCTCGCGGCGGGCGTCAACGACCTCGGCGGCACCCTGATGGAGGAGACCATCAGCCGCATGGCCGGCTCCGAGAACGGCTCCTACAAGACCATCACCGACCTCGCCGCCATGGTCACCCCCACCGGCCGCCCCCTCCGCCAGCGCACCACCTCCTACGGCACGCCCTCGCCCGAACGACAGGCCGCCGCCAGAAACAGCGACGGCGTCACCGGCTCCGTCCGCCGAGTCCTCCCGGTCATCTGACCGGTCTCAGCGGACGAGGATGAAATCGGAGGGGTTGCGTGGGGGGCGGTCGCGGGGTGGGGCGGAGGGGTGGCCGATGGCGACGGTGCCCATGGGGTCCCAGGTGTCGGGGAGGTTGAGGATTTCGCGGACGGTGGGGCGGCAGAACATGGTGGAGGAGACCCAGGCGGAGCCGAGGCCCTCGACGGCCAGCTGGATGAGGAAGTTCTCGACGCCGGCGCCGGTGGCGACGATGAACATCTCGCGTTCCGCGGCGTTCCTGCGGGCGTCCGGGTAGGTGTGGGAGCCCTCCATGACCAGGCAGGGCACCGCCAGGTAGGGAGCGTTGCGCAGGACGTCGCCGCGGCGGATCCGCTTGGCGATGGAGGACTCGGAGAAACCGTCGGCGCGCAGGTCGGCGATCCAGGCGTCGCGCATGGCGTCCAGCAGGGCGACGCGGGTGGCGGGGTCTTCGAGGAGGACGAACCGCCACGGCGTGGTGTGGTGGGGCGCGGGAGCCGAGATGGCGGCCGCGACGGCGCGGCGCACGGCGGCCGGGTCCACCGGGACGGGGGAGAACTCCCGGATGGTGCGGCGGGCGTAGACCACGTCGGCGGAACCGTGCCGGAACAGGTCCTCGTCGGCGGGGCGGACCAGGGCGGTGACACCGGGGCCGTCCTCCTCGGTGACCAGGTGCGGGAGGCCGCGGACCAGCGCGATCGGCACCCCGGCGAGCTTGCCCTTGGCCAGTTCCGCGGCGGCGGCGATCTCGTCGACGAGAGCGGTGACGGTGGCGCTGAGCGGGTTGCCGTACGGGTCGGTGAGCCCGCGGAAGTCCTCAAGGGGGCGCACGCCCGCCGCGCCGATGGCCAGGTCGGTGAGGCCGTGCCGCCACGGGCGGCCGAACGTGTCGGAGACGATCACGCCGACGTCGCAGCCGAGACGCTCGCGGATGCCGGCCCGGATGCGCCGGGCCGAGGCGTCGGCGTCCTCCGGCAGGAGCAGGATCGTGCCGGCGGCCGTGTTGGAGGCGTCCACGCCGGCCGCGGCCATCACGAACCCGTGCCGGGTCTGCGCGATCACCAGGTCCCCGCGCCGCGCCACCACCCGCTCGGTCTCCGCCGCGATGGCCTCCGCGCGGCTGTCCCCCCGCTGGATCCGCCCCTCGGCCTTGCTCACGATCTTCGAGGTGACCACCAGGATGTCGCCGTCCGCGACCTTCATCCCGGACCCGGCCACCAGTTCGGCGATGTCGTCGCCGGGGACGACCTCCGCCAGCCCTGCCACACCCTCGATCTGGATCATGGTTCCCCCTTCAGCGGTCGGCGAGCGTGCGGGCGAGGGTGAGGGCGGCGGCGGCCAGGGCCTCGGTGGCCTCCGGCGTGCTCATCAGCAGGGGACGGGCTTCCACCGTCACACCCGGGTGGGCGGTGGCGGCGTCCTCCTCGGCGACCAGCCAGCCGTCCAGGAGCGGCGCGCCGTACAGGTCGAGGACGGCCTGGGCGGTGGTCTCGCGGCCGATGGCGGTGAGGCAGGCGTCGGCCATGCCGCGTACGGGCGCGCCGCCGATGATCGGGGAGACTCCCACCACGGTCTTGCTCTCCAGGGCGGCGCGGATGCCGGGGATCTGGAGGATCGTCCCGATGCTGACCACGGGGTTGGACGGCGGCAGGACGACGAAGTCGGCGGCCTCGATGGCGTCCAGCACGCCGGGGGCCGGCTTGGCGTCGGCCGCGCCCACCAGGGCGATCTCCTCGGCGGGGACGGAGGCCCTGAGCCTGACCCACCACTCCTGGAAGTGCACGGCGCGGCGGCCGCCCTCGTCGGTGATCACGACGTGGGTCTCGGTGCGGTCGTCGGACATCGGCAGCAGCCGTACGCCGGGCTGCCAGCGGGCGCAGAGCGCCTCGGTGACCTGGGAGAGCGGGTATCCGGCCGCCAGCATCTGGGTCCGGATGATGTGGGTGGCGAAGTCGCGGTCGCCGAGCCCGAACCACTGCGGCTCCATGCCGTAGGCGGCCAGTTCGTCCTTGACGGTGAAGGTCTCGGCGGTGCGGCCCCAGCCCTGCTCCTCGTTGATGCCGCCGCCCAGCGTGTACATGACCGTGTCGAGGTCGGGGCAGACCCGCAGGCCGAAGAGGGTGATGTCATCGCCGGTGTTGCCGATGACGGTGATGTCGGCGGCCGGGGCTGCGGCCCGCAGGCCGCGGAGGAATCGGGCCCCGCCGATGCCTCCCGCGAGGGACACGATGCGCATGACGCCCATCCTCGCACCGCCCGTGCGCACGACCTCGCGACGCCTGCCGTGAATCACCACCGCAAGGCTGTGACCTGCGGCGATATGAGGCGATTTGCGAGATTCAGGACACTCGGGGGATACACGAGGTTGGTGGGTCAGCCGACGGCAAAGTCAGGCATGTGCGAAACTCGTCGTGGTATGCCCTTTGCATGCCGTTCGCTCTCAGGGGGTCACTGTGATCAAGGTTGAACCGGCGAGGCTACGGGAGCCCGCCGCTTGGATCATGCTCGCGGTGGTGTGCACGGGCGTGTTCGCCGACGTGGTGTCATTCGTGACCGACGGCTTAGGGGGGTCCGGAATCTTCGCCGGAGTCCTGCTGGGCACGCTGACCGCGGTCTCCCGGGCCGCGCTGGCCGTGGGCGCGGTCGTGGTGACCACCCGGTTCGGCGCGCCGACCCCCAAGAGCCGCGTGATCGGCCTGATCGCGGCGGGCTCCCTCGCGGTCGCCGTGATCCTCGGCCTGCTCAGCGCCCTGGTGATGCTGTTCGGCTCCCTGGGCTTCGGCACCAAGCTCCTCATCCTGCTCGTCTGGCTGCCCCAGCTCGCGCTGATGGCCGTCGCGGGCGTGTACGCGCTGAGCACGGTCGCCCCCGCGGCCCCCAAGCAGGCCGCGACCAGGACGGGGAACGAAGAGCCGTTCTTCGGCGGCTACCAGAACGACGGATTCCAGGGCTACGGCTCGTACCCGTCCCCGGAGCCCGCTGGTGCTCCCGTTCCCCATGGTCCCGTACAGGATTCCTCCGTCTCCTCAGCGACGACCGCCGTGCCGCGCCAGCAGCCCGCACAGCCCGCCCTGCCGTACGGATCGGCGGACCGCCCCGCCGACCGCGGCCAGGACGCGTATGCGGCCCCGGTTTACGATCAGGGATACGCGGCGCAGCACGGATTCGTTCAATCGCCGGAGCAGCCCGCCGCCAACGGGTTCGGGGAGTCGTACCAGCCGCCGGCGTACGCCGCGGCGCCGCAGCAGTTCCCGCAGCAGCAGCCCCCGCAGGGACCGGTCTTCGACCAGCACGGGTACGCGGGGGACTCGCCCTCGTTCCCGCCGGTCAGCTACAGCGAGCCGGTGTACAACGAGCCCGTCTACAACGAACCGGCGTACCAGGAACCGGCTTATCAGGAACCTGCCTATCAGGAGCCCGCGTACCAGGAACCGGCTTATCAGGAGCCCGTCTACCAGGAGCCGGCGTACCCGGCCAACCAGAGCAACTACGGGGGCGGGTCGCCGTTCTCGGGGTATTCGGGGTCGCAGTTCGCGCAGCAGGCGTACGAGCCGTCCTACGAGGGTGATCTGCGGGAGCAGCAGCTCGCCCAGGCGTACCAGCAGGCCCAGGCCTACCAGCAGGCGCCGACCGCGCCGCAGCCGCCCCCGGTCCAGCAGGCCGCGCCGCAGCCGGTTCAGCCTCTCCCGCCGGTTCAGCCCGTTCAGCCGGTCGCGCAGCCCGCGCCGACGCCGGCGTACGACAACCCGCTCGGGCATCCGCAGTCGCGGGAGCCGTACCAGCAGCAGGACCGGTTCCAGGGCGATCCGCTCACCAGCCCCGAACTCAGCCGTTACGCGGGCGATCCGCTCAGCAGCCCCCGTTACCAGGGTGATCCGCTCTCCGGCCCGCTGCGCGGCGACGAGCTCCTGGACCCCACGGCGATCTACAAGCCGGAGCGCCAGCAGGCAAAGCCCGAGGAAGGTCCGAGTAGAGAACAAGCAGCTCAGGGAGCCGACGGCACCCCGCATTGGTACGGTTCCGACCGCCGAGACCACTGATCGAGACCGCCAGATACCGGGGCAAGCATGTCTTTCCCCGGGTATCGGTATGCCGCTTGACGCCACACCTGAGACACGCGTGTAATTACAGCTGTGTTGTTACGCCTTCCTCAAGGTGGGTATGAGGACGGCGTCCATAGGGGGGCACCATTTGCTGTTGGTGACGGGCGGGCGACAGGGAGGTGTGCAGTGACCGAACCGGTCATGGCACAGGCGCTCGACGGTGAAGATCTGGGTTGGCAGGAGCGTGCGCTGTGCGCTCAGACCGATCCGGAGGCGTTCTTTCCAGAAAAGGGCGGCTCCACCCGAGAGGCTAAGAAGGTGTGCCGGGCGTGTGAAGTGCGCGCGGAGTGCCTTGAATACGCATTGGAACACGACGAGCGATTCGGTATCTGGGGCGGGTTGTCGGAGCGGGAGCGACGGCGGATCAAGCGCCAGGCCGTTTGATCAGATGTAGCAGGACGCGCGCGGGGGCCACGATCGTGGCCCCCGCCGTTTTCCCGGTCGGGGTTTCGGCCTCGGGGCGTTCGAGGGTTGTCGTAGGGTGGGCCCGGCAAAGCGCAACAAACCTCACGACAGCCCAGGCTTCACGACAAATCTCCAGGACAAGACCCCCGTGCAAACCCCGGTGCATTCGGTCACCGCCATCGTCGTCGCCCATGACGGCGCACGCTGGCTCGGCGAGACCCTCTCGGCGGTCCTCGGCCAGACCTATCGGCTCGACCGCGTGGTCGGCGTCGACAACGGCAGCCGAGACGACAGCGCCAAGCTCCTGACCCAGGCCTTCGGCCCCGCCGCCGTGGTGAGCATGCCCCGCTCGACCGGCTTCGCCGAAGCCGTGCACGACGTGATGCGCCGCCTGCCCCCGGCCCCGCACGGGACCGAGTGGATCTGGCTCCTGCACGACGACTGCGCCCCCGACCCGCGCGCCCTGGAGGCGCTGCTCTGGGCGGCGGGCCAGGACGACAAGGCCGTCATCCTGGGGCCGAAACTCCGCGATTGGCTGGACCGCAAACTCCTGCTGGAGATCGGCGTCACCGTGGCCAGGTCCGGCCGCCGCGAGACCGGCCTGGAGCCGCGCGAGTACGACCAGGGCCAGCACGACCACGAGACCGGCGGCATCCGCGACGTGCTGTCGGTGTCCACCGCCGGCATGCTCATCCGCCGCGACGTCTGGGACGAGCTGTCCGGCCTGGACCCGAAGCTGCCGCTCTTCCGCGACGACCTCGACTTCTGCTGGCGGGCCCGCGCGGCCGGCTACCGCGTGCTGAACGTGACCGAGGCCATGGCGTACCACGCGGAGGCCTCCAGCCGCCGCCGGCGCCGGATCGCGGCCAGCGACGACCACCCGCGCCGCCTGGCCCGCCGCTACGCGCTGTTCGTGATCATGATCAACCTGCCGTTCCCGGCGATGCTCTGGTCGATGCTCAGGAACACCTTCGGGTCCATGATCAGAACCTTCCTGTTCCTGGTGGCCAAGCAGCCCGCGCACGCCCTGGACGAGATCGTCGCCCTCGGCTCGGTGCTCGCCCACCCCGGCAAGCTGCGCCGGGCCCGCAAAGCCCGCAGGCGCAACCGCAAGCAGGGCTACCAGCTCGTCAAACCCCTGTTCACCCCGCCCATCGCCGCGCTGCGCCGCATCGCCGACATGGTCCGCGGCCAGCTGGCCGGGGCGGGCCCGATGGACTCCGCGGGCCGCCACCACGCCGTCGCCTCCTCCCCGGAGGAGGAGGGCGACGAGCTGCTCAACGACGACGGCAGTCTGCTGCGCCGGGTGTTCGGCAACCCGGGCGTGCTGCTCGTCCTGCTGCTGACCGCCGTCACCGTGGCCGCGTTCTGGCGGCTGCCCACCGGCGGCCTGCTCGGCGGCGGAGCGCTGGTCCCGGTCGCGGGCGGCGCGTCCGACCTGTGGGATCTCTACCTGACGGGGAACCAGGCTCCCTACGTGGCCGTGCTCGCCGCGCTGTCCACGATCTTCTTCGGGAAGATCTGGCTGGCGGTCGCGGTGCTGCTGCTCGGCTGCGTGCCGCTGGCGGGCTTCTCGGCCTACGCGGCGACGCGGCGGCTCATCCCGTACGCGCCCGGACGGGTGTGGCTGGCCGCCTCGTACGCGCTGCTGCCGGTGGCCACGGGCGTGGTCGCCGCAGGGCGGCTCGGGTCGGCGGTCGTGATCGTGCTGCTGCCCGTGTACGCGTCGCTGGCCACCCGGGTCCTCGCCGACGGCGGCCGCCCGGCCCGCAGAGCCGCCTGGGGGCTCGGCCTGCTCCTGACCGTGGGCACTGCCTTCGTCCCCCTCCTGTACGGCTTCGTGTTCGTCCTGGGGGCCCTGGCGGCCCTGTCCTTCGGCGGCGTACGGCGCGGCGTCGGCGTCTCGCTGGCGATCAGCCTGGCCGTCCCCATCCTGCTCCTGTTCCCGTGGCTGGCCGGCTTCGCCGCGGACCCGGCCCGGGTGCTGCGCGAGGCCGGGCTGCCGCTGCCCGCCGACCCCCGCCTGCCCGCGGAGGCCCTGCTCACCCTCAACCCGGGCGGTCCGGGCGCGCCGCCCCTGTGGACCACGGCCGGGCTGCTCGCCGTCGCCCTGGGCGCGCTGCTGCTCCGCCGCCACCAGCTGATCGTCGCCGTCGGCTGGGGTGTCGCGATCTCCGGCGTGCTGGTGGCCACCGTGGTCAGCCGCCTGTCCGTCTGGCCGGGCGTGCCGCTGGCGTTCGCGGCCACCGGCCTGCTGGTGTCCACCGCGCTGGCCGCGCACCGGGTGGCCGAGTTCCGGGCCGCGGGCGGCTGGCGGAGGTTCGCCGCCCTCCTGGTCTCCGTGGTGGCCTTCGCCACCCCGCTGGCCGCCGCCGGGCTGTGGATCCGTACGGGCGCGGGCGGCCCGCTGAGCTGGAACGTCCGGGACCCGCTGCCGGCCCTGGCCGCCGCCAAGTCCACCGCGGGCGAGGGCACGCTGGTGCTCCGGCCGTCCGGCGGGGCGCTGGCGTACACGGTGCTGCACGGGCGCAGCCCGCTGGTCGGCGAGTCCGACGGCGCGGTCACCGACCCGGCCGTCACGGCCGCCGTGGCCGGGCTGGCCTCGGGCCGCGGCGGCAAGGACGCGCAGGAGCTCGCCGCGCGGGGCGTCACGTTCGTGACGGTGCCCGCGCCCGTCGACCCGGCGCTCCAGCGTTCGCTCGACTCCGAGCCCGCCCTGACCCGGCTCAGCCTGTCCAAGACGGCCGGGCTCTGGCGGATGGTCATCCCGGTGGCGCCGCCCGCGCCGCCCCCGCCGCTGGACGCCTTCGAACGCGGCTGGCTGTGGGCGCAGGGCGCGCTGGTGGTCCTGGTGCTCATCCTGGCCGCCCCCGGCGCGCGCCAGCCCGAGCCGGAGGTCCAGCTGGAGGAACAGGTCGCCGGAGAGCGGGTGCTGGTGTGAGACGCCTGATCGAGAACCGTTTCGGCCTGCTCGCCCTGGTCCTGATCGCGCTCGGCGCCGTGTACGGCGGCGCGTTCGTCAGCCGCCCCGCCCCCGTCAAGCCCGCCACGGCCCAGCCGGTCAAGGCCGCCATCGAGTCCGTCTCCGCCGTCTGCCCCGACCCCGGCGGCGCCACCGTGAGCGCGGTCACCCCGCCGGGCCCGCGCGGCTCCGGCCAGGCCCAGGTGCTGGACGGCGACAAGCCCGCCACCCTCTCCGAGGCGGGCAAACTCTGGCAGAAGACCGCCGGCAAGGACGCCGACCCGATCCGGGTGGTCGCCACCGGCGCGATGGCCGCCGGCCTGGAGGCCGCCAGGATCAGCAGGACCCTCGACGGCGACGGGCGCGGCCTGTCCGGCGTGCGCTGCGTCGAACCGGGCGCCAGCGCCTGGTTCGTCGGCCCGGGGCCCGCCTCCGCCGACCTCACCCTGCACCTGTCCAACGTGGAGGCCGCCCCCGCCGACGTCTCCTTCGAGGTGTACGCGGGCGAGGGCCTGGTCGTGGCCGAGCGCTCCACCGGCATGGTCCTCAAACCCGGCCAGCACCGCACCGTGAAACTCCGCGACGTCACCACCTCGCCGCTCGTCATGGGCCTGCACGTGATCACCAGCAGGGGGCGGGTGACCGCCGCCGTGGAGGCCGTGCTGGGCCGCGGCAAGGGCGCCGACTGGCTGCCCCAGGCGGGTGAGCCGGCGACCACGGTGGTCGTGCCGGGCGTGCCCGGCAGCGCCGGCCAGCGCAGGCTCTACCTCACCGTGCCCGGCGAGCAGGACACCGTGGTCCAGGTCAAGGCCGTCCTCAAGGACGGCTCGTACGCGCTGAAGAACCGCGAGGAGATCAGCGTCCCGGCGGGCTCCACCACCACCATGGACCTGTCCACGGGCATCGGCGGCCAGCCGGCCGCGCTCGTGCTCACCTCGCCCGTGCCGATCGTGGCCGGGCTGGAGCTCACCGGCACCGGCACCCTGCAGGACGTCGCGTTCCTCGCCGGGGCGCCCTCCCTGGACCTCGGCAGCGTCGTCGCGGACGGCAGGGCGGGCAAGAACCAGACCTCCCGCCTGGTGCTGTCGGCGCCCTTCGGGGCCGCGGCCGTCCAGGTCCAGCTGCTGCCCAAGTCGGGCGCGCTCCCGGCGCCGTCGGAGGTCGAGATCCCGGCCGGCCGTACCCGCGAGATCAAGCTGACCGGCGACCCGAAGGGCTTCAGCGTGGTGGTCACCCCGCGCCCCGGCTCCGGTCCCGTGTACGGCGGCCGCGTGATCGAGGAGAAGACCTCCTCCGGCCAGCTGGTCACCGCCCAGCCGCTGCAGATGGCCAGGACCTGGGCGCTGGTGCCGCCCACGGTGGACTCGCCCAGGACCGTGCTGCCCTGATCAGTTCTCGTCGGTTCTCGTCAGTTCTCGTCGTAGCCCGGGTCCACGGCCTCGGGGGTGAGCCCGAGCAGGCTGGCCACCTGCTCCACGACCACGCTGTGCACCAGACCGGCCAGCTGCTCGCGGTCCCGCGCGCGGGCCTCCATCGGCCGCCGGTAGACCACGACCATGGCCGGCTCGCCGCCCGCCGCCGGCTCCGCGCGCCCGAACGGGATCGGCTCCGAGGCCAGCCGGCCCGGTCCGTCGATCAGCTCGCTCGCCTGGGGCACCTCCTCCACGGCGAACTCCACCGAGGCCAGCTCCTTGGACCAGCGCACCCGCAGCCGGTCCACCGCGTCCAGCACCAGGTCGTCGAAGCGCTCGCCGCGTGACTTGGCGATCGGCACGTGCGAGGGCGCCAGCGGGCCGCGCATGCCCCGGCCGTGGCGGTCGCGTCGTCGAGGACTCATCCGGCCAGCTTATGGGAGGCGCGGAACCCCCAGGTGAGTGTCCGGATTGTGGCGACACGCTCGTTAAGAGGGGCCGGGTGGTGGCAATGTGCACGCGGACCGGATACGGTCCCTCCGTGAGCCCCGTCCGCAGCTGTTCCCGTACCGCCTGCAGGCAGCCTGCCGTCTTCACACTCACGTACGTGTACGCCGACTCGACCGCAGTTCTGGGCCCGCTGGCGACGTACGTCGAGCCGCACTGCTATGACCTGTGCGCGGAACACGCCGAGCGGCTCACCGCGCCCCGAGGGTGGGAGGTGGTGCGCCTGCCGTACGAGCCGGGCGCCCCGAGCGGTGACGACCTGGAGGCGCTGGCCAACGCCGTGCGCGAGGCGGCGCGACCGGCCCCTTCGGCCGGAGAGCCGACCGGGCAGGCGGTCGAGGTGGGCCGCCGAGGCCATCTGCGGGTGCTCAAGTCGGCCCAGCCCAACCGCGAACGCTGACCGTTCAGGCCCGATAGGCTCGAACCGTAGTATTCGCGAACTTCTTAGGGGCTGGAGTGGGCGACCTCGCCACGATCTTCAAGGCGTACGATGTGCGCGGCGTGGTTCCCGGCGAACTGGACGAGGAGATCGCCGAAGCCGTGGGGGCCGCCTTCGTGGAGGTCACCGGGGCCGTCTCGCTGGTGATGGCCCACGACATGCGGGAGTCCTCAGGGCCGCTGGCCGCCGCCTTCGCGCGCGGCGCGACCACCCGGGGCGCGGACGTGATCAACGCCGGGCTCGGCTCCACCGACCTGCTCTACTACGCCAGCGGCAGCCTGGACCTGCCCGGCGTGATGTTCACCGCCAGCCACAACCCGGCTCGCTACAACGGCATGAAGATGTGCCGCGCGGGCGCGGTGCCGATCGGCGCGGAGACCGGCCTGACCGAGATCAGGGACCGGGCCGCGGAACTGCTCGGCTCCCCGCTGGGCCGGCCGTCCGGGGCCGTCACCGAGAAGAACCTGCTGGCCGGGTACGCCGACCACCTGCGCGGCCTGGTGGACCTGTCCGGCATCCGGCCGCTGAAGGTGGTCGCGGACGCGGGCAACGGCATGGGCGGGCTGACCGTCCCCGAGGTGTTCGCGGGCCTGCCGGTCACGCTCGTCCCGCTCTACTTCGAACTGGACGGCGACTTCCCCAACCACGACGCCAACCCGCTGGAGCCGGAGAACCTCCGCGACCTGCAGCGGGCCGTGCTCGACCACGGCGCCGACATCGGGCTGGCCTTCGACGGGGACGCCGACCGCTGCTGGGTCGTCGACGAGCACGGCGCGTCGGTCTCGCCGTCCACGATCACCGCGCTGGTGGCCGTGCGGGAGCTGGCCAAGCACCCCGGCTCGACGATCATCCACAACCTGATCACCTCCACCGGGGTGCCGGAGATCGTCCGCGAGCACGGCGGCCGGCCGGTCCGCACCCGGGTCGGGCACTCCTACATCAAGGCCGAGATGGCCAGGACCGGCGCGGTCTTCGGCGGCGAGCACTCGGCGCACTACTACTTCCGGGACTTCTGGTTCGCCGACTCGGGCCTGCTGGCCGCGCTGCACGTGCTGGCCGCGCTCGGCGAGCAGGAGCGCCCGCTGTCGGAGGTGCTCGCCGGTTACGCCCGGTATGCGGCCTCCGGCGAGATCAACAGCACCGTCCCGGACCAGGCCGCCGCGATCGCGCAGGTCCGCGCGGTCTTCGCGGCCCGGGACGGTGTTACGTTCGACGAGCTGGACGGCCTGACCGTGACCGGCACCGACTGGTGGTTCAACTTGCGCGCGTCCAACACCGAGCCGCTGCTCCGGCTGAACGCCGAGGGCGCCGACGCGGCGACGATGGCTGCGGTGCGCGACGAGGTTCTGAGAGAGGTACAAGGGATTTGAAGATCGACGACTGGCTGCTGGACATCCTGGCCTGCCCCTCGTGCAAGTCCCCGCTGCGGGTGTCCGCCGACAGCGACGAGCTGGCGTGCACGTCCGAGTCCTGCGGGCTGGTCTACCCGGTGCGGGACGACATCCCGGTGCTCCTCGTGGACGAGGCCCGGAAGGCATGAACTGGGAGCCTGAGAAGCTCGACGACCAGGCGTACCTGGCCGAAGGGGATCCCTCGGGCATGCTGGTCTCGGTCGCCTCCTCGGCCGCCCAGATCCGCACCGCGCACCGCGCCGCCGTCGAGGCCTCCGTGGACGCCATCGCGTCCGAGGGACGGCCACGCGCGATCGTGGTGGCCGGCATGGGCGCCTCCGGCGTGGCCGGGGACGTCCTGGAGGCGGTCTGCGGGTACGGCTGCCCGGTGCCGGTCACGACCGTGCGCGGGCACCGGCTGCCCGGCTGGGTGGGCGCCGCCGACCTGGTGATGGCCGTGTCCAGCACCGGCGACACCCAGGAGACCCTGGCGCTGGCCGCCGAGGCCGCCCGGCGCGGCTGCCGGCTGCTGGTGGTGGGCGGCACGGGCTCGCCGCTGCAGGCGCTGGCCACCCAGCGGAACGCGCCGTTCGTGCCGGTGACCGTGGCCGGGCAGCCCAGGGCGGCGCTGTGGGCGCTGGTGGTGCCGCTGGTCGCCGCCGCCGCCTCGCTCGGCCTGGTCGAGGCGGGCGCGGACCTGTTCGAGTCGGCGGCCAAGCGCCTGGAGGACGTGGCGCACCGGTGCCGCCCGTCCAGCGAGTCGTTCATCAACCCGGGCAAGACGCTCGCCGAGGAGCTGGCCGAGAGCGTGCCGATGGTGTGGGGGTCGTCGCGGCTGATGGCGGTCGCCGCGTACCGGCTGGCCACGCAGCTCAACGAGAACGCCCGGTATCCGGCGCTCTGGGGGGAGATCCCGGAGGCCGGGCACAACCAGCTGGCCGCCCTGGACGGCCCCCTCGCCGAGCGTGACATCTTCGCCGACAGCCCGGGAAGGTCGCTGCGCCTGCTGGTGCTGCGCGACTCGGAGGAGCACCCCCAGGTGGCCAAGGCCCGCCAGGCGGCGGTGCGGCTGGCGCAGGACCGGGGCGTCCCGGTCTCCGAGATCGCCGCCGAGGCCGGCCATCCGCTGGAGCGCCTGGCCACCGTCGTCGGCCTGGGCGACTACGCGAGCGTCTATCTTTCCCTCGGCTACGGCGTCGATCCGGCCCCGGTCTCGGCCATTGCCGAACTGAAGGCCAGAATTGGCCAATAGGATCTCCTTGGTCGGCTTCTTGGCTTCTTGAGGAGTGTTCTGTGAGCGCGGGTGGCGGTACCAAGGCGATCATCGCGGCGTTGGTCGCGAATCTGGCCATCGCGGTGGCGAAATTCGTGGCGTTCCTGTTCACGGGATCGTCATCCATGCTCGCCGAGTCGGTGCACTCCGTCGCCGACTCGGGCAACCAGGCGCTGCTGCTGGTCGGCGCCCGGCGCGCGGCGCGAGAACGCACGGCCGAGCACCCGTTCGGCTACGGCCGGGAGCGCTACTTCTACGCGTTCGTGGTCGCCGTCGTGCTGTTCACCATCGGCGCGGTCTTCTCGCTGTACGAGGGCTATCACAAGATCTCGCACCCGGAGGAGATCACCTCGCCGCAGTGGGCCTTCGGGGTGCTGATCTTCGCGATCATCGCGGAGCTGTTCTCCTTCCGCACCGCCATCCAGGAGTCCAACCACGTGCGCGGGTCGCAGTCGTGGGTGGCGTTCATCCGCCGCTCCAAGTCGCCCGAGCTGCCGGTGGTGCTGCTGGAGGACCTGGGCGCGCTGCTCGGCCTGATCTTCGCGCTGTTCGGCGTAACGATGGCGGTCGTGACCGGGGACCCGGTCTGGGACGGCATCGGCACGGTCATGATCGGCGTGCTGCTGGCGATCATCGCGGTGATCCTGGCGCTGGAGACGAAGTCGCTGCTGATCGGCGAGGGCGCGGGCCCGGAGATGGAGCAGCAGATCCGCGCGGCGCTGGAGAGCGCGCCCGAGGTGACCAGGATCATCCACATGCGCACCCTGCACCTCGGCCCGGAGGAGCTCCTGGTGGCCGCCAAGATCGCGGTGGACCACGACGACACGGCCGCCGAGGTGGCCCGCGGCATCGACGAGGCCGAGCAGCGCATCCGCGCCCAGGTCCCGATCGCCCGGGTGATCTACCTGGAGCCCGACCTGGACCGGCGCGACCGGGCCGCCTCGCTACCGGCCGCGGAGTAGCCGCAGCGCCTTCTCCTGCTCGAAGTCCAGCGCCCTGCGGGGCGCCTGGATCCTGCCGATCCGGATGCCCAGGTCGCGTACGGCCTGGGCCACGGCGGGCTCCGACAGCGCCCGCAGCGCGAACGCCAGCTCCGCCGGGGACACGTCGAACCGGCGTTCCAGCTCGACGGCCTGGGTGACGGCCGCGAGCTCCTCCGTGCCGAACCTCCGATGCGACCCCTTGTCGCGTACCGGCGGCAGCAACCCGAGCGCCTCTCGGTAGCGGAGCATGCGCGGGGACATGCCCAGCCGCGCCGCCGCTTCGGTAATCCGCATGCCCCCACGATAGGCGATTCCGGCGATCCTTACATTCTTGTGTCAGGTTCGCCCGTCTGACGGTGCGCTGAGGGTGTTTCGGCCCCTAAACTCGCAGACGTCGTTACGAGAGGGGACACCCCAGATGGACTTCAAGGTCGCCGACCTTTCGCTTGCCGGCTTCGGCCGCAGGGAGATCCGACTCGCTGAGCACGAGATGCCGGGCCTGATGGCGACCCGCAGCGAGTTCGCCGCCAGCCAGCCCCTGCGCGGCGCGAAGATCATGGGCTCGCTGCACATGACCATCCAGACCGCCGTCCTGATCGAGACGCTGGTCGCGCTCGGCGCCGACGTGCGCTGGGTCTCGTGCAACATCTTCTCCACCCAGGACCACGCCGCCGCCGCGGTCGTCGTCGGCCCCGAGGGCACCGTCGAGGAGCCGTCGGGCGTGCCGGTCTTCGCCTGGAAGGGCGAGACGCTGGAAGAGTACTGGTGGTGCACCGACCAGGCGCTGCGCTGGCCCGACGGCAGCGGCCCCAACATGATCCTGGACGACGGCGGCGACGCCACCCTGCTGGTGCACAAGGGCGCCGAGTTCGAGAAGGCCGGCGTCGTGCCGACCGCCGCCGAGGACGACCCCGAGGAGTGGGGGATCATCCTCGACCTGCTCCGCCGTACG
Source organism: Acrocarpospora phusangensis (assembly GCF_016862995.1). GTDB lineage: Bacteria > Actinomycetota > Actinomycetes > Streptosporangiales > Streptosporangiaceae > Acrocarpospora > Acrocarpospora phusangensis. Next base: position 172,573 of record NZ_BOOA01000002.1, read on the forward strand.
GTGGACGACTCCAAGCGCTGGACGGGCGTCGCCGAGGCGATCAAGGGCGTCACCGAGGAGACCACCACCGGCGTGCACCGCCTGTACGAGATGTTCAACAACGGCCAGCTGCTCTTCCCGGCCATCAACGTGAACGACTCGGTCACCAAGTCCAAGTTCGACAACAAGTACGGCTGCCGCCACTCGGTGATCGACGGCCTGAACCGCGCCACCGACGTGCTGATCGGCGGCAAGGTGGCCGTGGTCGCCGGCTACGGCGACGTCGGCAAGGGCTGCGCGGACGCGCTCCGCGGCCAGGGCGCCCGCGTCATCGTCACCGAGATCGACCCGATCTGCGCGCTCCAGGCGGCCATGGACGGCTTCCAGGTCACCACCCTGGAGGACGTGGTCGGCATCGCCGACATCTTCGTCACCACCACCGGCAACTTCAGCATCATCACCGCCGAGCACATGTCGCGGATGAAGCACAACGCGATCGTGTCCAACATCGGCCACTTCGACAACGAGATCGACATGGCCGGCCTGGCCCGCATCCCCGGCATCGTCAAGGAGGAGGTCAAGCCCCAGGTGCACACCTGGACCTTCCCCGACGGCCACCAGATCATCGTGCTGGCCGAGGGCCGCCTGATGAACCTGGGCTGCGCGACCGGCCACCCGTCGTTCGTGATGTCCAACTCCTTCACCAACCAGGTGATCGCCCAGATCGAGCTGTTCACCAAGACCGAGCAGTACCCGATCGGCGTGTACGTGCTGCCCAAGCACCTGGACGAGAAGGTCGCCCGGCTCCACCTGGACGCGCTCGGGGTGAAGCTGACCACGCTCACCAAGAAGCAGGCCGAGTACATCGGCGTGGACGTCGAGGGTCCGTACAAGCCGGACCACTACCGGTACTAGGACACCGAGGGGCCCCGGTCCGGGGCCCCTTTCCGATGGGGGAGTTCGTGGACGGATCGCTGGCCGAGGCCGGGGAGCGGCGGATCGGCTGGGCCTCGCGGTCCATGCCGGTGCTGACCGCCGTCGGCGCGCGGTTCGCCGGGGAGCTGCCGTTCGACGGGATGCGCATCGCGGCCTGCCTGCACGTGACGGCCGAGACCGCGGTGCTGATGGGCGCCCTGCGGGCCGGCGGCGCGGAGATCGCCCTGGCCGCCTCCAACCCGCTCTCCACCCAGGACGACGTCGCCGCCGCCCTGGCCGAGTACGGCATCGCCGTGCACGCCAGGGCGGGGGTGGACCGCGACACCTACTACCGCCACATCCACCGCGCCCTGGACATCGCCCCCGACCTGGTCCTGGACGACGGCTGCGACCTGGTCAACATCCTGCACACCGAGCGGACCGAGATCACCGTGCTCGGCGGCTGCGAGGAGACCACGACCGGCATCATCCGGCTCCGCCAGATGGCCGCCGAGAACGCCCTCAAGTTCCCGATGGTCGCCGTCAACGACACCCGCACCAAGCGCATGTTCGACAACCGGTACGGAACCGGCCAGTCCACCTTCGACGGCATCATGCGGGCCACGAACGCGCTGCTGGCCGGCCGTACGGTGGTGGTGGCGGGGTTCGGGTACTGCGGCCGGGGGGTGGCCGAACGGGCCAAGGGCCTGGGGGCCCGGGTGATCGTCACCGAGATCGACCCGGTGAAGGCCCTGGACGCCTCCATGCAGGGCTACGAGGTGCGCTCCATGGCCGAGGCGGCCGTCATCGGGGACGTCTTCGTCACCGTCACCGGCAACCGGGACGTGATCCGCGCCGAACACCTGGTGGAGATGAAGGACGGCGCGATCCTGGCCAACGCCGGCCACTTCGACGTCGAGATCGACGTCCGCGCCCTGGCCGAGCTGGCCGAGGCCGTACACCCGGGAATCCGCCCGAACATGGACGAGTACCTGCTGAAGGGCCGGCGGTTGCTGCTGCTCGCCGAGGGCCGCCTGGTCAACCTGACGGCTGCCGAGGGGCATCCGGCCGCCGTCATGGACATGTCCTTCTCCGCGCAGGCCCTCGCCGCCGCCTGGCTGGCCGGCGAGCACAGCCGTCTCGCCCCCGGCGTGTACGACGTGCCCACCCACATCGACACCCAGGTGGCCGGCCTCAAACTCGCCGCCACCGGCATCACGATCGACACCCTCACTCCCGAGCAGGAGTCGTACCTGCATTCCTGGCGGCTGGGCAGCTGAGTCTCACGGCTCCACGAGACCGGCCCTGATCGCGTAGCGGGTCAGTTCAAGCCGGTCCCGCATGCCGAGCTTCTGCAGGATGTTGGCGCGGTGCCGGTCCACGGTCTTGACGCTGATGACCAGGGTCTGGGCGATCTCCTTGGCCGAGTTGCCCTCGGCGATCAGCTTGACGATCTCCTCCTCGCGGGGGGTCAGGATGCTCTCGGGCAGGCGCTCGCCCTGCCGGTCGCGCTGCAGGTAGTCCCGGATCAGCGCGGTGACCGCGCCGGGGTAGAGGAAGGGCTCGCCCCGGATGGCCGCCCGGCACGCCTCCAGCAGGTCGCGGTCGGCCACCGACTTGAGCACGTAGCCGGAGGCGCCCGCCTTGAGGGACTCGAAGAAGTACTGCTCGTTGTCGTACATGGAGAGCATCAGGATGCGGATGCCGGGGGCGCGGCGGGAGATCTCGCGGGCCGCCTGGATGCCGGTCATGCGGGGCATGGCGATGTCCAGGATGGCCAGGTCGACCTCCTCGGGGGTGGCGGCCTCGACCGCCTCGGCGCCGTCGGCGGCCTCGGCGACCACGGTCAGGTCGGGCTCCGCGTCGATGATCAGGCGCAGGCCGTGCCGTACGAGGGCGTGGTCGTCGGCCAGCAGGATGCGTGTCTTGTTCACCGGTTCGGTTCCTCCGGGATGACCAGGCGCACCTCGGTGCCGCCGCCGGGTGGGGAGTCGATCGTGAGGCGGGCCCGGACGAGCAGGGCGCGTTCGCGCATGCCCCGGATGCCGGCCCCGTCCTGGCGCACGCCGCCGCGCCCGTCGTCGCGGATGCGCAGCGTCACCTCGCCGGAGTCCGCGGTCAGGGACAGCTCCACCCGCTTCGCCTGGGCGTGCCTGGCCACGTTGGTGAGGCTCTCCTGGGCGATCCGGTAGAGCACGAGCTCGGCGTCCGCGCCCAGGGCGGGCAGCTCGGAGTCCACCCTGCGGGTCACCGCGATCCCGCTCGCCTGCGAGAAGTCGCTGCTCAGGGCGCTCATCGCGCTGTGCAGACCGAGGTCTTCCAGCACGCCGGGGCGGAGCCGGCGGGCCACCTGCCGCACCTCGTCCAGGCTGGCGCGGACGGTCTCCTGGGCGGCGTGCAGCTCCTCCCGCAGGTCGCCGGGCGCGCGGTCCACGGCCCGCTTCAGGCCCAGCAGCACCACGGTCAGGCTCTGGCCGATCTCGTCGTGCAGCTCGCGGGCGATGCGCTGCCGCTCGCCCTCCTGCGCGGCCAGCGCGTACGCGCTGCTCGCGCTGCGTTCGGCCTCCAGCCGGTCGAGCATCGAGTTGAACGTGTGGAACAGATGGGTGAGGTCGCTGTTGCCGTTCTCCGGGATGCGGTCGCCGGTCCGCAGCAGGTCCACCCGCTGCATCAGCGTGGCCAGCGCGTCCAGCGGAGCCAGGCTGGAGCGCAGCAGCAGCGCGTTGGCGGCCAGGATCAGCGCCAGCCCGACCGTCAGCACCGGCACCTCGGTCAGCAGCAGCGGCGAGGACACGGTGGCCGGGGACAGGGCGAGCACGAGCGTGCCCGCCGTGAAGACCAGCCCGTTGAGCACGAACAGCCGCCAGAACAGCGCCTGCGCGGGGGTCCGCGCCGTCCCCCGCCGTGCGCCCCGATCGTTCATGTCTCCAGCCTTCCGCCACGCCGCCGGGCTGTCCATGCGGTCCGCCTCCCATCGGCGCACGCCCCTATGCGAGTCATACCCCGGCGTGCCTGGGTGCTGGACCCCAGGCGGCCCGCTACCCGAGCAGGCGGTTCAGGCGCGCGATCTCGGCGCTCTGCTCGGCCACGATGTCCTGGGCCCAGCCGAGGACCCGGTCGTGGGAACCGTTGATCATCTCCTTCTCCGCCATGGTGATGGCGCCCTGGTGGTGGGCGACCATCAGGCTGACGAAGCGGGTGTCGAAGTCCTCGCCGGAGGCGTTGCGGAGGTCGGTGAGCTGGGCGGGGGTGGCCATGCCGGGCATGCCGGAGTGGTCGGCGTGGTGGTCGGCCTCGCGCAGGCCCTCCTGCTCCAGCCAGCTGGACATGGCCTTGATCTCGGGGCCCTGGGCGTCGTAGATCCGGCTGGCCAGGGCCTTCAGCGAGGTCGACTGGGCGCGTTCGGGGGCGAGCGCGGCCATTTCGAGGGCCTGGCGGTGGTGGACGATCATGTCCTGGACGTACCGCACGTCGGTGGCGTTGACCGTGGGGGAGGGCACGGGGGCGACGGTCTGGCCGGGGCTGAGGGTGGCGGCGACCTCGCCGGGCCTGCCGGGGACGATGACCGGAGCGCCGCTGACGACGGTGGGTTCGGGCGGCGACGAGCAGGCCGTCAGGAGGGCGGCACCCAGGATGACCAGGAGAACTCTGCGCATTTCGGTCCTTAAGGATGTGTTCGCGGAGCGATTGCGCCTGGCCATGCTGAGGAGAGCTGTGCGCACCCGTCCCCCTTTCGGTCGTTCTGAGGAACCTATGGCCCTCGGCTTGTGACGTAAAGAAGACAGATCGTCAGAGAAATGTGACATATTGACGGCTTGCCTGACCCGTCCAGTAAAGAAACGATCAGGGGTGTTTGCATCCTTTTTACCCGGAGGTTCCCTCAATGTCCCCCCTCCGCAGGGCCGGGCGTCTGCTCGCCGTGCTCGGTGCCGCGGGTGCGTTAGCACTCTCCACGACGCCGGCTCAGGCCGCTGACATCCTGCCCCCCGGCGCGATCGACATGAGCGACAACGTCGAGCACGTCGCCAACATCCCGCGTCCGGAAGCTCTTTCCGGCAACATCAACACCGACCTCGCGTTCCAGGGCGACTACGCCTTCATGGGCAACTACAACGGGTTCTCGATCTACGACATCAAGAACCCGAAGAAGCCCAAGCTGGTCAGCGCGGTGCTGTGCCCGGGCTCCCAGATGGACGTGTCCGTGTACGGCAACCTCCTGTTCGGTTCCGTGGACTCCTCCCGCAACAACGACTCCTGCCAGAGCACGGCGCAGTCGGCCGCGGTCAAGGAGTCGTGGGAAGGCATCCGCGTCTTCGACATCAGCGACAAGGCCAACCCGCGCTACGTCAAGTCGATCGAGACCAACTGCGGTTCGCACACCCACACCCTGGTGCCGGGCAAGGACCGGAAGAACGTCTACCTGTACGTCTCCTCCTACAGCCCGTCCGCGTCGTTCCCGGACTGCCAGCCGCCGCATGACCTGATCTCCATCATCAAGGTCCCGCTGCGCGACCCGCAGAACGCGAGCGTCATCGCCACGCCCAACCTGTTCCCCGACGGCGGCAACCCCGGCGAGACCCTGCCGTACCCGGAGCGGACCTCGGCGACGAGCGGCTGCCACGACATCACCGCGTACCCGGAGAAGGACCTCGCGGCCGGTGCGTGCATGGGTGAGGGCATCCTGATGGACATCCGCAACCCCGAGGCCCCGCGCGTCGTGGACGTCGTACGCGATGACGAGAACTTCGCGTTCTGGCACTCCGCCACGTTCAACAACCGGGGCGACAAGGTCATCTTCACCGACGAGCTCGGTGGTGGCACCGCGGCGACCTGCAACGAGACCATCGGTCCCAAGCGCGGCGCGGACGCCATCTTCGACATCTCCCGGCGTAACGAGATGACCTTCAAGAGCTACTTCAAGATTGCGCGGCACCAGGCGGACACCGAGAACTGCGTGGCGCACAACGGCTCGCTGATCCCGGTGGACGGCCGCGACATCATGGTCCAGGCCTGGTACCAGGGCGGCATCTCGATCTGGGACTTCACCGACTCGCGCAACCCGCACGAGATCGGCTACTTCGAGCGCGGTCCCGGCGCCGACCTGTTCGACGGCTACTGGTCGGCCTACTACTACAACGGCTACATCTACGGCTCCGAGTTCTCCCGCGGCCTGGACATCCTGAAGGTGGACGACCGTCGCACCCGTGGTGCGAAGAACGTCAAGTACGACATCTTCAACGTGCAGACCCAGCCCTCCTACAAGGAGCGCGGCGGCCACGGTCACGATGGTGGCCACGGCGGTCACGGCGGTCACGGCGGTCACGGTGGGCACGGCGGCCACTAGCAGAACCCCGTCGACCGACGGCCGGCCAGTCCGGCTGGAGATCGGCTAGCGGACGGCCCTCGCCCGTAACGGCGGGGGCCGTTCCGTCTGCGGGAGCCGCGGGTACCACTCCTGTGAAAGAACTCGCGCGCCCCTCATTTCGGGCCAGTCACCTGAGCGGGCCGCGAAAAGGGCGGGTACGGCCGGTGCGTCTCTCCCTCTGCGCTCCGGACGTACCCGCCCAACCCCACTGCAGGCATGCCCCGTGCCTGCGTAAACCACAGGTACCCGGTGCTATCGCCCTAAACATCCCAATCTCAGACGGGTGGCGCGAATCCCCCGGGAGTCGGGCCTGGAGTGCTCTCATTCGGCGGCGGCAGCGGGACCGGCGGCCCTGACGGTGGCGTCGGCCGATACCCCGGAAAACCCGGATATGTCGGGCTGGCTGCCTGCGCAGGTTCGGCATACGGCGGCGCGAACGGCGACGGATCGGGCACCTGATACGGAGCCTGGCCCGGTGCCGCGTAGGGCGGCTGATACGGCGCTTGATGGGGCGCCTGGTACCCGGCCGGTTGCGGAGTCGTGCCCTGTTTGGCGTGCTCCAGCCGTACCGACTCGCGGCGGCGGCGCTCGGCCAGGACGGCGGCCAGGTACGCGTGCGGCGGCACGCCCGGCGGCGGAGGCGGCGAGACCACGGCCGCCACCTGGGCCGCGATGCGCCGGCCCATCTCGAACTGGGCGACCGCGTTGAGCTGGTGCCAGCGCGCCAGGTACTGCCGCGCCATCGCCGCCGCCTCCTCGGTCAGCTGCGACAACTCCAGCCCGGCCGCCCATCCCGCCAGCGGGGGCGGCATCTCCGGCGCGGGCCCGTCCCGGCGCGGACCGCGCTCCGAGATGACCATGGTCCCGGCGAAGACGTCGCCGAGCCGCTTGCCGCGCGGGTGCGCCAGCGAGCAGATCACCGCGGGCGCGGCGCTGAGCGCGTAGATCTCCACCGTGCCGGACAGCGCCCGGAACATCGCCTGCCGGAACCGCTGCGGCCCGCCGTCGTCGGACACCACCCGCAGCCCGAGGGCCATCTTCCCGGGCGTACGGCCCCGCGTCAGCGACTCGAAGATCAGCGGGTAGCCGACCAGCAGCAGCACCAGGAACAGGATGATGACGGCCTGCAGGATGGAGTCGTCCAGCCCGAGGCTGCCCCAGAGCTGGCTGACCAGGAGGACCGCCCCCAGCAGCAGCACCGCCTGGATGGCCGCGTCGATGAGCCGCGCCCCGGCCCGGATCGGCAACTGGGCGATCTGCACATCGACGACGACGGCGTCGCCGGTCACAACATCGGACACATCCCGAACCCTACTAGGCTCCCCATTGTGGACATCGACGCATTCGTGACCGCTCACCAGCCCACCTGGAACCGGCTGGAGCACTTGGTGAAACGGCGGCGCGGCCTCGATGGCGCCGAGATCGACGAACTGGTGGACCTCTACCAGCGCGTCGCCACCCATCTGTCCATCGTGCGCTCGGCCTCCCGCGACCCGATGCTGGTGGGACGGCTGTCCGCGCTGGTGGCCCAGGCCCGTTCCGCGGTGACCGGCGCGCACGCGCCCGCCTGGCGGGAGTTCGTGAAGTTCTGGACGGTGTCGTTCCCGGTCGTCACGTACCGGACCTGGCGCTGGTGGCTGTGGACGGCGGTGGCCTTCGCGGTGGCGTCGGTGCTGTTCGGCGCGTGGGTGGCCGGCAACCCGGAGGTGCGCGCCGCGGTGGGCACCCCGGAGGAGATCAGGCAGCTGGTCGAGCACGACTTCGCGAACTACTACAGCGAGAACCCCGCCGGTTCCTTCGCCACCCACGTCTGGCTGAACAACGCCTGGGTGGCCGCGCAGTGCATCGCCTCCGCGGCCCTGATGGGCCTGCCCATCCCCATGATCCTGTACGCCAACGCCTCCAACGTGGGCGTCGCCGGCGGCCTCATGGTCGACGCGGGACGCGGCGACGTCTTCTTCGGCCTGATCACCCCGCACGGCCTGCTGGAGCTGACCGCCGTGCTGCTGGCGGCGGCGGCCGGGATGCGGGTGGGCTGGGCCGTGGTCTCACCGGGCCCCCGCCCACGCGGCCAGGTCCTCGCCGAACAGGGCCGCGCGGTGATGACCGTGGTCGTCGGCCTCATCGTGGTCCTCCTGGTCGCCGGCCTGATCGAGGCCCTGGTGACGCCGTCCTCCCTGCCCACCTGGGCCAGGATCGGCATCGGCGTGCTCGCCGAGGCCGCCTTCCTCACCTACGTGATCGTGTACGGCCGCCGCGCCGCCCGCGCCGGCGAGACCGGCGACATCGACAACGCCCCCGACTACATTCCTGCCAGTTAGAGCCGGCCGGCGGCCTTCAGCGCGAGGTACGCGTCGGCCAGCGCCGGCGCGGCGTCTTCGGGGAGGGCGTCCACGACCTCCACGCCGTGGCGGCGCAGGCGCGCGGTGATGCGCCGCCGATCGCCGCGCAGCTTCTCCGCGGCGGCGGCGTCGTACACCTGCTCCGCGCTGTCCCGGCCGGCGGCCAGCTCGGCCACCCGGGGGTCGGCGACGGCCGCCACCAGCACCTGGTGGCGCGCCGACAGCTGGGGCAGCACCGGCAGCAGGCCCTCCTCGAGCGCCGCCGCGTTGAGGTCGGTGAGCAGCACCACCAGGCAGCGCCGCCGGGCCCGGGTGAGCACCGCCGCCACCATGCCCGGCGCGTCCGCCTCCACCAACTCCGCCTCCAGCGGCGCCATCGCGTTCACCAGCGCCGGCAGGGTCTCGGTCCGCGAGGCCCCCGACACCCAGGCCCGGACCGTCCGGTCGTGGGCGAGGAAGTCCACCCGGTCCCCGGCCTTGGCGGCCAGCGCCGCCAGCAGCAGCGCCGCGTCCATGGACCAGTCCAGCCGGGGCCACCCGGCCGGGTCGCCCGAGGTCGGGTCGACGCCGACCCGGCCCGCCGAGGTACGGCCGGTGTCCAGCACGATCAGCACCCGCCGGTCCCGCTCGGGCCGCCAGGTGCGCACCACCACGTCCTGCCGCCGCGCGGTGGCCCGCCAGTCGATCGACCGCACGTCGTCGCCGACCACGTACTCCCGCAGCGAGTCGAACTCGGTGCCCTGGCCGCGGACCAGCGCCGGATGCCTGCCGTCCAGTTCGCGCAGCCGGGCCAGCCGGGACGGCAGGTGGCGGCGGCTCAGGAACGGTGGCAGCACCCGGACCGACCACGGCGCCAGGTGGGAGCCCTGCCGGGCGGCGATGCCGAGCGGGCCGAACGCCCGTACGGTGACCGCCACCGCCCGGTGGTCGCCGCGCCGCAGCGGGCTCAGCCGGAACACGAGCCGGCGCCGCTCGCCCGGCGGCACGTCCAGCGGCTGCTCCCGGGGCGTCGCGCGCACGCTCGGCGCCCAGGCGTCCCGCACCCGCCCGCGTACCCGCCGCGACCCCGGGTTCTCCACCAGCAGGGTCACCTCGGCGGAGTCGCCGAGGCGCAGCGCGTTCTCGCCCTGGCGCTGGAAGCGCAGCGCGCGCACGCTCCCGGCCAGCGCCAGGTCCACGCCGATCAGTACGGCCAGCAGCCCCAGCAGCAGGCCGAAGGCCAGGCCGGGCCGGGGCGCCAGGACCACGGCCACCGCGCCCAGCAGCGCGATGAGCCCGGCTCTGCGGGTCAGTGCCACGCCCGGCTCACCTCGGCACGGGTACGGCGGCGAGCACGCCGTCCAGCAGCCCGTCCGGCGTCGCGCCCTCCAGCTCCGCCTCGGGACGCAGCTGGATCCGGTGCCGGAGCGCCGGCCTGGCGAGGGCCTTCACGTCGTCCGGCGTCACGTACGTGCGGCCGGACAGCCAGCCCCAGGCCCGCGCGGCGGCCAGCAGCGCGGTCGCGCCACGCGGCGAGACCCCCAGCTGGAGCGAGGGCGACTGCCGGGTGGCCCGCGCGATGTCCACGATGTAGCCGAGCACCTCGGGGGAGACGTGCACCTGGCTCACCGCCTCCCGCCCGGCGGCCAGGTCGGCGGCCGAGGCCACCGGCTTGATCTCGGTCAGGTCGCGCGGGTCGAAGCCGCGGGCGTGCCGGTCCAGGACCGCGATCTCCTGGTCCCGGGGCGGCAGCGGCACGGTCAGCTTGAGCAGGAACCGGTCCAGCTGGGCCTCGGGCAGCTGGTAGGTGCCCTCGTACTCGATCGGGTTCTGGGTGGCGGCCACGATGAACGGGTCGGGGAGCGCGCGGGCCGAGCCCTCCACGCTCACCTGCCGCTCCTCCATGGCCTCCAGCAGCGCGGCCTGCGTCTTCGGCGGCGTCCTGTTGATCTCGTCGGCGAGCAGCAGGTTGGTGAAGACCGGGCCCTCGTGGAACTCGAACGCGGCCGTCTTGGCGTCGTACACCAGCGATCCGGTGATGTCGCCCGGCATCAGGTCCGGAGTGAACTGCACGCGCTTGAAGTCCAGCGAGAGGGCCGTGGACAGCGTCCGTACCAGGAGGGTCTTGGCCACGCCCGGCACGCCCTCCAGGAGCACGTGGCCCCGGCAGAGCAGCGCGATCACCAGGCCGGTGACGACGGCGTCCTGGCCGACCACCGCCTTGGCGACCTCCGCGCGGAGCGCGGCCAGCGCCTCCCGGGAGGCGTCGGGTGTCGTCACGAGTCTCTTACCTGCCTTTCGATGAGGTCGAGTCGCCGGGCCAGCGCGACCAGCCGCGCGTCGTCCTCCGGCGCTGGGCCGTACAGGGTGGACCGGATCTGTCCGGCATCCTGCCCGACCCGTACGGCTATCGCCGCCACGATCGCGTCCGGCTCCGCGGCCGGGGAGAGCCCCAGCCGGGGCACGACGCGGTCGAGGCAGGCGGCGCGCAGCGCGTGCGCGGCCCGGTCGCGGGCGCGGCGCGCCCGATAGAGGCGGCCGCGGCCTTCCGCGGTCTCGGCGGCGCGCACGACGACCGGGAGTTTCTCGGCCACCACCGGGCCGAGCCTGCGGCCCTGCGCGACGGCGAGCAGCCCGACGGCCACGATCAGGCTCCAGATGAGCCAGTCGACCTGTTCTGGCAGCAGTTCTTCCAGGGTCGAGGGGGGTTCGTCGCCGAGCGGGATCCTGGGGGCGAACCAGGTCACCCGGGGTTTGGCGCCCACCAGGTTCATGGCCAGGGCGGCGTTGCCGTCCTCGGCCAGTTTGCCGTTGGTCATGAAGTCGCCGGAGCCGACGATCGTGGTGGTCCGGCCGCCGGGCCGGTACCGGATCAGGGCGCCGCCGTAGCAGCGCGCGTCCGGGCCGGTCAGCTGGTAGAAGGAGCCGCCCATCCTGGCCGTGCCCGCCTGCACGGCCTCGCGCAGGCCGCACTCGGGCGCGCGGCTGCGCACGGGTTCGTACGAGCCCATGCTCGCGCCGGGGGCCAGTTCGGGGAGCATCGCGTCGAGCGGCTCGATCAGCAGCAGGTCGCCGGGCAGGTCGTCGATGCGGTCCAGCACGTCGCCGTCGATCAGGTACTCGGGCCGGGCCAGCACCACCAGCGAGTCGGGCGTGGCGATCTCCCGCGCCTCCTCCAGTGTGCGCACCTGCTCGACCCGTACGCCCTGGTCGGCCAGGAGCTCGACCAGCGCGTGCGTGCCGCCCAGGCCGGTGCCCTCGGCGTCCAGGTAGCCGCCGGGCCGCGGCGCGGTCAGGCCGACCATCAGCACGGCGGCCAGGGTGATGAGCAGCAGCGCGCCGACCGTGCCGCGCCAGGTGCGCCAGCGGTCGCGGATCCGCGGGGTGGTGGGGACGCTCATCGGGCCGCCAGGGCCGGGCGGGCCACCCGGAGGCGCTCGTCCAGCGAGGTCAGCATGGAGTACCAGGCGGGGTCGCCGGGCGCCTCGCCGTAGGTGACGTCGTCGAAGTACCGCGCGGCGGCGGTCAGCTCCGTCCCGAACGCGGGCATGGCGCGCCCGGCCTCGGCGGCGAACTCCGCGGCCGTACGGCCCGGCTGGGGGTCCACGATGGCGCGTTCCTCCAGGTCGCGGGCGATGGCGCGGAGGCGCTCCCGGACGGCGTCGGCCCACTCGTGGCGCAGCGCGTGGTGCTCGGCGGCGGCCCGGTGCTCGGCGGCCGACATCGTCCGCTCGTCGTACAGCTCGGCCGTGGGGGCGGACGAGCGGGTGGCCCTGGCCGCGGCGCGCAGCAGCAGCACGGCCAGGCCGGCCACGATCAGGCCGAGCACGAACAGCGCGGCCGCGCCGCCGGGGAACTCCCCGGCGGCCCGGAACAGGTCGTCGATCCACTCCGTCACGTACTGGAACAGCCGGTCCGTCCACGACTCCTTCGGGTAGACCGGGTGCGCCAGCTCGCGGAGCGCCGCCTCCCTGGCGGCTTCGCGGCCGATGTCGACCGGGACGTCGGTCCCAGCGATCGTCGGGGCGATCGTCCAGGCGATCACTGCGGCCAGTACCCCGGGGGACGCTGGCCGGAGCCGTACGACGGGTGCCAGAGGTCCTGCGGGCCCGTGGGCATGCCGCCGCGCTGCCGTTCCAGCGCCTCGGTCTGCAGGACCAGGTCGAACGCCTCGGCCCGCATCCGGCGGTCGGCGTAGAGCAGCGCGTTGACGGCGGCGGAGAACGGGCTGGCGATCACACCGCCGATGATGGCCCCGATGGTGGACAGGGCCATCGACGTGTACAGGCCGTCGCTCACCTCGACGAGGCTCTGCGCGTCGCCGCCGGTGAACATCCCGGCGATCTGGAAGGGCGCGCCGACCGCGGCCGACACGAGGCCGACGATGATCGAGGTCAGCAGCAGGATGCCGAACACCCGCCAGAAGTCCCCGCGTACGAGCCGGAAGGAGCGGCCGATGGCGGCGGCCACCCCGATGCGCTCCAGCACCACGGCGGCCCCGGCCAGGGCCATCTTCGTGTAGAGGAACACCGCCGCGATCACGCCGAGCACGAGGAACAGGAAGACGAGCAGCACCGCCACGCCGACGTCGACCAGCGGCGCCACCAGCACGCCGACGAACAGCAGCGGAACCAGGAAGATGCCGAACACCATCACGGTCTGCACCAGGCCGAGCCCCAGCAGCGGGAGCACCCGCCCGGCGGTCTGCCGCCAGGCCTCGCCGATGCCGATGGACTCGCCGAAGACCGACCGCCCGACCACGCTGGTGAGCATGCCGGTCAGCACCACCATGGCGATCACCGACACGATGGCGCCGAGGATGGTCCCGCCGAGGAAGGTGGCGATGGGCCCCAGGATCTGCTCCGGGTTGTCGGCCAGCGCCGCCTCGTCCATGTTGAGCACGTCGAACATGGACCCGGCGGTGGCCAGCTGGATGCCGAACGCGGCCAGCTGGCTGACGGTCACCACGATGGCGGCGAGCCCGAGCGTCGCCTTGGGGTTGGCCCGCACCGAGGCGATCGCGCCGTTGAACATGTCACCCATGGTCAGCGGCCGGAGCGGGATGATCCCGGGCTTGAGCGCCGGCGGCGCGCCGTAGGGTCCATAAGGGTTGTGCGGCATGGCCGGATATCCCCCGTACCCCGGTGGCGGCGGAGGCTGCTGACCGGGCGCCGCCCAGGAACCCGGGCCGGGCTGACCGTACGCGGGGGGCTGCTGAGGCGCCCAGCCGGGCGGCGGGTTCTCAGGGGGACCGTCTGTCATGTCCCAATCCTGGCATGATGTACGGCTACCCGGGGTCCTCCGTGTGGGGAAACCGTGAACCCGGGATGGCAGAAACGCGTTGTCAAAGCGCAGACTTGGAACGTGACCACACCATGGAGTTCCCACGAAGTAGGCCTTATCCGGTCAGATCATCGCGCGTTCCACCACAAGCCCCTAAACTCCATCCTTTGTCATGGTCGTGTATCACCCATGTGGTGGTCGCGGGTAACCTTCCCATAAACCCGGTAAATCCACCCCATACCTCCCAAACTGCGCTAAGAACGAATGAGGGGCCATGAAAGGACGCGTGCTGGTCGTCGACGACGACGCCGCTCTCGCCGAGATGCTCGGCATCGTGTTGCGCGGAGAAGGGTTTGAGCCGTCGTTCGTGTCCGACGGCGACAAGGCGCTGGACGCGTTCCGCGACACCCGCCCGGATCTGGTCCTGCTCGACCTCATGCTGCCCGGCGCCGACGGCATCGACGTCTGCCGCCGGATCAGGGCCGAGTCCGGCGTGCCGATCGTCATGCTCACCGCCAAGAGCGACACCATCGACGTGGTGCTCGGACTCGAGTCGGGCGCCGACGACTACATCGTCAAGCCGTTCAAGCCCAAGGAGCTGGTGGCGCGGGTGCGGGCGCGGCTGCGCCGTACCGACGAGCCGACGCCGGAGATCCTGCAGATCGGCGACATCACCATCGACGTGGCCGGGCACTCGGTGAAGCGGCTCGACGAGACCATAAACCTCACGCCGCTGGAGTTCGACCTGCTGGTCGCGCTGGCCCGCAAGCCGCGGCAGGTGTTCACCCGGGAGGTCCTGCTGGAGCAGGTCTGGGGTTACCGCCACGCGGCCGACACCCGGCTGGTCAACGTCCACGTGCAGCGGCTGCGGGCGAAGATAGAGAAGGACCCGGAGCACCCGGAGATCGTGGTGACCGTGCGGGGGGTCGGGTACAAGGCCGGCCCCGCCTAGCCGTACCAGCGGGATGGCTCGCCTCTCGGCGCCGGCGACAGGGCGGAACCCATCGGGTTCCGCCCCGAAGGCGCGCGGCAAACGGCCCCGGCGCACGCTCCGGCAGATCGCGCGCGGCGTGCGGCGGCGGGCCCGCCGGCTGGCCGGGCGGCTGCGCGGCGCCTACCGGCGCTCGCTGCAACTGCGGGTGGTCACCAGCACGCTGGTGATCTCGATGGTCGTGGTGGCCGTGCTGGGCGTGTTCCTGTTCCAGTCGATCACCGACGCGATGATCGCCGGGCGGACCCGGGCCGCGACCGCCGAGGCGAAGGCCAACGTGTCCAGCGTCGCCGGATATTTCACCGTCTCCCAGAACGAGGTGCCGGCCAAGGGCGGCGACCCCGCCGCCGCCGTCGGCACCCCCGTCGAACTGGCCGCCCGCGACCTGGCCGAGCGCGCCGGCTCCCGCTACGACGTGGTCATCCTGAACAAGGACGCGGTCGGGCAGGACCGCGCCACCGGCAGCATCGACGCCGCCAGCGTGCCGGAACGCCTGCGCCGCGACCTGATGAAGAGCGGCTCCACCACGCTCTCCTGGCGGCAGCCCGCCACCCTGCGCTACCTGGACAACGCCAAACCCAACCAGATCGGCTTCGTGGTCGGCTCGCTGGTGTTCAGCCCCGACGGCACGTACGAGATCTACCACCTGTTCCCGCTCCAGGAAGAGGAGGAGACCCTCTCCTCGGTGCTCCAGCTGCTGGTCATCGTGGGCGCCGGCCTCGTCCTGCTGCTGGCCGCGATCGCCTCCCTGGTCACCCGCCAGGTCGTCACCCCCGTACGGCTGGCCCGCCAGGCCGCCGAACGCCTGGCCTCCGGCCGCCTGGAGGAGCGCCTCAAGGTCCGCGGCGAGGACGACCTGGCCCGGCTGGCCACCTCCTTCAACGAGATGGCCGGCACCCTCGCCCTCAAGATCCACCAGCTGGAGGAGCTCTCCCAGGTCCAGCGCCAGTTCGTGTCCGACGTCTCGCACGAGCTGCGCACCCCGCTGACCACCGTGCGGATGGCCGCCGACCTGCTCTACGAGGCCCGCGAGGACTTCGACCCGATGGCGGCCCGCTCGGCCGAGCTGATGCAGGCCCAGCTCGAACGCTTCGAGTCCATGCTGGCCGACCTGCTGGAGATCAGCCGGTACGACGCGGGCGCGGCCACCCTCGACCTGGAGCCGGTGGACATGCGCGACGTGGTGCTGCGCGCGGTCGGCGACTCCGAGGCGCTGGCCGAGCGGCACGCCACCCGGTTCGAGCTGCGGCTGCCCAACGAGCCGTGCATGGCCGAGTGCGACAGCCGCCGGGTCGAGCGCATCCTGCGCAACCTGCTGTTCAACGCGATCGAGCACGGCGAGGGCAAGGACATCGTGGTCGCCCTCGGCGCCGACCGGGACGCGGTGGCGGTGGCCGTACGCGACCACGGGGTGGGGCTGCGGCAGGGTGAGGAGAACATGGTCTTCGACCGGTTCTGGCGGGCCGACCCGTCCCGGGCCAGGACCATCGGCGGCACCGGGCTCGGGCTGGCCATCTCGCGGGAGGACGCGATCCTGCACGGCGGATGGCTCCAGGCGTGGGGCTCGCCGGGGGAGGGCACCCAGTTCCGGCTGTCGCTGCCCCGGCTCGCCGGCGCCGAGCTGAAGGGCTCGCCGCTGCCGCTGGTGCCCCCCGAGGTGGAGATGCGCCGGAGCTGGCGCGGGCAGGCCACGCCCGTGCTGTCGGCCGCGGCGGGCGAGTCTGGGGTTTTCGATGTGGACTAGACGCTATCTGGCCGGCCTGGTCGCGCTGGGCGCGGTGTCGGCGTGCACGATCGTCCCCTCCAGCGGCAATCCCACCACGGTGGACAAGGAGGACGGCGGCAGCGACCCGCTGAGCCAGCCGTACGTGCGGATCATCGCCAGCGAGCCGCGGCAGAACGCCACGCCCGTGGAGATCATCCAGGGCTTCCAGGCGGCCACGGCCGGGTTCGACGACACCAGCCGCATGATCGCCAAGATGTACCTTACCCCGGAGGCGCGGGCGAAGTGGCACCCTTCCGGGTCGAAAGCCACCGTCTGCGACTGCAAGTTCACCTCGCCCGAGCTGCCCGACCAGGACGCCACCGAGCTGCGGCTGCCCATCAAGGGCAAGACCATCGCCACCATCGATCCCGAGGGCCGCTACCTGCCCGCGCCGAGCGGGACCGACAACAGCGTGGTGGACGAGATCGCGCTGGTGAAGCTGGACGGGCAGTGGCGCATCTCGGCGGCTCCCGCCGGGCTGCTGCTGCGGCCTGACGACCTGTCCAGGGCGTACCGGCGGGTCACGCTCTACTACCCCGACATCGAGGGCCAGGGCCTGGTCGCCGACCGGGTGCGGCTGCCCATCGACCCGGTCCGCGGCTTCCCCGAGTCGCTGATCGAACGGCTGCTGGCCGGGCCGAGCAAGCCGCTGGCCGACGGCGTGCGCAACGTCTTCCCCAAGGGCACCGACCTGCGCGACATCCGGGTCGAGGACGACGCCGTGGTGATGGACTTCAGCTCCGAACTGGCCCGGCTGGCCGGTTCCCCGGACCGGCTGCGCGTCATGAAGGCGCAGCTGGCCTGGACCTTCAGCGCCGTGGCCGCGCTGCCCATCGTGGTCACCGTCAACGGGGAGCCCTTCCCCGGCGGCGGGCTGCGCTTCCAGCAGCGGGAGTACCAGAACTTCGACCCGGCCGTGCTGTCCCCCCAGGCGGGCGGCTACTTCGTGCACAACGGCACGCTGGTGAAGGAGCCGCGCCCCAACGAGGAGCCGGTGCCGGTGCCCGGCGCGGCCGGCCAGCCCAACCAGGCCTTCACCGACCCGGCGCTGGCCGAGCTGCCCTACACCCGGGTCGCCGCGCTCCGCCCGGACCCCGGCATCTGGGTCGCCGACCTGGTCGACGGCAGCCAGTGGCAGCGCTGGATCACCGCCGAGGGCGCGCTCACCCCGCCCTCCTGGGACCGGTACGGCGAGGTGTGGTCGGTGGAGCGCACCGCCCCGGAGGGGGCGTACGGCTCGCGCGTCTGGCACGCCAGGGAGGGCCGCCCGTTGCAGGTCAGCGCGCCGGAGCTGGAGAACGCCAACGTGAAGGCGTTCCGGGTGGCCAGGGACGGGGTCAGGGCCGCCGTCATCGCCGACCACGGCGCCGGGGAGAGCGTGCAGATCGGCGTCATCGTGCGGCTGGCCGACTACCGGGTCGGCGGGCTGGAGGAGCTGATCCCGCCGGAGGAGGGCCGGACCATCGTGGACATCGCCTGGCAGGATGACGGGACGCTCCTGGTCCTGACCGAACAGGGCAAGCAGCAGTCGCTGACGGTGTACTCGATCGCGGACGGCGACGACCCGGAGACGCCCAACGTGGACCGGCGGGTGAGCTCCATCTCCGCCGCGCCCGGGCACATCCTGGCCGCGGACGAGGACGGCGCGCTCCGGCGCTGGAACGGCACCAAGTGGGACACGCCGATCAAGGCGGGCGTGACGTACGTGGTGTATCCGCTGGGCTGAGAATCCGCCGGTGATCCTGTCGGTGATTCTGTCGGTGCCGGCTGGCAGGGTGTCGGCGTGCTCGCCGCCCTGCTCGACCTGATCCTGCCGCCCCGCTGCGCCGGCTGCGGCCGCGCGCCCCTCCCCGCCTGTCCCCTCTGCCCGGCCTGTACGGCACGGCTGCGCGGAGACCCCTCGCCGCGCCCGCCCGAGAACCCGCCTCTCGGCATGCCGGAGGTCTGGGCCGCCGCCGAGTACGCGGGGGCCGTGCGGCGGCTGCTGGTCGCCCACAAGGAGCGCGGGAGGGTGGCGCTCGCGCCACTCTTGGGTGGCTGCCTGGCCGAGACCCTCACCGCCGCGACAGGTGGGGTGTGGCCGGCGCTCGAACTGGTTCCGGTGCCCAGCGCCCCGGCCGCCACCCGCCGCCGGGGGCACGATCCGGTGCGGCGGATGGCGGCGGCCGCCGTACGGGAACTGCGGGCGCGGGGGCGGCCGGTCACGCTCGCGCCGGTGCTGCGGCCGCGGCGGCGGGTGGCCGACCAGGCGGGGCTGAGCGCGCCGGAGCGCGCCGAGAACCTGGCCGGCGGCTTCGTGGTCCCGGAGGGCCGGCCGCGGGCGTCAGGGCGCGTGCTGGCGGTGCTGGTGGACGACGTGGTGACGACGGGGGCGACGCTGGCCGCGGCGGCGGAGGCACTGCGCGCGGCGGGGGCGCAGGCGCCCCTGGCGGTCACCGTGGCGGCCACCAGGAAGCGGGTGACCACAACGCGACACGCCCGGGATGATCGAAATTTGGTAAGTGACCGAGAGTAAAGAAACAGTTAAATAACGGTCTGGCCAAAGGGCTACATCTTCATGGCCTGGCCACGGCAGTCCCCCTGGTCAGGCACGTTCGGCGGGCTTCGCATAAGCAAGGCAACCTGACCAAACACGAACCTGCCGCAAGTGCCGTGCGGGCCGGGAAAATCACCCAACGTGATCTTCTGGAAGAGGTCGCGGCTGACATTCGGCCCGGTAGCGACTAGCGTTCAGGACATGGCACCCGTCCGGGTCCGTGGTTGCGCCGGACCGACTCCCACCCCCGCCGTTCGCGTGTGGGCGGCTCGGGTCTCGGTCTGGCTAGCCGATGCCAGCCGCAGGCAAAACGGTCCACGTAAGGCGACTCTTGGTCGACCGATCACGGTGCGGCTTAGAGGTAAGTCCTGCCTTCCCGGGGGTCCAGATGTCCCCCGTCAGAAGAGAAGGGCAGTAGTGGCAAAGAGCCGCGAACCCCTCAGCAGGCGGATGTGGGGACGAAGACCAGGTCGGCCGGACGGGTGTTCCTTCATGTCAGTCGAGAGGCGAAGGGGGGCTTTTGCGTGGACATCATCGTCAAGGGACGGCACACCGGAGTGAGTGACCGATTCCGTGATCACGTGACGACCAAGCTGGCCAGAATCGAGCGTCTGGACAACAAACTCATCCGCGTGGACGTGGAAGTGTCCAAGGAGCGCAACCCGCGGATGGCGGATCAGCGAGAGCGAGTGGAACTGACGATCCACTGCAAGGGCCCGGCCATCCGGGCCGAGGCGGCGGCCGACGACCGGTTCTCCGCTCTCGACATCGCTCTCGGCAAACTCGAGTCACGGCTGCGCCGGATCAGCGATCGGCGCAAGATCCATCACGGCAAGAACTGCCCGCCCTCCGTCGCCGAACTCACCGCGGCTCTGGCCGACGTGAACCAGGAGTCCGACTCGACGCGGACCCCGACGCCGGAATCCGAGTCCCGGTACGAGTACGTCCCACCGCAGAAGCGCAACGGTTACACCGAGCCCATCATCCCGATCGAGCAGGACGGCGACGGCCCGCTGGTCGTCCGGGAGAAGTTCCACCAGTCCGATCCGATCACCATCGACCAGGCGCTCCTGGAGATGGAACTGGTCGGCCACGACTTCTTCCTGTTCCGCGACAAGGAAGGCGGGCAGCCCAGCGTGGTCTACCGGCGCCGCGGTTACGACTACGGCGTGCTCAGGCTCGTCGAAAGCTGACCCGGACACCGCCTATAAATGAGAAAGCCGCGGTATGGATTCGCCTTACCGGCCTCCGTCGCGGCTGTCCATAGGACAGGTTTCTCGTTTATACCCTTCACCGTAGAAACCGGCGCCCCACACCTTCGTTGGTGCGGGGCGCCGGGCGCTGGATCGCACCATGGAGATCGAAACGAAGATCCTCGCCAGGGCTGGAGGCCGTGTAATGATGGCTGTCCGGCGACCTTGGCCCCCCACGAGGAGGAGCTGTGAGTGAGCGCAGCGAGCGAGACGAGGTGGCCCGCTCTGCTGGTCGTAACGAACCGATCCGCGTCCTGATAGTCGACGATCATTCGCTGATCCGGCGCAGCCTGGAGCTGGCGCTGGCGGCGGAGGCGGACATCGAGGTCGTCGGAGAGGCGAGCGACGGCCAGGAGGCGGTCGAGCTCGCCGAACGGCTGCTGCCCGACGTGGTCCTGATGGACGTGCGCATGCCGCGCAAGGACGGCATCCAGGCGACCCGGGCCATCAAGGAGAGCATGCCGTCCACCCGGATCATCATGCTCACCGCGAGCGACGAGGAGGAGGACCTCTTCGAGGCCTTCAAGGCCGGCGCCACCGGCTACCTGCTCAAGGACGTCCAGATCGACGAGGTCCCCGACGCCGTCCGCGGCGTGCACGGCGGCCAGTCCTTCATCAACCCCGCCATGGCGACCAAACTCATCACCGAGTTCGCCAGCATCAGCCGCAAAGAGGCGGAACGCCCCCCGCAACTCCCGGTCCCCCGCCTCACCGACCGCGAGATGGAAGTCCTCCGCCTGGTCGCCAAAGGCATGAACAACCGCGAAATCGCCAAAGAACTCTTCATCTCCGAGAACACCGTCAAAAACCACGTCCGCAACATCCTGGAGAAACTCCAGCTCCACTCCCGCATGGAAGCCGTCGTCTACGCAGTCCGCGAACGCCTCCTGGAGATCACCTGACGGGCTGGCCGGAGTCAGGTCACTCGGTCTATGCGGATTTTGGTGCAGTTGACCCAGGTGGCGGCTTCGGTTAGGGCCGTGTGGATGGGGTCGAGGGACTTGGTGCCGGGTTGGAGGGTCACCTGGCGGGCGATGAGCGTGTCGCCTTCGCGGGCCGGGTCGACGCGGGCGATGAGTTTGCCGCCGGAGAGGATCGGCATGGCGAAGTAGCCGTGGACGCGTCTGTCCTTGGGGACGTACGCCTCCAGGCGGTGGGTCATGCCGAAGACGCGTTCGGTGCGGGCGCGGTCCCAGATGAGGGAGTCGAAGGGGGACAGGGGCGTCGTGCGGTGGCGGCCGCGGGGGTCGCCGGCGGCCAGGGCGGCGGGGTCGGCCCAGGCGTTGGGGGTGGCGCTGCGGGCGGACGGGAGGCCGGTCAGGGTGACCGGGGCGCCGCGGGTTCTGGCGGGTGGCCAGCCGGCGACGTGCACGGGGACCAGGCCGGCGCCGCCGCTGCGCAGGGCCTCGTCGAGCAGGGCGGCGTGCGGGCCCTTGACCCGGGTGTAGTCGACCAGGTCGGCGCGGGTGGCGACGGCCAGGGACTCGCCGGCGACGCGGGTCAGCCGGGTGACCGCCTCGGCGTCGGTGAGCTCGGTCTCCCGCAGGTGCGCGGGGACGACGCGCTCGGCCAGGTCGTAGACGCGGCGCCAGCCGACGCGCTTGACGCAGACCACCTCGCCGATGTCGAGCAGGAACTCGATGGAGATCTTGGAGTCGGACCAGTCCCACCAGGGGCCGCCGTTCTTGGCGCCGCCGATGTCGGTGGTGGTCACCGGGCCCTCGGCGCGGACCCGGTCGAGGACCTTCTCCACGCCGGCGGGGACCTCGTGCCAGCGGATGCCCTTCTCGCGGTAGGCGCGGCGGCGGAAGCCGTACAGCGGCCAGTGTTCGAGGGGGAGGACGCAGGCGGCGTGGCACCAGTACTCGAAGGCGTCGCCGCTCCAGTAGGCGCGTTCGACCGCGTCCCTGCCGATGGCGCCGAGGCGCGCGTAGGCCACCAGTTCGTGGGAGCGGGCCAGCACCGAGATGGTGTCCAGCTGCACGGCGCCGAGGCGGCGCAGCATCGCGGGCGCGCCGCCGCGCCGGCCGTCGGCGCCCAGGAAGCCCTGGGCGCGCAGGATCAGCCGCCTCGCCTCGTCGGCCGTCAAGTCATGCACGGAATCCGTCACGGGTCCGATGCTAGAGCCCGCCACCGACAAAACGCCTACGCCGGTTTCGCCTCGGGCCCGACCGGCCGGGTCCCAGAGCCGGCTCAGCCCATGCTCCGGGTCGGCCCGTGCTCAGCTCAGCCTGTGTTATCGGTTCGGCTCGTGGGTCAGTTGAGCTCGTGCAGGGTCTTCTGCTCCAGACGCTGCTCGTGCGGGGAGTGGTGCTCCGCCGCCCGCAGCGCCCGGGGCGCGTCCACGATGACGTCGGAGAAGATGTCGAAGACCAGGGCCAGCAGGCCGCCCACCGCGCAGATGCCCGCGCCGACCCAGAAGAGCACCCACATGGGGGCGTTCCCACCGAGCCCGGTCAGCGCGACCCCGCCGACGGTGAACCCGATGAGGATGACGGAGACGGCGAGCCACGACTTGGCGCTGCCCCCGTGACTGCCCTGGTGCGCAGTTTCTGCCATATCCGCTTACCTACCTGACCCGCCCCACCGGAACACGGGGCCTCGCTCGTACGTTTGTCAGGGTTGAGCCTATCGACATGCCCCCTCGGTATGCCCCCGGGTCCTCCGCTCCGTTTACACCGGCCGTCAGACGACTGTGTCGGGTGGCTGTGTCCGGTGGTGGAACCGCCTACGATGGCTTCGGGGAAGTATGTCTTGTCCTCAACTCCGGCGGGTGAGCCGGGGTAGACCTGCGAGGAGCTTTACTAACAGTGGCAGCCATTCTCGACAAGATTCTTCGCGCCGGCGAAGGCAAGACTCTGCGTAAGCTCAAGCGCCTCGCCGAGCAGGTCAATTCCATTGAGGAAGACTTCAAGAGTCTCACGGACGCCGAGCTCCGCGCGCAGACCGCGGAGTTCAAGCAGCGTCACGCGGCCGGCGAGTCGCTGGACGACCTGCTTCCCGAAGCCTTCGCCACCGTGCGCGAGGCCGCCCGCCGGGTGCTCGGCCAGCGCCACTTCGACGTGCAGCTCATGGGCGGCGCCAACCTCCACATGGGCAACATCTCCGAGATGCGCACCGGTGAGGGCAAGACCCTGACCTGTACGCTCCCGGCCTACCTCAACGCCATCTCCGGCAGGGGCGTGCACGTCGTCACGGTCAACGACTACCTGGCCAAGCGCGACGCCGAGACCATGGGCCGGGTGCACCGTTTCCTCGGCCTCGAGGTCGGCGTGATCCTGGCCAACATGCCGCCGGACGAGCGCCGCAAGCAGTACAACGCCGACATCACGTACGGGACGAACAACGAGTTCGGCTTCGACTACCTGCGCGACAACATGGCCCAGTCCATCGAGGAGTGCGTGCAGCGCGGCCACAACTTCGCGGTCGTGGACGAGGTCGACTCCATCCTCATCGACGAGGCCCGGACCCCGCTGATCATCTCCGGCCCCGGCGAGCAGTCCGGCAAGTGGTACGGCGAGTTCGCCAAGATCGTGCCCAGGCTGCGCCGCGGCACCGAGGGCAAGGACGGCGAGGAGAGCACCGGCGACTACACCGTCGACGAGAAGAAGCGCACCGTCGGCATCCTGGAGGCGGGCGTCGAGAAGGTCGAGGACGTCCTCGGCATCGACAACCTGTACAAGCCCGAGCACACCCATCTGGTGCAGTTCCTGAACAACGCCCTGAAGGCCAAGGAGCTGTACAAGAAGGACAAGGACTACATCGTCGTCGACGGCGAGGTGCTGATCGTCGACGAGTTCACCGGCCGCGTGCTGCACGGCCGGCGCTACAACGAGGGCATGCACCAGGCCATCGAGGCCAAGGAAGGCGTCAAGGTCAAGGACGAGAACCAGACCCTGGCCACGATCACCCTCCAGAACTACTTCCGGCTCTACGAGAAGCTCTCCGGCATGACCGGAACCGCCGCCACCGAGGCGAACGAGTTCCACCAGACCTACAAGCTGGGCGTGGTCCCCGTCCCGACCAACCGGCCGATGATCCGCAAGGACCAGGCCGACGTGGTCTACAAGAGCGAGGACGCCAAGTTCCAGGCCTGCGTGGACGACATCAAGGCCCGGTTCGAGAAGGGCCAGCCGGTCCTGGTCGGCACCACCAGCGTGGAGAAGTCCGAGCGGCTCTCCCGGATGCTGAAGCGCCAGGGCGTGCGGCACGAGGTGCTGAACGCGAAGAACCACGCCCGTGAGGCCGCGATCATCGCCGAGGCGGGCCGCAAGGCCGCGGTCACGGTGGCCACCAACATGGCCGGTCGAGGCACCGACATCATGCTCGGCGGCAACCCCGAGTTCCGCGCCGACACGGAGCTGCGCCAGCGCGGCCTGGACCCGGTGGAGACTCCGGAGGAGTACGAGAAGGCCTGGCCCGAGGCGCTGGAGAAGGCCAAGGAGGCCGTCAAGACCGAGCACGAGGAGGTCGTCTCGATCGGCGGTCTCTACGTGCTGGGCACCGAGCGGCACGAGTCGCGCCGCATCGACAACCAGCTGCGCGGCCGTTCCGGCCGTCAGGGCGACCCCGGCGAGTCCCGCTTCTACCTGTCCCTCGAGGACGACCTGATGCGGCTGTTCAACTCGGCCAGGGTCGAGATGATCATGACCAGGCTGAACATCCCCGAGGACCAGCCGATCGAGTCGGGCATCGTCTCCAAGGCCATCGCCTCCGCCCAGCACCAGGTCGAGCAGCAGAACTTCGAGATCCGCAAGAACGTCCTCAAGTACGACGAGGTCATGAACCGCCAGCGCAAGGTGATCTACGCCGAGCGCCAGCGCGTGCTGGAGGGCGCCGACCTGCAGGACCAGGTCCGCAGCTTCATCGGCGACGTGGTCGAGGACTACGTCAAGGGCGCCACCTCCGAGGGCTTCGCCGAGGAGTGGGACCTGGACCGCCTGTGGAAGGCGTTCGGCGAGCTCTACCCGGTCAAGACCACGGCCGACGAGCTCATCGAGGAGTCCGGCGGCTCGCGCGCGGACCTGGACGGTTCTCTCATCGCCGAGAAGATGAAGGCCGACGCGCTCGCCGCGTACGGGCGGCGCGAGGAGGAGTTCGGGCCGCAGGCCATGCGCCACGTGGAGCGGCAGGTCGTGCTCACGGTCATCGACCAGAAGTGGCGCGAGCACCTCTACGAGATGGACTACCTCCAGGAGGGCATCGGCATGCGCGCCTATGCCCAGAAGGACCCGCTGATCGAGTATCAGCGCGAGGGCTACGAGATGTTCACCGCGATGCTCGACGGCATCAAGGAGGAGTCGACCCGCTGGCTGTTCGCCGTGCAGATCCAGGTTCAGGAGAACCCGATCAGCTACGAGGCGGGCGAGGAGGGCGACGCGGCCGTGGCCGAGGCCACCTCGATCATCGCGCGGGCGCTGCGCCGGCCGTCCCGGCCGACGGAGATGATCTACTCCGCTCCGGGTGAGGGCGGCGAGGTCGAGGTCAGCCGGGTGCGGTCTACGCCGGAGCAGCGCGCGGCCTACGGGAACGTGGAGCGCAACGCGCCGTGCCCCTGCGGGTCGGGCAAGAAGTTCAAGCGCTGCCACGGGGACCCGAAGCACGCGAACGCGTAAGGCCAGTCGAAGAAGCCCGCGCCGGGTCATCCGGCGCGGGCTTCTTCGTTCACGCGGTTTCGAAGTCGGTGACGAGCCACTGCGTGCCGTACCGTTCGAGGCGGACGGCGAGGGCGCGGCTGCGGGTGCCGCAGTGCACCAGCAGGCACATTTCCACGGCACCCGGGCGAGGGGACTGCACGTGTGGGGCGCCGGCCATCGGCGGGCGCTGCGTGTCGATCATCTTCCCGGCCCGGATCAGTTCGGTGTAGGCGCGTTCGGACAGCCGGTCCTGCACGGTCTCCGGTGGTCTCCGACCGGCGAGGATCTCCGCCAGCGCCTGACCCAGGCCGCGCAGCCGCCGTTCGTCGGGGATGGAACCGGACGATCCGATCGCCAGCGGCCGCCGGTCCCGTACGGGTTCGGGGGCGGGCAGGTAGGCGAGGGCCAGGGATCCGCTGGTCTGGGGCTCGTCGTCGTACGGGGGGTCGGCTTGGGGGACGGGCACGAGCCGGGGAAGCGGGATCGGCTTGGGCATCGAGTCTCCGAGGGGGGTCGGGCGATCGGTCCCCTAGAAGAGATTCCGGCCAGCCCTCCCGAATACCACCCGCCCCAGATTTCCCGCTCTTGTACGGCGATTCGCTCAGATTAACCAAGAAGATCCACCAAGTCGGTCGGCTTTCGGAGCACCAGCTTCCCGGCAACCAGATGGCCGCAAAACCTAGCGGAACAGCTCGGCCAGCGCCGGATTGTCGATGCCCTCCCCGAGCCTGCGCGCGTTCCCCAGCGCGGCGGAGTCGCCCAGCCGCCACCGGTGCAGCTGCGCCCGTACCACGAACTCCCGCATATCGCAGTGGGCGGCCAGCGTCGCCAGCGGGTCCACCAGGGCGATCGCCCGATCCCGGTCCTCGTGTTTCAGCGCGGTCGTGACGGCGGCGTCCAGGGCGTACGCGTGGATCCACTGGTACCGGTCGGGCACCCGTACGCAGCGGAATGTCGCCTCGTCCTGCCATTTGACGGCCGTGGCGTAGTCGGCGCGGGTGGCGTTGAGCAGGCCCAGGCCCCGCGCCGACATCGCCTCCCAGCACGGGTCGCCGAGCTGGCAGGCCAGCTCCCAGGCGTGTTCGAGGGCGTCCCCCGCCTCCTCCAGCCTCTCGGCGTGGAGGTCGAGTTCGGCCTGGAGCGTCTGCGGCCAGGGCAGGAACGCCATCCAGCGCTGCCGGGAGGTCAGGTCCAGCGAGCGCCGCAGCGCCGCGGCCGCCTCGCCGTGTTCGGCCCGCAGCAGGTGGGCGCGGGCCAGGATCGACAACGACCACGCCTGCTGCCGGTGGTCCTGACAGCGCGCGGCCCGCTCGACGGACTCGTTCAGGTAACCGAACGCCGCCGGATAGTCGCCGACGTCGGAGGAGCTCATCCCGCGCAGCCCGAACAGGGCGGCGAACTCGGCGTCGGTCTCGGCCGCCGACTGGGCCTTCCTCAGCCATTCGTCCGCGGTGTCCCGCCGGCCGGCCTGCACCTCCACGAAGCCGAGCTCCCGGTAGGCCCGCGCGGCCATCGCCCGGTCGCCGGTCCGCTCGGTCAGCGCGATGGCCTCGTGCATGGCGATGGAGCCCTCGGAGTCGCGTCCCCGGGCCGCGTGGATCAGCGCGGAGCCGAGCGCCACCAGCGCCCGGCCCTGCAATCCCGTATCCCCATGGCGGGCCGCCTCGGCGACGGCGCGGCGCAGGCACTGCAACCCCGCGTCCACGGCTCCGGCCGCGATGGCGGCCCGGCCCGCGTCCAGCTGGCTGGATCCGGCGGCCCGGCCGCTCAGCGCGGGAGCCACCGGCCTTCCCGTGGTCACGGAGGTCGCCTCGTACAGCACCGCCGACGGTTTCAGGCCGAGTTCGCGCCGCAGGATGTCCTCGCAGACCGCGACCTGCCGTAACGCGGCGGCCCTGTCCCCGCTGCTGGCCAGGCTCCGGACCAGCAGCTCGTGGTTGCCCTCCTCCAGCGGGTTGCGGGCAACCGCCCGGGCCGCGTACGCGACGGCGTCCCCGGCCCGTCCGGCGGCGAGCAGGCCGACGGCGACCTGGCGGCAGCGGGCCTCGATCCGCGCCGAGAGCCGGTGGCGTTCGACCAGCAGCCAGGACTCGAACCCGGAGCCCCCGGCCAGGCTCACCCGCTCCAGCAGGTCGCCGTCGGCCTGGAGCAGGGGGGAGGAGTCGGCGTCGTCGCGGGTGATCAGGTCCACGTCCACGACCGCCTCGCCAGCCAGCGAGACGGACACCGGGTCGCCGGTCAGCGCGCCGGGCAGGCCCAGCGTCCTGCGCAGCTCGGCCAGCGTCCAGCGGAGCGCGCCGAGCGGGTCGTCGGCGTCGGCGAACAGCAGTTCGGCCAGGTGCCTGCGGGTCTGCGGCCGTCCGGTGAGGAGCAGGTAGCCGAGCAGAGCCCACGCCTTGCGGCCGCGCGGCTGGCGCACCGCCACATCGTCACGTTCGATGACCGGACGCCCGAGCAGCCGGATCGTCAACATGGCCCCACCTCGGGTCTCGCCAGGCCGAGAGTCGCTTTCCCACTGTAAGCGAAGAAGGTGAAGATCCCCGGGTCAGGATCGGGACGGCGCCGGCTCCGCGCCCTCGCCGGAGTCCACGTCCGGCTCCTGCTCCCGGCCCGGCGTCATGATGTTCAGCCGCCTGATCAGGAAACTGAAGATCACGTAGTAGACCACCGCGTAGATCAGGCCGACCAGCATGACCAGCCAGAAGTTGTGCGTGTTGGCCTTCCCGAAGTTCAGCAGCGCGTCGGTGGCCCCGGCCGAGAAGCCGAAGCCCAGCCGCGCGTCCAGCGCCGCCATCAGCGCCATGGACAGGCCGGTCAGCAGCGCGTGCACCACGAACAGCACCGGCGCCACGAAGATGAACGCGAACTCGATCGGCTCGGTGATGCCCGTCACAAACGAGACCAGCGCGGCGGAGATCATGATGCCGCCGACCGCCGTCCTGCGGTGCGCCGGGGCGGCCCGCCAGATGGCGACCGCCGCCGCCGGCAGGCCGAACATCATCACCGGGAAGAAACCGGTCATGAAGGAGCCCGCGCCGTCCGCGCCCTGCAGGTAGCAGGTCAGGTCGCCGGTGAACTGGGCGCCGCCGACCGTGCAGCCCGGCACCTGGAACCAGACGATGGAGTTGATGATGTGGTGCAGGCCGACCGGGATGAGCAGGCGGTTGGCGGTGCCGTACACACCGGCGCCGACCTCGTTGTGGTCGGCCAGCCAGCTGCCGAAGTTGTTGATGACCTCGCCGATGGGCGGCCACACCAGGCCGAAGACGACCCCCAGCAGCACCGCCGCGAACGCGGTCACGATCGGCACGAACCTGCGCCCGCCGAAGAAGGCCAGCCAGGTCGGCAGCTTGATCCGGTAGTACCGCTGCCAGAGCAGCGCCGCCACCAGTCCGATCACGATGCCGCCGAGCACCCCGGTCGGGTTCCCCGCCGCCCAGTTGATCACTTCGACCGGCCTGCCGTCCGCCCCCACCACCTGCTGCGACACCCGCTGGTGTACGACATCCGCCGCCGGCGCGTCGAAGAACAGGCCCTTGGACACCCGGTCGAAGATGAGGTAGCCCACCAGGGCGGCCACCGCCGTGGAGCCGTCCGCCTTGCGGGCGAAGCCGATCGCCACACCGATCGCGAACAGCAGCGGCAGCGCGCCGAACAGCACGTCGCCGGCGTTGGCGAGCACCTTCGCCACGTTCGCCATCCACCCGAACCCGGCCACGTCGGCCAGGCCCCCCGGCTCCGCGCCGTTGGAGCCCAGCATGTCCGGCTGGCCGAAACGCAGCAGCAGGGCGGCGGCCGGCAGCACGGCGATCGGCAGCATCAGCGAGCGGCCCAGCCGCTGGAGCACGCCCATCACCGCGGAACCGGCGCCCCGGTCGTTCGGCATGCCCGGGATGGAGGTGGAACTCATCGGGATCCTCCAAGGTGGGGGAGGTTACGAGCGCCTCGGCTCCAGGAGGGTGCGGAGCTGGTAGCGGTCGGCACGGTAGGTGGATACCCCGAGTTCCGCGCAGGCCCCACCGGCGTAGGAGCGCCTTTGCAGGAGCAGCACCGCGCCGCCGCGGGCCAGCTTGAGCAGATCGGCGTCGCTGGGATCGGCGATGCCGCCGTCGATGGTCAGCTCGCCGGCGTCCAGCACCAGGCCGTACCGGGATTCGAGCAGCGCGTAGAGGGAGCGGCCGGACAGGTCGAAGGCGTCCAGGTCGGGGGCGAGGGCCACCGGGATGTGCGCCCGCTCGATGCACAGCGGTTCCCCGTCCGCCGTACGGAGGCGCTCGATGAAGTGCACCGCGTCGCCGGGCTGGATGCCGAGCTCCCGGGCGAGGTGGGCGCTGGCCCGGACCACCCGGCGGTCCAGGTCGCGGGAGCCCGGCTCCAGGCCCCTGGCGCGCATGTCGTCGCTGAAGGAGGTGAGCTGGAGGGCCAGCTCGATCTTGGGCCGGGCCACGAAGGTGCCCTTGCCGGGCACGCGGTGCAGCCGGCCCTCGGAGACCAGATGGTCCACCGCCTGGCGGACCGTCATCCGGGAGAGGCCGAAACGCTGGCACAGCTCGCGCTCCGAGGGAATGGCCGCGCCGATCGGGAGCTCGTTGCTCTCGATCAGGTCCAAAAGGATCTCGCGCAGCTGGAAGTACTTGGGCACCGGGCTGTCCGGATCGATCTGGGCCACTGTTGCCTCCCCTCTTCCATTAGGTAAGGTTCCTACTGGTCTAGTCCGGACTAGACCACAGGCCCGATTTCCCTGTCAACGTACGTACCGATAACGGGATGAGCACCAGATGACGACGAAGATGCGTAGCGAGATCGCCGAGCAGCCCGCCGCGCTCCGGGCCACGCTGGACGCGTTGCTACCCCAGGTCGAGGAGGTGCGTCGACTGGGGGCGCGGACGCGTCAGCTGCTGTTCATCGCCCGGGGCACATCTGACAACGCCGCAGTATACGGCCGCTATCTGATCGAGGCCCATGCCGGCCGTCTGTGCGCGCTGGCCGCTCCGTCGATCGCCACCACGTACCGGCGGCGGCTGGATCTGGACGGGGTGCTCGCGGTGGCGGTGTCCCAGTCGGGGCGTACCGAGGAGATCGTGGAGACGCTGGACTGGGCGAAGGAGTGCGGGGCGCGGACGGTGGCGATCACCAACGGCGGGCCGGAGAGCCCGCTCGCGCTCAGCGCCGACCTCGCGCTCTGCACGGTCGCGGGCGAGGAGAAGGCCGTCCCGGCCACCAAGACCTACACCACCCAGCTGGCCGCGATGGCGGTGCTCGCCCTCGGCCTGGACGCGGACGTGAACGCGGCGGACCTGGACCGGGTGCCCGACGCGGTGGAGAAGCTCATCGAGAACCCCGGCGACCTGGACGCCCTGGTGGACGGCCTGGCCGACAAGCCGGGCGTCGTGGTGTCGGGCCGCGGGCTGGCGTTCTCGACCGCGCTGGAGCTGGCGCTGAAGCTCAAGGAGGCCTGCTACCTGCACGCCATGGGCCTGTCCTACGCCGACCTGCTGCACGGGCCGATCGCCGTGGTGGACGAGGACACCCCCGCGATCCTGGTCGCCGCCCAGGACGGGCCGACCCTGCCCGGGACCATCGCGCTCGCCGAGCGGGTGACCGGCGCGGGCGCGGCCTCCTTCGGCGTGGGCGGCGGCTCCCGGCTGGCGGCCGCCTCGACGGCCTCGCTGCACGGCCCCGACCTGCCGGAATGGGTCGCGCCGCTCGGCCTGATCGTCCCCGGGCAGCTGCTCACCGAGGCGCTGGCCCGCAGGCTCGGCATCGACCCCGACGCGCCCCGCGGCCTGAACAAGGTGACCCAGACCGATTGACTTAGGCTTCCAGTCACAGGTCCGTTGCTGAGAAACCCGCCCCGGGTTACCGCCCACGGCTGCCCGGATCACGGATTTCTCATGGGAACAGGGAGGCTCGACCATGGCGGCAGACGCGCGGGCGATCATCGCCGGTCTCGGTGGCGTGGACAACATCATCGAGATCGAACCGTGCATCACCCGGTTACGGACCGAGGTGCGCGACGCCGCCCGGGTGAACCAGCACGCGCTCAAGGCCGCGGGGGCGCACGGGGTGATGGCGGCGGGCAACATCGTCCAGATCGTCGTGGGTCCCGAGGCCGACACGATCGCCAGCGACATCGAGGACATCATCGGCTGAGGGGGACCTTGTTGACACCTGTGCTGGCCCCGATGGCAGGCGCGGCGATCAGTCTCTCCGCCGTGCCGGATCCGGTGTTCTCCCAGGCCATGGTAGGTCCGGGCGCCGCCATCGACCCGGCGCGGGAGCCCGGTCACGCGCTCGCCCCCATCTCCGGGCGGATCGTGAAGCTGCACCCGCACGCGTACGTGATCGAGGCCCCGGACGGCCGCGGCGTGCTGGTGCACCTGGGCATCGACACCGTCCAGCTCAAGGGCGCCGGCTTCGAGCCGCTGGTGGCCGAGGGGGACCCGGTGCGCGCCGGGCAGCCGGTCGTGTCCTGGAACCCGGCCGACGTGGAGGCCGGCGGGCGCTCGCCGATCTGCCCGGTCGTGGCGCTGGACACGCCCGCGTCGGCGGTGCTGCGGGTCGCCGCGGGGCCCGTACACGCCGGAGACGAGCTGTTCCAATGGGACTGACCACCGCGCTGTTCGATCTGGACGGCACGCTCATCAACTCCGAGGCGCGCAGCCTGGTCGTCTGGGCCATGCTGCTGGACAACCACGGCGTGGCCCACGACGAGACCGTGCTGCGCGGCTTCATGGGCCGGCGCGGCCCCGACGTGCTCCGGGAGGTGATGCCCGGCTACGACACGCACGCGCTGCTCGCCGAGATCAACTCCTACGTGACGCTGCCCGGCCTGCCCGAGGTCGAGATCGTCCCGGGCGCGGTCGAGTTCGTGCGCTCGGTGGCCGACTCCGGCGCGCCCACCGCGCTGGTCACCTCGGCGCGCCGCTGGTGGGCCGAGGACCGGCTCCGCTGGCTCGGCGTGTACGACCTGGTCCAGACCATCGTCACGGCCGAGGACGTGACCGCGGGCAAACCGGACCCGGAGGCGTACCTGACGGCCGCCGACCGGCTGGGGGTGCCGCCCGCGGAGTGTGTGGTGTTCGAGGACTCGCTCGCCGGGATTGCCGCCGCGCGGGCGGCGGGTATGACGTGCGTCGGACTCGCGACGACCCATCATCCCCGCGAATTGGCGCACGCCGATCTGGTGGTGGCCGATCTAACTGGTGTGGAATGGCCAATAACGGGTGGTCTGGACCGCCCGCGTAGGTAGAGGAGTATTCCGTGGCCGAGCGAAAGATCACCGTCGAATCCGAGGTGGGCCTGCACGCCCGCCCCGCCGCCACGTTCGTGCAGACCGCGACGAAGGCGGCGATGGACGTGACGATCGCCAAGATGGGCGGCACCGGCGCCCCCGTCAACGCCAAGAGCATCCTGTCGGTGCTCGCGCTGGACGTCCGGCACGGCGACACCATCATCATCACCGCCGATGGTGAGGGGGCCGACGCGGTCCTCGACCAGTTGGCCGCGATAGCGTCGGCGACCTGACATGGACGCCGCTGCGGAGTTGCGCGGGTCCGGGGTCAGTCCGGGCGCCGGGTACGGGCCCGTACACGTGCTGGTGGGGTCGATTCCGGAGCCCGCGCCCGATTCGCGGTACGAGGGAGAGGCGGCGGCCGAGCGCAAGCGGGCCGCGGCCGCGCTGGAACGGGTCGCCGACGATCTCGAGATGCGCGGGGCCAAGGCCGGCGGCGCGGCCCAGGACGTGCTGGGCGCGCAGGCCATGATGGCGCGCGACCCCGGCCTGGAGGTCGGGGTCGCCGAGCTCATCGACGAGGGCATCGCCGCGCCGCGCGCCGTCTTCGAGGCGTTCGGGAAATATCGCGACCTGCTCGCCGCCGCCGGAGGCTATCTGGCCGAGCGGGTGGCCGACCTGGACGACATCCGGGACCGGACCATCGCGCTGCTGACCGGGCTGCCCATGCCGGGGGTGCCGGAGACGGCGGCGGAGCCGTACGTGCTGGTGGCCAAGGATCTGGCGCCGGCGGACACCGCCCTGCTCAACAAGGATCTGGTGGCCGCCTTCGTGACCGAGGAGGGCGGGCCGACCAGCCACACCGCGATCCTCGCCCGCGCCATGGGCGTGCCGGCCGTGGTCGGCTGCGTGGGCGCCACCCTGCTCGCCCAGGGCACCCTCGTGCTCGTGGACGGCGCCTCCGGTTCGGTACGGCTCTCGCCGCCGCGGGCCGAGGTGGACGCGGTGCTCGGCGCGGCCGCGTCGCGGGAGGCCGCGCTGGCGTCCGTGACCGGTCCCGGGGCGACCGCGGACGGGCACGCGGTGCCGCTGCTCGCCAACATCGGCGGGCCGCGGGACCTGGAGTCGGCGCTGGCGCACGGCGCGGAGGGGGTCGGGCTGTTCCGGACCGAGTTCCTGTTCCTGGATCGCGGCGACGCGCCCTCGGAGGAGGAGCAGGAGGCGGCTTACCGGGCGGTCTTCGAGGCCTTTCCGGGAGGCCGGGTGGTGGTGCGGACGCTGGACGCCGGGGCGGACAAGCCGCTGGCGTTCCTGCCGCCGTCCGGAGAGGAGCCCAACCCCGCCCTCGGCGAACGCGGCCTCCGCCTTTTCCGGAAATATCCGGAAATGATGGGAAGTCAGTTGGGGGCGCTGGCGCGGGCGGCCTCCGGCACGTCGGCACGGCCTTACGTCATGGCGCCGATGGTCGCCACCGTCGAGGAGGCCACCTGGTTCGTGTCCGCCGCGCACGAGGCCGGGCTGGCCGACGCCGGCATCATGGTCGAAGTGCCCTCGGCCGCGCTCCGGGCCCGGCAGCTCGCCGCCGTCGTCGACTTCTTCTCGATCGGCACCAACGATCTCACCCAGTACGCGATGGCCGCGGACCGCCAGGTCAGCGGCGTCGCCGAGCTCCAGGACCCGTGGCATCCCGCCGTGCTCGACCTGATCGCGCTGGCCGCCGAGGGCGCCGCCGCGGCCGGCAAGAGCTGCGGGGTCTGCGGCGAGGCGGGAGCCGACCCGGCGCTCGCCTGCGTGCTCGTCGGGCTCGGCGTCACCTCACTTTCGATGGGATCTCCGGCGTTGCCGTGGGTACGCGCCGCGCTCTCGCGACATAATCTGGAGCAGTGCCGTACCGCTGCCGCGGCGGCACGCGGCGCGCTCTCCGCCACCAGCGCGAGAGCAGCCGCTCGCGCCGAACTCCCCGGCCTCAGCGACCTGGGCCTCTGAACTCGCGTGCGGCTCCTCCTCCGGGTGGAACAGGGCCTGGGGGAGGAGCCGTGCGCACCAGATCCCGCCGGATGTCGGTCGGGACGACTACGGTGAGAACATGCTTGCGCCCTCCCCGTCACGTGCTCTCGCCAGGTTCGCTCGTGTGCGGGTCTGGGCGGGGATATGCCTGACATCGGTCATGGTCGTCGCGTGCTCACCGGAGAACTCCTCCGCGGGCCGCGCCACCCTGCCCCCCGTGTCGGCCCCTTCGGCCGCTCCCTCCATCACACCGACGCGGGCGGAGGCGGTCTCCCGGGTGACGGCCGCCCTCCAGAAGATGACCGTCGAGGAGAAGGTCGGCCAGCTCTTCATGCCCGTGCTGTACGGCTCGCGCGCCGACGCCCCCCACCAGGAGAACCAGGCGAGGTTCGGCGTCGGCAGCCCCGCCCAGGTGATCGAGAAGTACCACCTCGGCGGCATGATCCTCTTCCCGGGCACCGGCAACATCGTCGACGCCAAACAACTCGCCCAGTTAACGTACGGGCTGCGTGCCGCCTCCCCCGAGGTGCCGCTGCTCATCGGCGTCGACCAGGAGAACGGCCTGGTCTCCCGCCTCGGTGACCTGGTCACCAAACTTCCCGGCGCGCAGACCATCGGCGACACCGGGGACCCCGCCAACGCCCGAGCCGCCGCCAAGATCACCGGCGCGGAGTTGCGCGCGCTCGGCATCTCCATGGACTTCGCTCCGGTCGCCGACGTGAACGTCAACCCCAAGAACCCCGTCATCGGCCCGCGGGCGTACGGGTCGGATCCCGAACTGGTCGCCGACATGGTGGAAGCCGCCGTCAAGGGCTTCCACGACAGCGGCGTCGCCGCCACCGCCAAACACTTCCCCGGCCACGGCGACACCGCCACCGACAGCCACACCGCCCTCCCCGTGATCCGGCACACCCGCGCCGAATGGGAACGCCTCGACGCCCCGCCCTTCCGGGCCGCCATCGACGCCGGCGTGGACGCCATCATGAGCGCCCACATCGTGATGCCCCGCCTGGACTCCTCCGGCGACCCCGCCACCCTCTCCAAGAAGATCCTCACCGGCCTGCTCCGCGAGGAACTCGGCTTCAAGGGCGTCATCTCCACCGACGCCCTCAACATGGACGGCGTCCGCAAGAAGTACGGCGACTCCGAGGTGGCCATCCGCGCCATCCTCGCCGGCGCCGACATCCTCCTCATGCCGCCCGACTTCCCGAAGGCCTACCAGGCCGTCCTCGCCGCCGTCCAATCCGGCCGAATCTCCCAAACCCGCTTAAACCAATCAGTCCGCCGCATCCTCAAACTAAAATTCGACCGCTCCCTCCACACCAAGAACTTCTTCCCTCCTCCGTCCAAAGCGGCATCCCTCCTGAAAACCCCGAGCAACCGCCGCGCGGCCGCCCGCCTGACCGCCCAGAGCTGACCTGGGCGAACGCTTCCGGGTCTACGTGGTCGGCTCCTGCCTGAGCGTCCAGTGGAGCGACACCGCCCCGCCCGGAGTCACCTATGTCGCCGACGGCCGGATTGTCGCGTCCTTCGATCCGTTCGACCGGGAGGTCTTCGCGGCTCCCGATCCGGACGTTGTCGAGCGATGGATCGCCTCCTCGGCCGCCGGGGGCGACATGTGGGACGACGACTGGGCCCTCGCCGTCCTGGTGACCGCCGAGGCGCTCTGCGAAGGTGCCGTTGGCGAGGCTTGGATACAGGCCACCCATGTGGGAGTTCGTGTCTAGGTGGCGGGGGCTTCGTCTCCGCGGGACGGTGGTGTTCCGGGCGAGCGAGGTGGGTGGCTTAGGCTAGATCGGGTCTATCGGGGAGGGTTTGTGGTTAAGGGTGTGCTGATCGACTGGGGTGGGGTTCTCACCACCGGGCTGGCCGAGGCGATCGATGAGTGGATCGTCGCGGATCGCATCGACGGTTCGCGGTATCGGGATGTCATGCGGGAGCTGATCCGGCATGCGTACGAGGGGGCGGTCGATGGCGAGAACGCGATTCACGCGCTGGAGCGGGGTGAGATCTCCGCTGCGGACTTCGAACGGGACCTCGCTGCTCGTCTGCTCACGCTGGACGGTGTGCCGCCCGTCGCCGAAGGACTGCTGAACCGCATGTTCGCGGGGTTCCGCCCGGTCGAGTCCATGCACGAAATGCTGCGCCGCGCCCGCGCCGCCGGACTGAAGACCTGCCTGCTCTCCAACTCCTGGGCCAACGACTACCCCCGCGACTCCTGGACGGGACTCTTCGACCAGGTCGTCATCTCCGGCGAGGTCGGCATGCGCAAGCCCGAGCCCCGCATCTTCCACCACGCCCTGGACCTGATCGCCCTCGCCCCCGCCCAGTGCGTCTTCATCGACGACATCCAGGCCAACATCACCGCCGCCGAAGCCCTCGGCATCCAGGGCCTCCACCACACCGCCCCCACCACCACGATCACCCACCTGGAATCCCTCACCGGCCACCCCCTCCGCGACCTCATCTGATCCACTGCCTGGTGTGACTCTGGTGAGTCGCGCGGATCGGTGATTCCGGCGTCACGTGGGCTGGGTTGTGGGCTCGGGCTGGGCCGATTTCTGGGCTACGTCCTCTAGGCGGGTGCGGTAAGTCTGCCACCACGTTTCGTCTTGTGGGGGCATGTTGTCGTTGCCCTCGCGAAGGCCGGCGGCGCCGTCGATGAGTTCGCGGACGATGTCGGCGTGGCCGGCGTGGCGGTTGGTTTCGGCGATCATGTGGACCAGGAGTCGGTGCAGGGTGGCCTGACGCCGGTCTTCCGGCCACCAGGGGACCTGGCCGGTCGCGTCGAGGTCCAGGGCGTCGATGGTGGCGTCGGAGTGGGCCCACGAGTGGTGGTAGAGGGCGACGATCTGTTCGCGGGACTCGTCGGCGGTGGCCCACATGTCGGCGTTGGGTTCGGCGTCGTCCGCGAACCAGGGGAGGGGTTCGGGGCTCGGGCGGCCGAAGGTGTCGCCGAAATAGCCGAGTTCGACACTGGCTACGTGTTTGACCAGGCCGAGGAGGTTGGTGCCGGTGGGGGTGAGGGGGCGGCGGATGTCGTACTCCGAGAGGCCGTCGAGTTTCCAGAGCAGGGCTTCGCGGGCCGTCTGGAGGTAGCGGTGGAGATCGGCTTTCGGTCCTGAATCGGTCATAGGGGACATCCTTCCATTGGGTGGGGGCTGGTTTCCGTGGAGAGCGGTTCTCGCGGGAAGTGCTGTGGTGCTGGCACACTCATGGGGTGATCGGCCGCGCCCGGGGTTGGGGGCGCCCCTGGAATCCGTGCGGAGCTCTTCGTTGTTCGGGCGGCCGTGGCAAGCTTCAGAGTCGAGCAACTTGGGGAAGTCATGCGTGTCTATCTGCCGTGCACGCTTCCGGGCCTGGCCCGCGCGGTTACGGTCGGGGAACTCGGTCCGGGGCCGCTGTCCGGGTTCGCGGTGACGCCCGCGCTGGTCGAGTGGTACGTCTCGGGGGATACCGAGGAGTTGGAATATGTCGCGTTGATGGAGGCGGCTCGGGCGTCCTTGCGCATGCTGGCCGCGGATCTGGCCGATGGGTTCGATGCTCCCGCTCGGCGTGTCGTGGTGGCGGCGGAGGTTCCTGACTCGGCTGTCCTGGTCAGTCCTGATCTGAACGATCGAGGCAGGGTACGGGTGCAGGAGTCGGTTCCGTTGGGGAAACTGGCGGCTGTGCATGTGGATGATGTCGACGCTCAGGAGGACGTGGCTGCGGCGGTCTCCGCGCTCTCCTCCGCGGATGACGGTGACGACGACGCTCAGTTCATCGTCGACAGTGCCGACGCTCACGAACTCCTCTGGTACGCCACCCAGGAAATTCCCGACATCCTTCCCTGATCTGGTGAAACCATAGGGGCGGGACGTCGGGTTCTCGCCGTTATCCGGCGCCGTTTACGCAGGTGACGCTTCTCGCCGTACCGGCGCCAAGAGGTGTCCGATCTGTCCGGCTCGCCAGAAGTTCTTGTTCCGTGGGCAGGCTCATCCCTGTTTTATGGGTCTGCTCATCCTTGTTTCGTGGGTTTGCTCATCGTGGTTCTGTGGGTTTGCTCATCGTGCGCGTTGTGCGTGGGCATGATCTTCATGCCGTCCGTGCGTGGGTATCCGCCGCGGGCGTGGCATGTCATCGGTTGCGCTGTGCGTAGGGATGTCATCGCGGCGATGGCGGGCATTGACTGGGTGAATTTTCGAGATATATCTTGAGTTCGTCTTGGTGGGTTGCGATGGGGTGGATGGGAGGGATGGGGCGGAGTCGGTGGCTTCGGTCCGGGGAATATGGGTGCGGCGGCGGTGTCTCGGGGGTTGGGGCGGCGGGTTCGGGATCTGATTCTGGTCACGGGGGTGGTGGCCGATATCCGCATGGTGGCGGGGAGGATGCGGGCTATTCGCATCGATGGAGCTGGTGGGCTGGCTTGGGCGGCGGGGCAGCAGGTGCGGGTTCTGGTGACCGATCCGCTGGCGATTCGGAACTGGCGGCGGCCTCGGGATTTCCTGCGGACCTACTCGGTCTGGGATCTCGATGGTGGGCTGGAGTTGCGGGTTCTCGATCACGGGGATGGGCCCGGGGCTCGGTGGGCGCGGAGCCTGGCGGTGGGGGATGAGGTCACGTTCAACAAGCCCGAGGGGGCTTTCGTCGTTCAGGAGGGGGCGTATCACCTGTTCGTGGGCGAGGAGACGGCCGCGGTCGCGTTCGGCCCGATGATCCGGAAGCTGGCAGGCGCCTCGGTGTACGGAGTCGTGGAGGTCGCTGGGCCCGACGATCGGCTCGACCTCGGGGACGGGATCCAGTGGCTCTATCGGGGCGATCGAAGCGCGGCGGAGTCGGGGCAACTAGTGGAGGCGGTCCGGCGGCTGGAACTGCCGGCGGAGCCCGGCGTCGCGTATGTGGCGGGCGAAGCGAAAACCGTCCAGATGGTCCGTGACCATCTCGTACGCGAACGCGACTGGCCACGGCGTTCCGTCCTCACCAAGCCGTTCTGGACGCCGGGCAAAGTGGGCCTGGAGTAACACCAGCCTCCCGGATCGGGTCGTCCGGATCGCCCGCTCCGGTCGTGGACCGCTCGGCACGGCCGAAGATCGCCTAACGGAATGACCCAAGGTGGCTGATGCCCTGACGCTCCAACCCTGGTGGGCCCAGAGCCTGTTCGCTCGGGGGTTGGGTGGTGGGTGGGGTGGGTGACCAGGGTGTTGTCGGTGGGGTGGATTAAAGTTGGGGGACGATGACACACATTGTTTGGGACTGGAACGGAACGCTCTTTCACGACACCGACGCGGTCGTGGGAGCGACGAACGCGATCTTCCAGCCGTACGGGGTGGGGCCCTTCGACCTTGACGGGTTCCGGGAGGTCTACACGCGGCCGATCTGGGTGGCGTATGAGCGCATCATCGGTCGGCCGCTCGCCGAGGGAGAGTGGGACCAGCTCGATCGTGGTTTCCACGAGCACTACCACCAGCTGATGCTGGCCTGCCAGCTGGCCGAGGGCGCGGTCGCCAGCCTGCGGGCCTGGGGAGACTCCGGGCGCACGCAGTCGCTGCTGTCGATGTGGGGACACGATCGACTGGTGCCCAAGGTCGGCGAGTTCGGCATCGACCACCACTTCGCCCGGGTGGACGGGCTGCGAGCGGCCTCCGGCGGCCCCAAAGCGGAGCACATGGTCCTGCACCTGAAGGCGCTCGACCTCGATCCGAGCAAGGTCGTGGTGATCGGCGACAGCGTCGACGACGCCCACGCGGCCGAGCACGTCGGCGCTCGCGCGATCCTCTACACCGGAGGCATGACCCGCCGCTCCGAACTCGAACGCGTCGGCGTCCCCGTGGTCGACTCCTTGCAGCACGCGCTGAACCTGATCTGATCCCGGCGCAAAATCTCATACGCGACTGGTGCGGCCTAGTCGGATACTCTGGCGGATGGCGTCCGTCCGCGCACAACCTCCGGCGACCCGCCCCAGCAGGGTCACCCCAGGAGGCAAAGGGAGGTCCACCTCCCGGCCGGGCTTTCGTTGTCGATCGCGCGTCCGCCGTACCGGTCGCTGGGGGATCTGCGGTCGGGCCGCGGGAGATGACCATGACCAAGCAGGCCGACTTCAAACGGCGCGTGCGCGCCCGCATGGCCAAGACCGGCGAGTCGTACGCGACCGCCCGCAGCCAGCTCTTGGCCGAGCAGCCGGGTCCGGCGGCTTCCAGTCCCGATGGGATGGCGGCGGCCCTGCACGTAAGCAACGGCGACGCCACGGACCTACCCGGGACCGGGCTCGCGTCACGCGTTCTGTACTGGCGCGACTCCCTGCACGAGGGGCCGGTGCCCGCGGTGGGTCCCGAGGAGCTCCGCCAGATCAGAGCCGCCTTCCTGGCAGGTGCGGACGCGGACGACCGCGCGGAGGGCACCGAAATGTTCGCCGAGCGGGATCGCATCCTGGAGGCCAACCGGGACGGCGAGTACGTCCTGTGGTTCGAGGCGGATCTGTACGACCAGTTACAGATCATCCAGATCCTCGCTCGCCTCGCCGACCTTGGAGTGCCGGCGCGGCGCATCACCCTGATCTGCATCGGTGAGCATCCCGGCATCGCCCGTTTCGGTGGTCTCGGTGAGCTGACGGCCGAGCAGTTGCGCGAACTGCCCGCCACGAACGCGTGCGCCCGGCTGACCCCCGCCGCGCTTCAGCTCGCCACTCATGCCTGGGCCGCCTTCCGGGCGCCGAATCCCGAGGGCCTGCGCGCCATCGCCGGTAGCCGCTCGGGTGAACTGCGGTTTCTGGGAGAGGCGTTCGACCGGCTCAGCCGGGAGTACCCGGCGACCCGCGACGGGTTGTCGCTGACCGAACGGCGGATCCTGGCCGCTGTCGCCGACGGCGCGGCTGAGGCTGGGACGGCGTTCGTCCGCGCCGCAGCGCGAGAAACGCGTCCGTACCTTGGAGACTCCTGGTGCTACACGATGATGGACCGGATGGCGCACGCCGCCGTCCCGCTCCTTCACGCCGAGCCGGCAACCCGTCCGGTCAACCGTGGAACCGGCCTGCGCCTGACCGACACCGGAGCACGAGTGCTCGCCGGTGTGGCGGACCACGTCACGCTCAACGGCATCGACCGGTGGATTGGCGGGGTGCATCTACGTGGGCACCACGTGCCGTGGCGCTGGGATGACGGGACCGAATCAATCGCCCACGTGATCGAGGAGAGCCAGGGGCCTCACCACGCTCGCCCATAACTGTCAAACGTCCTCTGGTGCTGACCGCCACTCCCAAGTCCGGCGGTCAGCCAGTGGGGTGGGCGCGGGGATTGAAGCTGGTCGCTGTTTCCCCGTGAAGACGGACGATCTGATCGGTATAGGGGCAATCCATCTGGCATCG
This sequence comes from Acrocarpospora phusangensis, assembly GCF_016862995.1. Classification (GTDB taxonomy): domain Bacteria; phylum Actinomycetota; class Actinomycetes; order Streptosporangiales; family Streptosporangiaceae; genus Acrocarpospora; species Acrocarpospora phusangensis. Next base: position 215,197 of record NZ_BOOA01000002.1, read on the forward strand.
CAGGGGTTAAGCGGGGGGCGCAAGCCGTACGCTTGGCGGAGTCGAGTTTGTGTCCTCGGAGGTCGCGATTAACCGGCTCGTGCTCTGGAATGTCGATCTGACGCTGGTGGACGTCACGATCGTTGCTCGCGACGCGTACGCCGACGCGTTTCGCATGGTCACCGGGCGGCCGCTGGTGAAGCTGGCGGTGGCCATGGGCCGGCCGGACTCGGAGATCATCTTTGAGACGCTGGCGATCAACGGGATCCAGGTGGAGGACTACCACCTGCCGCGGTTCATCGACGCGCTGGCCGTGGCGTTCACGGACAAGCGGCGCCGGCTGGACAAAGAGGGCCGCGTGATGCCGGGCGCCAAGGACGCGCTGAAGGCGATCTCCCGCCTGGACGGGGTCGTGCAGTCGGTGCTGACCGGGACCATTAAGACCAATGCCGTACACAAACTCACCGCTTTCGGCCTGCACAAATGGGTCGACTTCGAAGTCGGCGGGTACGGCGAGGAGGTCTACCCCAAGGCCACCCTGCTCCAGGTCGCCCAGGGCCGCGCCAAGGACAAGTACGGCTTCCGCTTCGACGCCGGGAACACCGTCCTGATCGGCGACTCCACCCGCGACGTGCAGGCCGCCCAGATCGGCGGCGCCGCGATGATCGCCGTGGCCTCCGGGCGATCGACCGAGGCCGAACTCGTGGAGGCCGGTGCCGACATCGTCCTTCCGGACCTCTCCAACGCCTCCGAAGTGGTCGCCGCCGTCGCCCGCCTCACCAGCCCGGTCAACCGCAAAGCCGGCTGAACCCCCCTGCCGGCCACATAAAGGCCGGTCGGGATATGGTCCGGGTCCTTCTTGGATCGCCTACGGGCGGGGGGCAGGATGGGGGCATGGTTGAGGAAGGCGCTCTGCTCTGGGAACCCACCCCCGAGATCATCCGGTCCGCGAAGATCACTCGTTTCCAGGAGTGGCTGGGACGGCCAGGTGAGTATCACGACATATGGCAATGGTCCGTGGACTCTCCCGCGGAGTTCTGGACCGCGATCTGGGACTACTTCGCGGTGGCGGGCGAGCGGGGGGACGGCCCGGTCGTCACCGGCGAGATGCCCGACGCCCGCTGGTTCGAGGGCTCGACGATCAACTACGCCGAGAACGCCCTCCGCGGCGACCCCGCCCGCTTAAGCGTGATTTTTCGGGATGAAGCGGGGAACCGGCGGACGTACACGGTCGGCGAGTTGCGTGCCGAGGTGGGGCGGGTCCGGGCCGGTCTGGTGCGGCTGGGTGTCACCCGGGGCGATCGCGTTGCCGCATACGTCCCGAATATCCCCGAGGCGCTGATCGCCTTCCTGGCCACCGCCTCCCTGGGTGCGATCTGGTCGTCGTGTTCGCCCGACTTCGGCGCTCCCAGTGTCATCGACCGTTTCACGCAGATCGAGCCCAAGGTCCTCTTCGCCGTGGACGGCTACCGCTACGGCGGCAAGAGCTTCGACCGCAGGAACGTCGTCCAGGACATCGCAGCCACCCTTCCGTCGCTGGCGGCGACCGTGCGCATTCCGTACCAGAACGGGATTGATGGGGCTGTGTCGTGGGAGGAGCTCAGGGGCGAGGAGGCGGAGCCGGAGTTCGATCGGGTGCCGTTCGGGCATCCGCTCTGGATTCTGTACTCCTCGGGCACCACCGGCCTGCCCAAACCGATTGTGCACGGGCACGGCGGGATCGTGCTCGAACACCTCAAAGCGCTCTCCTTCCACCAGGACCTCGGCTCCGACGACGTGTTCTTCTGGTACACGACGACCGGCTGGATGATGTGGAACTTCCTGATCGGCGGCCTGCTCGTCGGCTCAACCGTGGTCCTGTACGACGGCTCCGCCGCCCATCCCGCTACCGATGCCCTCTGGAATGTCACCGCCGAGGAGGGAGTGACGTATTTCGGGACCGGCGCGCCGTACATCGTGGCGTCGATGAAGGCCGGGGTGAAGCCGCACGGCCTGGACCGGCTGCGGGGGCTCGGCTCGACCGGGTCGCCGCTGCCGCCGGAGGGTTTCGCCTACGTCTACTCCCACGTCAAGCCGGACGTGCAGCTCGGGTCGTTCTCTGGCGGTACCGACGTCTGCACCGGTTTCGTGGGGGCCGTTCCGCTGCTTCCGGTTCGGGCGGGTGTGATCCCGTGCCGCTGTCTGGGTGCCCGGGTCGAGTCGTACGACCCGGAGGGCCGTTCGGTTCTGGGTGAAGTGGGTGAGCTGGTTCTCACCCAGCCGATGCCGTCGATGCCGGTCATGTTCTGGAACGACCCGGATGGCTCTCGGTACCACGACTCGTACTTCGCGGACTATCCGGGCGTCTGGCGGCATGGTGACTGGATCAAGATCCAGCCGGACGGCGGTTGTGTGATCTATGGGCGGTCGGACTCGACCCTGAACCGGGGTGGGGTGCGCATGGGCACCAGTGAGTTCTACCGGGTGGTCGAGCGGTTCGAGGAGGTGGCCGACAGCCTGGTGATCGACACTGGTCAGCTCGGACAGGAGGGCCGTCTGCTCCTCTACGTCGCCCTGGCCGAGGGGTCGAGTCTGGAGGAGACCCTGGTCACGCGCCTGCGTACCACTCTCAGGGCCGAACTCTCCCCCCGTCACGTTCCCGACGAGATCATCGAGGTGCCGGGCATTCCGCGTACGCTCTCCGGCAAGAAGCTGGAGGTGCCGGTCCGGAAGATCCTGCTCGGCGTGCCCGTCGAGAAGGCCGCCAATCGGGACGCGATGGCCAATCCCGAGGTGCTAGACCACTTCCTGCCGATTCCCTAGAAATATCGCTTTAAGTGACGGACACTTCACATCGCGACCATGTGAGGTGTCATGTCCACACGCCTGGGTGATCGGCTGGACGCAGCGCGTCAGCGGGGTTTCGTGGGCCGGCAGCGCGAGCTGGCGGCCTTCCACGATCTGCTCGATCCGGACGGCGTGGCCCGGGTCCTGCTCGTGCACGGCGCGGGCGGTGTCGGCAAGACGGCGCTTCTGCATCGGTATGCCTGGTTGGCCGCTCGCGCCGAGCGTCCGATGGTGTGGCTGGACGGTCACGAACTGGACGGTGTGGAGGGGCTTGACGAGCTGGATCTCGACGCGGATGGGCTGGTGCTCCTGGTCGACACGGTGGAGCGGGTTCCGGGCCTGGACCGGTGGCTGCGCCGGGAGGTTCTGCCCCGGTTGCCCGCCGATGCCGCCGTGGTCATCGCCGGGCGGGACCGTCCCGCGCCGATCTGGCGGGCCGATCCCGGGTGGCGTGAGCTGGTACGGGTGCTCCCGCTTGGCAACCTCGGTCATGAGGACGGCCTGCGGCTGCTGGCCGTCCGCGGCGTTCCCGAGGAGGAGCGCGAGGCCGCGCTGGAGTTCACCCGCGGGCATCCGCTCGCGCTCGCCCTGGTCGCGGATGTCTCCGCCCAGCGCAGGTTCTCCGCCGGTTCCGCTCACGAGGTCATGGGCGAGCTCCTGCGCGGTTTCGTCGACACCGTGCCCAGTCCGCTGCATCGGCAGGCGCTGGAGGCGTGCGCCCAGGTCCTGGCGACTACGGAACCTCTGCTCGAAGCTCTGCTCGGCCTCGACGACGCCGGCGAACTGTTCGGGTGGCTGCGCGGACTGTCCATCGTCGAGTACGGCTCTCGCGGTCTGTTCCCGCACGATCTGGCGCGAGACGCCCTGGCTGCCGAGCTCGGCTGGCGCGATCCGGACGGCTGTGAGCGGATTCGCCGTCGTGCCGCCGCCTACTACCGGAGGCAGTTCACCGAACCGTCCCGGCATTCGGTTCTGCTGGACTTCGTCTACCTGCATCGGGACACCTCCGCGTTGGGGCCCTTCGTGGTGGGTTATCCGCAGACCAGCGGCTTGAGCGCGGATCGGCCCACGCGTGCGGAGCTGGGGACGATCGTGTCGTGGGTGCGCAAGCACGAGGGGGACGAGTCGGCGCGGTTGTGTGAGCGATGGCTGGCACGGCATGACGCGACCGTGATCAGGGGGCAGGACGGCGCGGCCGTCGGCTTCTACCTGATGATCGACGCTGTTCCCGATCCGGAGGATCCGGCCACGCGCGATCTGGAGCCGGGCCGGGTCCGGATGGTCCGGTTCTGGATGGATGGGCGGTGCTACCAGGAGCCGTCTCCGGTGCAGCTGTTCATCACCACGCATCTGTTCCGGTCGTATCTGACCGGGGACTGCCCGGATCGTACGCTGCTGACGTTCGCGACGCCGGAACCGTGGGCGGAGGGTTGCGCGTATGTGGACTTCGCGCGGCTGGCCGCCGCCGACTTCACGGTGGGCGACCACACCTTCGCGGTGTTCTGTCATGACTGGCGGCAGGTGCCGCCGCTGGCCTGGGTGGCGCGGCTCGCCGAGCGGGACGCGCTGATCGAGGCTGCTCCCGCGGCGCGGCGTACGCTCGGCGAGGAGGAGTTCGGCCAGGCCGTCCGCGAAGCCCTCCGCGCGTACGGCAAGGCCGACGGGCTCCGTGACTCACCCCTGCTCAGCGCGCTCGACCTGGGCGAACGCGAACTGCGCGCACTCTTCGAGGACGTCGCCGCGCAACTGGCCGCCTCACCACGCGACCTGAAAGCCCACCGCGCGCTGCACCACACGTTCCTCCGCCCAGCCAGAACCCAGGCGGACGCGGCCGCGCTCCTCGGATTACCCACAACCACCTACCGCCGCCATCTCGCACTCGCCGAGTCCCGCTTCACCGAACTCCTCTGGCAGCGCCTGCACTGACCCTCCCGGAGGTGTCCCCGGAGAGGGCCGGGGACACCGAGGAGCGGGTCAGACCCGTCACACCTCGCCGTCGGTGGCGATGTGCATGTTCACCAGCGTGTTGGTGGCACCGGTGTTCTTGGCGCAGACGGTGTAGGCGTCCGGGCCGGGGAAGGCCGGGCTGCTGGTCGCGGTCAGCGCCTTCAGGAAGTACGGCACCCGGCCGCCGGTGGTGAACACCAGCACGCCGTTCTTGTAGATGAAGAACTTGGCGCCGTCGTTGGTGGCCGTGCCGTCACCCTGGACCTTGGTGGCGGCGTACTGGCCGACGCAGGCGACGCTGCCGGGCGTGAGCGTGCCGCCCCAGCCGGCCAGGGCGTGCGCGGGGGAGGAGACGGTGAGGACGGTGGCGCCGGCGGCCAGGGCGGCGACGCCGAGGGCGATACGACGGGTACGGATCATGGTGGTACTCCTTCGAGACGAAGTGCTTCGAGTCCCGAAAAAGTAGGCGCGCGGAATGGCCGCTTCCGAGGCCACTCCTGGCCCGAAAAGGGCCCGATTCTGGTTCACCCGATCCTGGTCAGAGGCCCTGGGGGAGGTGGAATAAGCCGGTCGGGTCGTACTGGGACTTGGTGCGGACGAGGCGGGGGGCGTTGGGTCCGTAGTACTGGCCGAGGAAGCCCTTGAGGTCGGGGTCGATGTAGTTGACGTAGGCGTGGTCGCCGAAGTACGTGCGCATCGCTGTGTGGGCGGCGCGGGCCCAGGCGCGGGCGCCGTCGAAGTGGGCGTAGTACTGGACGCTGTAGAGGGCTTTCCGGTGGGGGAAGGCGGTCGCGTCGGGGCGGACGCGGGCGATGGCGCCGCCGAGGGCGTCCAGAAGGACGGTGTGGCGGCCGGGCCTGGCCACTTGGGCCACCAGGGCGCGGATTCCGGCGTCTCCGAGTGGTGCGTACGCGATGTGCGATTTGGCGCTGAAGGTGTCACGCACGAGCTTGCCGTTCGCCGTCTCGCCGGGTAAGGACCCAGGCCGGTGGCACTCCGACACCGAGTACGACGAGCAGCCCGCCATGATCATCATGGCCTGCTGGTACGGCACATGCCGCACATACCGGCTGGACGGATCACTCCCCACCCGATCCGCCAGCATCTGTAACTGCTTCTCGCACCCCGCCTTGGACCCCAGATAGAGCCCGCCCACGGTCACATCCGGCGACGGATCACGACTCAGATGCAGGTTCGACCACAACCCGTCCGGAGCCGACGGCGCCCACTTCTGCCAGGCCCGCAGGACCGCCCCCGCCTTCGCCCACGGCCAGTGCAGGAAGAACACCGTCACCTCCCGCGTCCCGTGACTTCGGAAGGTGAAAGACGTCGCGATGCCGAAATTTCCCCCACCGCCGCCGCGAGACGCCCAGAACAGGTCCGGATGGCTGGACGGCGAACATGTGATCCGGCGGCCGTCGGCGGTGACCATGTCGACTTCGGTGAGCACGTCGCAGGTGAGCCCGTACCGCCGGGAGACGACGCCGAGGCCGCCGCCCAGGGTGAGCCCGGCGATGCCGACGGTCGGGCAGGTGCCGGCCGGGATGCTGACGCCGAGCTTGCTGAGTTTCGCGTAGACGTCCACCAGTTTGGCGCCCGCGCCGATGGTGGCCAGGCCCGCGCTGTGCCGGATCGAGGAGAGCCGGGACACGTCCACCACCAGGCCGGTGCCGGTGGAGTAGCCCCCGTAGCTGTGCCCGCCGGAACGCGAGGTGACGGGCACGTTGTAGCGGCGCGCGAAGGCCACGCATTCGGCCACGTCCGCCGGGGTCGCGCAGTACGCCACCGCGGCCGGCCGGATCTTGTCGTAGGCCGGGTTGAACAGGCGGCGGGCGCGGTCGTAGGTGGCGTCGCCGGGCCGTACCAGACTGCCGTCGAGTCCGCGGGCCAGCGCGCGCCAGTCAGGCGCCTGGACCCCGGCCAGCGTGAGGCCGGCCGGAGCCAACGCCAGAAATCCCCGCCGCCCGAGAGAGGCGGAAGGGTGCCCAGAAGTCGGCATGATCACTCCCCGAAGTCACGACTACCTCGTGAGACGCGCGATATGCCGGCGAAGTTGGTGACAATCAGGTGACCTGGGTCACCAGATCACCGCGTGCCGATCCGCAACGCCAGTGCTGGGCACATCTCCACCGCGCGCTGCGCCTCACTCTTCGCCCACGACGGCACCGGAGTGTCGATGAACACCGGGTAGCCGTGGTGGTCGAGCTTGACCAGTTCGGGCACGAGGTGCGCGCACAGGCCGTGGCCCTGGCAGCGGGTCCAGTCGACCACCAGCCGCACGTCGGAGGCGTCCGCGATGGGCAGCGGCAGGACCTCCTTGGTCGGCCGCCCGCAGGTGCCGTTGAGCCGGTGCTCCTCCACGTCGTCGGCGAAGGCGTCCAGCGCGGAGAGCACGAACCTGGACGTGCCGTCCGGGTGGAAGCAGGCGCCCCGGCCGCGGACCGCCGTCGCCGCCTGCTGCACCAGGTCGAGCGCGCCGGGCGTGCCCACGGTCAGCTCGGCCAGCGCCCGCGCCAGCGAGGGCAGGCCCATCCGGCACGGGCCGCACTGCCCGGCCGACTGCGCCGCCAGGTAGGCGGCCACCCGGACCGTCTCGCCGAGCGGGCAGGTGTCGGAGCCGAGTGGCACGATGATGCCCGCGCCCAGCTCGCCACCCGACTGGGACATGCCCCGCCGGGACACGATCGCGCCGTACGCGTCGGCGGCGCTCAGCCACTTGCCGTGGTAACCGCCGACCAGCAGGCCGTCGCCCACACTGGCCTCGCACATGTCCAGTACGGCCGCGAGCGGCACCCCCGGCGTGCACTCCACCACCGTGGGCGCGGCCACCGAACCGCTCACGCTGAGCAGGATCGTGCCGGGCTCCTGGGGAGTGCCGACGGAGGCGTACTCCTGGGGGCCCAGCTCGGCCAGGAGGGCCAGCTGGGCGAAGGTCTCGGTGTTGGACAGCAGCGTGGGCAGGCCGTTCACGCCGCTGTCGCTGGAGCGCACCTTGCGCCCCGACGGCATGCCCAGCTCGCCGTTGACGGCCTTGACCAGGGCGCCGCCCTCGCCGGAGATGAAACGCTCCTGGATGCCGACCACCCGGACGTACCCGGTGAGGCCGCGCTCGGCGACGGCGGCCAGCATGGAACCCTCGGCCAGTTCCCCGGCCGGGGTGGCGATCACGACCTCCTTCGCGTCGAGCGCGCTGGCCGCCAGCAGCGCGCCCTCCAGCACCAGGTGCGGGGCGCGGGTCAGCAGCATCTTGTCCTTCATGCTGGCCGGCTCGCCCTCCGCGGCGTTCACCAGCACCACCGTGTCGGAGGTACGGGTGTGCGCCGCGACCGCGCGGAGCTTCCTGGCGAACGGGAAGGCGGCGCCGCCCCGGCCGCGCAGGTCGACCTCCTCGGCCATGGCGATGAGGCCGTCGACGGTCTCGCCGTCGAGCTGGCGGTGGACGGTGTAGTGGGTGTCCAGATCCAGCCGGCGGTTGTCGTCCAGCCCGGCGGTCAACCGGGCCGGGCCCATCCGGCGAAGTTTGGAGACGCGATAGGGGATCATACGACTCTCCGGAGCTTGGAGGCGGTGCGTTCGCGGCCCACGATGCTGATCGGCTCAGGCACCGACTGAGGCGCGGGTGCGACCTCAGGCATCGGCAGGGTCTCCAGGTCGTCGGCGATCGTCGCCGCGGGGCGAAGAGAGACGACGACTCTTAACAGCAGTGCGGTTCCGACTGCCACAAGGCAGGCGATGTAGCTCCAGCTCACCCACGTCGCCGGGGTGCGGCCGGCGGCCAGGCCGTGCAGTATCGACACGGGCCAGGCCAGGTAGGCCAGGTCGTGCAGACCCCGCCACAGCCAGGGCCGCTCGGCCTGCGCGAACCGGCCGCGCATCACTCCGGTCGCGACGACCACGATCATCAGGTCGGACGCGATCGCGCCCGCCCCGATGGCCAGGTTCGTCGTGGGGAGCACCGAACCCCAGGCCGGGACGAGCCCGGCGGCGATCTTCATGCCGATGTGGGTGACCAGGAAACCCACCCCGACGAGTGCGGCGGCTCGGTGGACGAGCTGGGCGCGCACCCGCCAGGGGATGGGCAGCAACAGACGTTCGGAGGCGAGGAGTCCGAGCGCCACCGTGGTGGTGAGCGCGACCAGCGAGAACACGCCCGCGTAGAAGGTCAGGAAGTTCTGCGCCTCCGCGAGGATCCCGGCGCTCAGCCCGTTTCTCGCGGTGAGCATGGCGCCGAGGATGACAACCACGACCAAGGTGCCCAATGCGATCCGTGCCGGGCGGGACTGCAGGTTGAGCGGCGTTTCTGGCCGACGGTGACCCCGTCGTCTGGACACGGATTCCTCCGGTTGGGGGATGGTGCTGGGGGGTGGTACGAGCGCGGGGCCGCCGCGCGGAATCTCTCGCCTCATCTGCGGATCACCTCCGGGTCAGCAGCGCTGGCCTCGGTTGATGCACTGAACGACGGCATTCATGAGCTGGGTGGACATCACGTTGTGGAAGTCCGCGTGGTCGGTCACCGGGTTGTGGAGCTGCTCGGGGAACGCGTCCACCGCGAAGGAGGGACCCTGCGGGACCTGGTAGGTCAGCGTCATGCGCAGCTGCGGGATGGCGCGGGTGCCGGCGGGGCAGGCGCCGTTCTGGCCGGGGAACAGCACGTGGGTGCGGTGGTTGGCGCTGTCGGTGTTCTGGCCGTCCCAGCAGCTGGGGAAGTCCAGCATGCGCACCAGCAGGCTGCCGCGGGGGCAGAGCGGGTACTGGGTGGAGGTGAACCGGTTGGTGAAGCCGGTGCAGCTCCACTGGGCGCGCGCGTTCGCGCCGCCGTTGGTGGAGGCCTTGGCGTCGCCGGTGATCAGGCGCAGGAAGCGGGGCATGGCCACGACCCGGCTGAACGGGTTGCCGCGGAACTGGAGGGTGACCGAGCGGGGGGTCAGGATCTGGCCGATGTTGCCGTCGGCGGCGCCGCCGAGCTCGGAGCCGTCCTCACCGGGCCGCGGGGGCGCCGGCTGGGTGGGCTGCTGCGAGGGCGTCGCCGTGGGCTGCGGGTTCCCCTGGTTGCCCTGATTACCCTGGTTGCCCTGGTTGTTCCCTTGGTTGTTGCCCTGGTTGTTGCCGCCGGGGCTGCGGCGCTGGTTGGCGTTCTGGGCGGTGAAGCCCTGCGCGTTCTGGGCGTTCTGATCGCCGTTGCCCTGGTTCTGCTGCTGCTGACCCTGGTCCTGCGGGTTCTGCTGCTGACCCTGCTGGTCCTGGCCCTGCTGGCCTTGCTGCTGACCTTGCTGGTTCTGCTGGTTCTGCTGCTGCTGACCTTGCTGGTCCTGCGGCAGCTGCTGCTGACCCTGGTTCTGGCCCTGGTCCTGGCCCTGCTGATTCTGCTGATCCTGGTTCTGCTGCTGCTGGCCCTGCTGGTTCTGCTGGTCCTGGTTCTGCTGGTTCTGGCCCTGCTGGTTGTTCCGCTGGTTGCGGTTCTGGTTCTGCGCGTCGCGCAGTTCCTGGAGCAGGTCGGGCCGGAGCCGGATGACCGGCCAGAAGTACGCGGACCTGTCACCGAACCGGCAGGTCGTCCCGCCGGCGGCCAGGCTCTGGTCAGTGGAGAACCCGTTCGTGGTCCGGTTGCCCACATAGTCGTGCACGTGGTGCGCGCCGTTGGTCACACCGGGCGCGACGATGTGGTTGTCCGAGTTGCGATGTCCGTTCTGGTTGCGGCCGCACTGGGACACGAACGAACCGCGCCCGGCGCGTACGCCCGTGCTCCCCGGTGGCACCCGGCGGATGTCGACGAAGTTGTCCAGGGACGGACCCACTACCGCGCCCAGCGCGGGGCTGGACGAGACGGGCAGCACGAGTGATCCGGCCAGCAGGACGCCAGCGATCGCTATAGAGCGTTTTCGCATGGATTCTCCTCTTGCAAGTAGGACTAGCTAAGACTGAGGGGTTGGCAGCTGCGAGTAGTCCACAAGACCCGTTTCCTCAAGCAGGGTCATGTGCTTGAGGACGACCGCGTTGCACTTGGAGGCGAACTCGCGGATCTTGTCGTTGCGGGTGCCCGCGCGAACCGCGGCGATCGCCGCGAAGACCTTGCCGTGCGCGGCACGCAACCGGTCGGCGAATGTCTGATCGAACTCGGGGCCTGTCCGGCTGGAGAGCTCGCCGAGCCAGCGCTGCTGGTCCGGGTTGGGCTCGTCGGGCAGCGGGACGCCGAGTTGGGCCGCCTCCGCGCGGACGTCCTCGTCGAGCTGCGCATGGTCGTTCATCAGGTGAACGCCGGTCTCCTTGACCTTCGCGTTGGTCGAACGCTCCTGGGCCCAGCGGCCGGCGGGGATCTCCCAGAGACCCGCCCACCGCACCTTGATGAGCAGATCTCTGTCGGCGGGACCCAACGGGCCCCACCTGGTCTGGGTCCAGCCTTCCTGTTGCGCCGCCTGACTCTGCGGCACCACCACGATCACGGCGACCGCTGCCGCGAACAGGAAAACACCGAAGACCACGAGCTCCCCGAACCGGAACCGCATGGCGCCTCCTCTCTTCGGAGGGAGGTACGCGGCAGTCTCAGCAAGGGTTCAGCAAATAGTTAGAAATGACTGGAGTTACGGGAGTTGTGTACATCGCACAAAGTCAGGTGCCACTATGTGGCTCGTGCGCCGACAACTCGACACCCGGTTCGAGCGTCTGGACCCCGACGACGACCCTGATCGGGATGATCGTCTGATCAGGGAGTTGTACCAGGAGTTCGGTGGTCCGTTGCTCCGTCAGGTCAGGCAGACGACAGGCAACGACCTGCAGTGGGCAGAAGACGTCGTTCAAGAGACGCTCCTGCGCGCCTGGCGTAACGCGGCGAAGTTAACGTGGGAACGAGGGCTCCTGTGGGCCTGGCTTCTCACGGTATCCCGCCGCATCGTGATCGACGGCCGTCGCCGGCGAAGTGTCCGGCCGCGGGAGGTAGAGCCTCCCGAGGCGGACAGCATCGCCGTCCCCGACGCTGCGGACAGGACGCTGGCGGCCATCGTGGTCGCCGACGCTCTGCGCGGTCTGTCGCCAGATCACAGGGAAGTTATAGAACAGACATACTTACGGGACCGCACGGTAAGCGAAGCAGCAGAGATACTGGGGATACCACCGGGTACGGTGAAGTCCAGGCTCTACTACGCGATGCGAGCCTTACGCGGTGTCCTGAAAGAGAGGGGAGTGGCCAGCTGATGGCGGTCTTCGGGGAATCTCATGTTTGCTGAGATTCCAGAGTCTCTGCACCACGACGTGGCGGCATACGCCCTCGGGGTGTTGGACCCCGAAGATATTCAGGGCTTCGAACTCCACCTAGCCTCGTGTGAGCGGTGCAAGATCGAACTCGATGAGTTCGGCGAGTTGCCAGGCCTGCTCGATGAGGTCAAGTCCGCGTCGCAGCGAGTGCGTCCCTAAGGCCCCGCAAGGCCTTGGGCGCTGGAGGTCCCGGCTTTACGGTCCGTCCGAAATGGGCCGTTGACGTGCGACCTTAAGTTGACGCCCGCGCGGTTTTCGGATGTTATCGGGTCGGTGGCGGCCTGGTCGCCGGTCAAAGGGGACCGGTGGGAGTGCGCCCCGAAGGAGTTTCGGGATGTCCGAGGCGAGAGCCGTACCGCCCTCGCGTAGTTTCGGCGAGGACGGTGCGAGGCTGTCCTATGGCGAGTACCTACGTCTGCCCCAGCTCCTAGACGTGCAGGATCCCCAGTCGGGGGCCAGTGACGAACTCCTCTTCATCACTGAGCACCAGGTCTACGAGCTCTGGTTCACACTTCTCCTGCACGAGCTGGAGCGGGCGCGGGACGCCAGTACGTTCCTTTGTGGCGCGATGGGCCCGTCCTGTCCGGACCGGCTCCACGACGCGCGAGACGACGAACTCGCCCGGTTGCGGCGGCTGTCGGAGCCGTCGCTGTGGGATGCTTACCTCACCGCCCTCTCCCAGCGCGGTCTGCCCGTCTCCGAATCGGAGATCATGGACGCGCTGCTGATCGTGGCCAAGGATCGCGGGTCGTACGACGACCTGTGGCAGCCGGCCGAGGATCTGCTCACGCACGATGAGACGACCGCCCTGTGGCGGATGCGGCACGTGCGGATGGTGGAGCGACAGATCGGGACAAAAGCTGGTACCGGCGGCTCCTCCGGGGCACCGTATCTGAGAGGGCGGACGAGGCTGCACTTCTTCCCCCTCTGTTCGGTTCCCCCTCCTCTGGGAACTGAGAGCCTGGCTTTGAGTACGACCTCACAAAGGAGTGAGTAGCGACATGCCGCTCGACACGGCTGAGGCGATGGACCACCTGCTGCGTACGGCCGCGGAGACGTGCGCGCACCCGCCCGGCGCGGGCGATCCCGAGGAGGCGCTCCGCTTCCTGCGTGACTATTACCGCCAGGTCCCGGCCGAAGATCTGGCCGACCGGAACCCCAGGGACGTCTGCGGCCCGGCGCTGACCCACCGCCGCTTGGCGGCCAACCGGCCCCAGGGCCGGGCGATGGTCCACGTGTTCACGCCCACGCTGGAGCAGACCGGCTGGGACCCCGGGCATTCGGTTGTCCAGGTCGTCACCGACGACATGCCCTTCCTCCTCGACTCGGTCACCACGGAGCTGGACCGGCACCAGCTCGGCACGCACCTGATCGTCCACCCGCAGCTGCGGGTCCGGCGGGACATGACCGGCCGGCTGCTGGGCGAAGAGGACGCGGACGTCACCGGCATGGTGCTGGTGGAGTCCTGGATGCACATCGAGATCGACCGGCAGAGCGACCCCACCGTGCTCAAGCAGCTCGAAGCCGACCTGCGCCGGGTGCTGGAGGACGTCAGGTACGCGGTCGAGGACCACACCAAGATGCGCGCCCTGGCGCTGACCACCGCGGAGGATCTGGCGGACAACCCCCCGCCCTTAGATCCAGCCGGGGTGGAGGACAGCCTGGAGCTGCTGCGCTGGCTCGCCGATGGGCACTTCACGTTCCTGGGTTCGCGCGAGTACCGGCTGGAGGACGACGACACGCTCACGGCCGTGCCCGGCACCGGGCTCGGCATCCTGCGCGCCGACAAGGCCGGGTCCACCAGCTTCTCCGCCATGCCGCCCGAGCTGCGGGCCAAGGCCAGGGAGAAGCAGGTCCTGATCATCACCAAGGCCAACAGCCGGGCGACCGTCTTCCGGCCGGCCTACCTCGACTACGTCGGGGTGAAGCTGTTCTCGGCCGACGGCGAGGTGGTCGGTGAGCGCCGGTTCCTCGGGCTGTTCACGCATGTCGCGTACAACGAGTCGATCTCCCGTATCCCGGTGCTGCGCCGCAAGCTGGCCGAGGTGCTGGACCGGGCCGGGCTGCCGCCGGAGAGCCACGACGGCAAGGACATGATCGAGATCCTGGAGACCTACCCGCGGTCTGAGCTCTTCCAGATCTCGGTGGAGGAGCTGCTGCCGACCGCCATGGGCGTGCTCCGGCTGCGCGAGCGCAAGCAGGTCAGACTCTTCCTGCGCCGGGACGACTACGGCCGCTCCATCTCCTGCCTGATCTTCCTGCCGCGGGACCGGTACACCACGAAGGTCCGGCTCCTCATGCAGGACCTGCTGATGAAGGCCCTGGGCGGCGTCAGCCTCGACTACAGCGCCATGATCGGCGAATCCGCGCTGGCCCGGCTGCACGTGGTGATCCGCGGCGAGCGCGGCACGCCGCTGCCGCCCATCGAGGTGGACGTGGAGGAGCTGGAGGCCAAGATCGCGGCCACCACCCGCTCCTGGGAGGACGACCTCGCCACCGCCATCGCCGGCCTCTGCGCCGAGGAGGACCCCGCCCGCCTCACCCGCCGCTACGTCGCGGCCTTCCCCGAGGGCTACAAGGCCGACTTCCCGCCCCGTACGGCTGTCGCCGACCTGAGACGGCTGGAAGAGCTGTCCGAGTCCGGTGACGAGGGCGAGATCGTCATGAACCTCTACGAGCCGGACGGCGCGGCCGAGGGGGAGCGCCGGTTCAAGGTCTACCGGCTGGGCCGGCCCATCTCGCTCTCGTACGTGCTGCCGCTGCTGGGGCGCATGGGCGTGGAGGTGGTCGACGAACGTCCGTACGAGGTGGATCGGGATCACGACCCCGCCACCAAGGACGCCTGGATCTACGACTTCGGCCTGCGCTTCACCCCGGCGCCGGACGTGGACCAGGAGGAGTTCAAGCGGCTCTTCCAGGACGCGTTCGCGGCGCTCTGGCGCGGCCAGGTGGAGAACGACGGCTTCAACGCGCTGGTGCTGTCCGCCGGGCTGACCTGGGAGCAGGCCGAGATCCTGCGGGCCTACGCCAAGTACCTGCGCCAGGCCGGGACCACGTTCAGCCAGGACTACATCGAGAAGGTGCTGACCGGGAACGTGCGCCTGGCGCGGCTGCTGGTGCGGCTGTTCGAGGCGCGGCTGGATCCCCGGCGGGGCGAGGACGTGCGGGCCGAGCTGTGCGACGCGTTGCGCGAGGAGATCCTGGCGTCGCTGGACGAGGTGGCCTCGCTGGACGAGGACCGGATCCTGCGGGCGTACCTGGAGACGATCACGGCGACGCTGCGGACCAACTTCTTCCAGGTGGTGGACGGGCGGCGCAAGCCGTACATCTCGCTGAAGTTCGACTCGCAGGCGATCAGCGTGCTGCCGCAGCCGCGGCCCAAGTTCGAGATCTTCGTGTACTCGCCACGGGTGGAGGGCGTGCACCTGCGCTTCGGCAAGGTGGCGCGGGGCGGGCTGCGGTGGTCGGACCGGATGGAGGACTTCCGGACCGAGATCCTCGGCCTCGTCAAAGCCCAGATGGTGAAAAATACCGTCATCGTGCCCACTGGGTCTAAAGGTGGATTTGTCGTCAAACATCCGCCGACGGGCGGGCGGGACGAGATGTTCGCCGAGGGGATCGCCTGCTACCGGCAGTTCATCTCCGGCCTGCTGGACATCACCGACAACCTGGTCGACGGCCAGGTCGTGCCGCCCGCGGACGTGGTCCGCCACGACGGCGACGACACCTACCTGGTGGTCGCCGCCGACAAGGGCACCGCCACCTTCTCTGACATCGCCAACGACGTCGCCAAGCAGTACGGCTTCTGGCTCGGCGACGCCTTCGCCTCCGGCGGCTCGGTCGGGTACGACCACAAGGCCATGGGCATCACCGCCCGCGGCGCCTGGGAGTCGGTGAAGTACCACTTCCGGACCATGGGCGTGGACATCCAGTCCACCGGCTTCACCGTGGCCGGCATCGGCGACATGTCCGGCGACGTGTTCGGCAACGGCATGCTGCTCTCCCCGCACATCCGCCTGGTCGCCGCCTTCGACCACCGGCACATCTTCGTGGACCCCGATCCGGGCCCCGGCGCCTTCGCCGAACGGCAGCGGCTGTTCGAGCTGCCCCGCAGCTCCTGGGCGGACTACGCGCCCGCCCTGATCTCGCCGGGCGGTGGCGTCTGGGCGCGCACGGCCAAGTCGATCCCGATCTCGCCCCAGGTCCGCGCGGCCCTCGGCATCCCCGCCGACATCACCGCGATGGCCCCCAACGACCTGATCAGCGCCATCCTCAGGGCCCCCGTGGACCTGCTCTGGAACGGCGGCATCGGCACGTACGTCAAGGCGAGCACCGAGGCCAACGCCGACGTCGGCGACAAGGCCAACGACGCGCTGCGGGTCAACGGGGCCGAGCTGCGCTGCAAGGTGGTCGGCGAGGGCGGCAACCTGGGCTTCACCCAGGCGGCCCGGGTCGAGTTCGCGCTCGGCGGCGGCCGGGTCAACACCGACTTCATCGACAACTCGGCCGGGGTGGACACCTCCGACCACGAGGTCAACATCAAGATCCTCCTCAACCAGGTGGTCCGGGACGGCGCGCTGACCGACAAGGAGCGCGACCAGTTCTTCCTGGACATGACCGACGAGGTGGGCCGGCTCGTGCTGCGCGACAACTACGCGCAGAACGTGGTGCTGGCCGCCGCCACCAAGCAGGCGCCGGAGATGCTGCACATCCACGCGCGGTACCTGCGGCGGCTGGAGCGGGCCGGGCTGCTCGACCGGAAGCTGGAGTCCCTGCCGTCGGACAAGGCGCTGGCCGAGCGGCGGCAGGCGCGGCTCGGGCTCACCCAGCCGGAGCTGGCGGTCCTGCTCGCCTACACCAAGCTGCTGGTGGACGCGGAGCTGCTGGCCTCGGACCTGCCGGACGACCCGGCGCTGCGCCGGAGGCTGGTGTCGTACTTCCCGACGGACATGCGGGAGCGGTACCGGGACTACATGGACGCGCACCCGCTGGCCCGGGAGATCATCACCACCGGCGTGGTGAACGACCTGGTCAACTTCGGCGGGACGAGCGTCGTGTTCCGGTTCGGCGAGGAGACCGGCGCGTCCGTGCCGGACATCGCGCGGGCCTTCCTGGTGGCCAGGGAGGTCTTCGACCTGGACGGCTTCCAGCGGCAGGTGGAGGCGCTGGACGGCAAGGTGGACGTGGACACCCAGCTGCTGATGCTGCTGGAGGGCCGCAAGCTGTCCGAGCGCGGCACCCGCTGGCTGCTCCAGAACCGCCGCCCGCCGCTGGACCTGGCCTCGACCGCCGACTACTTCACGGCCGGGGCCAACGGGCTGCTGCCGCACCTGCCGAAGATGCTGACCGGGCTCGACCTGGCCGCCTTCGAGGAGCGGCGGGACTCGTTCATCGCCAGGGGCGTGCCCGCCGACCTGGCCGAGCGGACCGCCGGGATGGTGCCGGCCTACTCCACGTTCGACCTGGTCGAGATCGCCATGCTCACCAAGCGGCCGGTGCACGAGGCGGCCGAGGTCTACTTCGACCTGGCCGACCGGCTCCAGTTGGCCCGGCTGCGGGAACGGGTGATCGCCCTGCCCCGGGACAGCCGGTGGAACTCGATGGCCCGCTCCGCCCTCCGCGACGACCTGTACGCGGCGCACGCCAGCCTCACCGGGGACGTGCTGATCCACAGCACCCCCGGCCTGGCGCCCGAGGACCGGCTGGCCCGCTGGACCGGCGCCAACGAGGCCGCGGTGGCGCGGGCCAAGCTGACGCTGTCGGAGATCTGGGAGAGCGACACGTTCGACCTGGCCACCCTCTCGGTCGCGCTGCGCGCGATCAGGACGCTGGTGGCGTCCAGCAGCCTGCCTCAGTAGGGGAGAAGGAACTCAGGTGGCGCTCGCCTTGGTCACCAGGCCGTCGTAGCCGACGACCTCGGCGGGCGCGCTGGAGTCCTTCGGCGGGATGAAGCCGACATACTGCTGCGTCTCCAGGATCCGGCGCTCCTTGACGATCACCGCGGAGAGGAGCGCCCAGCGGGCCTCCTCGGGCACCTCCAGGTGCCCGCCCTGGGCGTTCTCCACCTTCGCCGTCCAGGTCGTCGTCCGGGTCAGGCTGTACAGAACCAGCCCGCCCCCGTCGTCGGTGCGCACCGCGTACACCGGGAAACCGACCGCGAGCGCGAACAGCGAGTCGTACGCCAGGCCGCCCGCCTTGAACGACTCCCGGTTCCGTTTGATCTCGGCGAAGTAGCCGGTCGTGCGGGGGCCGGGTTCGATCAGGTCGGAGGCGTACCCCGCGCGGCCCTCCTCGGCGATCGTGGCGTGCAGCGGGCCCATCAGGTAGGGGCTGATGGCGATGCTCTGGTCCCGGGCGTCCAGGGCGGTGGCGTAGCCCTCCTCGTCCAGCTTGAGCGGCGGGAGGTCGGCCTCCAGCAGCGACTCGAAGCTGTTCTGCCAGAGGTCGCCCTGCTTGACGAAGACCAGCAGGGCCTTCCTGGTCTCCTCGCCCCGCTGGCGGCGGTCCAGCACGGCCGCGAACCAGAGCGGGGCGTCGCCGTACTGGCGGGGGACGATGAGGGTGGGTTTGCCCCAGGTGTAGCGCGGCGGCTTCATGTCGGCGGCGCGGTACTGGGCGATCGTGAGCAGGTCCTGGCCGTCCCTGGCCAGGTCCAGCGCCCAGCGCTCGTCCCCGGCCACCCGGGCCACGTCGTCGGCGGCCAGGTGCTCCCGCAGCGCGTCGGCAGCGTCCTCCAGGGTCAGGGCGACCGGCCGGGGCGTGGGGCTGGGGGCGGCGGTGGTGGCGGCGACCGGGCTGGGCTTGGGCGGCGGCGGACTCGGCTGCGCCGGCGGGGAGGTGCAGGAGGCGGCGGCAGCCGCGAGCACGACCAGGGCGAGCGCACGCCGCATGATCTTTTCCCCCTTTCCGGACGCCGGTCCACATCGTAGCCAGTCCCGTGTTCGCGTACCCTTTACAGACGTGGCAGCCATCGATCCAGCCGAAGAGATCAACGAGCTTACCGGCACCCTGAACAGCATCCAGGACGTGCTCAACCTCGACGCCCTGCGCAAGCAGATCGCCGAGCTGGGAGAGCAGGCCGCCGCGCCCGACCTGTGGAACGACCCCGAGGCCGCGCAGAAGGTGACCAGCCGCCTCTCCCACCTCCAGGGCGAGGTGAACCGCGTGGAGGGCCTCGTGGGCCGGCTGGAGGACCTCACCGTCCTCTACCAGCTGGCGGCCGAGGAGGGCGACGACGACACCCTCGCCGAGGCCGACCGCGAACTGGCCTCGCTCCGCACCGACATCGGCGCCCTCGAGGTGCGCACCCTGCTCTCGGGGGAGTACGACGCGCGCGAGGCGCTCATCACGATCAACTCCCAGGCCGGCGGCGTGGACGCGGCCGACTGGGCGCAGATGCTGCTGCGTATGTACCAGCGCTGGGCCGAGCGTAAAGGTTTCGCCACGGAGGTCTACGACACCTCCTACGCGGAGGAGGCGGGCATCAAGTCGGCCACCTTCACCGTCAAGGCGCCGTACGCGTACGGCACGCTCCGCGGCGAGCACGGCACCCACCGCCTGGTCCGGATCAGCCCGTTCGACAACCAGGGCCGCCGGCAGACCTCGTTCGCGGGCGTGGACGTGGTCCCCGTGGTCGAGCAGACCGACCACATCGACATCAACGAGGACGATCTGCGCATCGACGTGTACCGGTCGTCGGGCCCCGGCGGCCAGGGCGTCAACACCACCGACTCGGCGGTGCGCATCACCCACCTGCCCACCGGGATCGTGGTCTCCTGCCAGAACGAGCGCTCCCAGCTCCAGAACCGCGCCTCGGCGATGACCGTGCTCCAGGCCAAGCTGCTGGAGCGCAAGCGCCAGGAGGAGGCCGCGGCCATGAACGAGCTGCGCGGCGAGGCCACCACGTCCTGGGGCACCCAGATCCGCAACTACGTGCTGCACCCGTACCAGATCGTCAAGGACCTGCGGACCGGCGTGGAGGCAGGCAATCCCACCGCGGTGCTCGACGGCGACCTCGACGAGTTCATCGAGGGGGAGATCCGCTGGATGCGGCGGGCCGAGGCGGGTCAGGAGTAGTAGACCTTCAACGCGGTCAGCGCGAGGACGAGGACCACCATCAGACCCAGGAAAACCGGGGAGAAAAGCGGGGATCCGTGGTGGTGGAACTTCTCTCGGGCGTTGCGGCAGGCCGGGCAGCGGCCCTCGACAACGGGTTGGGCGCACGCGGCGCAGATCAAGTGTTCGCAGCTCATCGCAGCTTTACCCATGCCCTAATCGTTTTGTTTCCGTTATGGACGTTCCATGCCAGTGTTACCCCTAGACTGAGCTCTGGCCAAACCGGAACGTCGATCTAGCGCAAAGAGACCGGCGCCCTCCGGGCTGGACGTCCCTCGCCCCCTAGACTGGCATGCCGTGATGCGCCCGTGATCCATTTCGATAACGTCACCAAGGTCTACCAGAACCAGAACCGCCCTGCCCTCGACCATGTTTCCGTCGATGTGGACAAGGGCGAGTTCGTGTTTCTCGTGGGTCCCTCCGGATCGGGGAAGTCCACGTTCCTCCGTCTGGTGCTCAAGGAGGAGCGGCCCAACTCCGGCGCCATCCATGTCGCCGGCAAGGACCTGGCCCGCCTCTCCAACTTCAAGGTGCCGCACCTGCGGCGCCGGATCGGCTGCGTCTTCCAGGACTTCCGGCTGCTGCCGAACAAGAATGTCTACGAGAACGTGGCGTTCGCGCTCGAGGTCATCGGCAAGCCCCGGCGGTTCATCCGCAAGGTCGTGCCCGAGGTCATCGAGCTGGTGGGCCTCGAGGGGAAGGCGCACCGCATGCCCGACGAGCTCTCCGGCGGCGAGCAGCAGCGCGTCGCCATGGCGCGGGCCTTCGTCAACCGTCCGATGATCCTGCTGGCCGACGAGCCGACCGGAAACATCGACCCCGCGACGAGCATCGGCATCATGAAGGTGCTCGACCGCATCAACAGGACCGGCACCACCGTGCTGATGGCCACGCACGACGCGGCCATCGTCGACTCCATGCGCAAGCGTGTGGTGGAGCTGGAGGATGGCAAGATCGTCCGCGACCAGTCGCGGGGTGTCTACGGCCAGGCGTACTAGAAGAAGGAAGCATGCGGGCGAATTTCATCTTCTCCGAGGTCTGGATCGGGCTCCGGCGCAATCTCACGATGACCATCGCGGTGATCGTGACCGTCGCGGTCGGCATGGCACTGCTCGGCGTCGGGCTGATGATCAACTCTCAGGTCTCCTCGATGACCGGCTACTGGACCGACAAGGTCGAGCTCTCGGTCTACCTGTGCAAGAAGGATTCGGCCTTCGAGTCCTGTAAGGACAAGGCCGGGATCAGCCAGGAGCAGAAGGTCGCCCTGGAGCAGACGATCAAGGAGATGCCCGAGGTCGAGAGCGTCGAGTTCGAGGACGCGGCCAAGGCGCTGGAGAACTTCAAGATCTCCGAGAACAACCGCACGCTCTCCGCGATCGTCAAGGTCGAGGACATGCCCGAGTCGTTCCGGGTCAAGCTCCGGGACCCGGACAAGGCCCCCGCGGTCATCGACACCATCGAGGGCCAGGCCGGCGTCTCCAACATCATCAACGAGCGTGACCTGCTGGAGAACTACTTCGGGTTCATGAACCGCCTGCAGTACATGGCGCTCGGCGTGGCCATCCTGATGGTCGGCGCGGCCACCCTGCTGATCGGCAACACGGTGCGGCTGTCGGCGTACAACCGGCGCCGGGAGACCGGCATCATGCGGCTGGTCGGCGCGTCCAACGTCTACATCCAGCTGCCGTTCGTGCTGGAGGGCGTGATCGCCGGCCTGATCGGCGGCGTGTTCGCGGCGGTGCTGCTGATCACCACGAAGGTGCTGCTGTTCGAGGGCATCCAGAGCTACATGGCGGTGCCGCTCGGCTGGGACACCGTGGCCGGTGTGATCACGCTGACCATGGCCGTGGGTGTGATCATCTGTATCCTGGCTTCGTTCATCACACTCCGCCGTTATCTGCGTGTGTGACGAGCGCCGGTAGGCTCTAGGCCATGCCACGTGAGACCGGGCGCAAGGTCATCGCCCAGAACAAGCGTGCCCGCCACGACTACTTCATCGAGGACACCTACGAGGCCGGTCTGGTCCTGACCGGCACCGAGGTCAAGTCCCTCCGGGCGGGCAAGGCCAACCTGACCGACGGCTACGCCGCTGTCGAGGACCATGAGACGTGGCTGTACAACGTCTACATCCCCGAGTACAGCCAGGGCACCTGGACCAACCACGCCGCGCGGCGCAAGCGCAAGCTGCTGCTCCACCGCAAGGAGATCGGCAAGATCCACGCCACCCTCAAGGAGCGCGGTCTCACGCTGGTCCCGCTCGCCCTCTACTTCAAGGACGGCCGGGCCAAGATCGAGGTCGGCGTCGCCCGCGGTAAGAAGGACTACGACAAGCGGCAGACCCTGCGCGAGAAGCAGGACAACCGCGAGATGTCCCGGGCGCTGTCCAACGCCGTCCGCCGCAAGGGGGGCCGCTAGGCCGTGCCTCCTCCTCGTTCCGTACGGCTCGCGCTGGCGTTAGGGCTGCTGGTCCCGACGCTGACCGCCTGCTTCGAGGAGCCCTCCCCCCACGAGGCGATCCGCGACTTCCTCGTCGGCTGGGAGAGCGGCGACTACGCCATGGCCGCGCGCCGCGCCGACGCGAACGAGGCCTCCGTCCGCAAGGCGCTCGGCGACGTCGCCCTGCACCTGGACGCGGCCTCGCTCCGCTTCAAGCTGGGCCCGATCAGCCGGGACGGCGACACCGCCAAGGCCAGCTTCCAGGCCGAGGTGGACCTCGGCGAGAACAACCCGCTGTGGACCTACGAGAGCATGCTGCCGCTGCACCTGGTGGACGGCCGCTGGAAGGTCCGCTGGTCGCCCAGCGTCATCCACCCCGACCTGCACGAAGGCGAGCGCCTCGCGGTCAAGGTGGACCCGGAGGGCCGCCAGCCCATCATGGACCGTTACGACGACGCGCTCCAGGACCGGGACACGCAGTACGTGGCGCAGGTCATCCCGGTGGAGGTGTCCGATCCGGCACGGCTCTGCCAGGAACTCGCCAAGGTGACCGGCTTCGCCCAGGACCGGCTGCTCAGCCGCATCCTGTCCGCGCCGCCCACCGACGCGGTCCCGCTGGCCACCTTCGGCCGGGCCAAGTACCAGCAGATCAGGGCGCAGCTCGCCCGCATCGACGGCCTGAAGATCGCCGAGGTGTACCCGCCGGTGGCGCCCAAGTCGCCGGTGCACATCGTCGGCCGGGTCAGCGCTGTCACGGCCGAGAGCGAGCAGCAGCTGGGCGGCCCCCAGCGCGCCGGCGACACCGTCGGCAGGGACGGGCTGCAGCGCGCGTACCAGGACCAGCTCACGGGCTCGACCGAGACGCGTGTCATCGTGCTGGACACCAAGACCTGGAAGACGGTCAAGGAGCTCAAGTCGTGGCCGGGCCGGAAGAACACACCGGTGCGCACCACGATCGACTCCCGTCTGCAGCACGCGGCCGACCTGGCCGTGGCCCGCACCCAGCCGGTCGCGCTGGTCGCCGTGGACGCCCCCACCGGCCAGGTGCTGGCCGTCGCCACCAAGGACCTCCACCAGGAGAAGGACGCTCTGGCCGGCAAGTACCCGGTCGGGACGGCCTTCTCCATCGTGGCCACCGACGCCCTGCTCAGGGGCGGTCTCGACGTGCGTCAGAAGGTTCCCTGCACGGCGGACCGCACGGTGGGCGGGGCCAGGTTCCAGCAGACCGGCGTCACCTCGTCGGCGCCCTCCTTCGAGGCCGACTTCGCGCACGGCTGCGTGACCGCGCTGGCGTCGCTGGCGCGGCGGCTGGACGAGCGGTCGCTGACCGAGAGCGCGGCCAACTTCGGCATCGGCGCGCCCTGGGGGCTGCCGCTCAACAGCTTCAGCGGCACCGTTCCCGCGGGGACGACCGACGCGGCCCGGGCGAAGATCATCGCGGGGTCGGCCGTACGGGTCAGTCCGCTGGCGATGGCGCTGGTGGCGGGAGCCGTACGGTCGGGGACGTGGCATCCGCCGACGCTGGTGACCGCGCCCGCCTCGCCCGACCCGACCTCCGACATCACGCCCCCGCAGGTGCCGGCCGCCCGTCCGCTGAACGTCGACGCGGCGGCCAAGCTGCGCGCGCTCATGCGGGCCGGCGTCGCCACCGGCTCGGCCCGGGCCGCCGCCGCGCCCGGCGATCCCGTGCACGGCGTCGCGTCCACGGTCACCTTCGTGGAGAAGAAGGAGCGCCGCGAGCTGTCCTGGTTCGTCGGCTGGCAGGGCGACGTCGCGGTCGCCGTCATGATGGAGGGCCCCGACCCGGCGGGCGCGGCCTCCGTCGCGGGCGCCTTCTTCAGCGGCACCAGAAAAGATTTCTGACCGCGAGCAACCATCCGGGCCTCCCCAGGCGTCTTTCCAGGTGACCGGGTTCCGCTTGGGGGGTTGCGGACTCGGTCGCCGACCAGGGCTCCATCTCGGGGGGAGCCCTGCTGTCCGGACCGGCTGGACCCTGCCGGTCGGCCCCCGGAAGCCACGTGCTTCCGGGGGCTTTCGGCGTCTTTTCGGCATCCAGGGGATTCCGGGAGGGTTTGGGGGGTTCTGGAATACCGGTTCGCGTGCGCGCGTTCACGGTTGTATGGTTGCGTTGCCTGTCTGCGCTGCGGCGGAGGCGGGATTGACAATTCCACAGGGGGGTGACCGGTTTCGACTTCGACATTTCAAGGTAGGGGAAGCGGGCCGAGGACGGCGGACATAACCTCGTTAACACTGTGACCGCAAACCAATAAGTGCCGATAACACGAGCACTCCGGCTAGCAAGCGCATGCTTGCTCTCGCTGCCTAAGCAGACGAGCTAAGCCGTGTCAGCCCGGGATCGCCTCCGGCCCGGGACCTGGCATCGCTAGGAGGCTAAACCTCTTGACCCGGTCGCGGGGCCAATAGGGAAAACAAACAGCGACTGAGCCCGTCGGCGACTCGCCTGTGAGATCGCCGGGGCCGAGAAACTCACAACAGGCTGCGCCCGGAGAAGCCCTAGCTCGGTGCCGAAGGACGCGGGTTCGATTCCCGCCACCTCCACGAATGAAACGACCCTGGTCGGAAGCCCTTTCGGGCTTCCTCCCCAGGGTCGTTTCGGTTGTTACACGGGGGGGCGACCCCCCGAGCCCCCCGGTGTGGGGGGCCGAGCCCCCCACGCCCCCGAGCTAGCGCGGTTGCCCGGGTCGAGTAGGTGAAATTGATTGCTTTGCGGGGCATTGAGTCTCGAATCGGCTGCTCTTGATGCCGGTGCGGCTAGAAGTGTGACCTGCGTTGATGGCGCTGGATAAGGGCGAGAAGCGGCCCCGCTTTGGGTCATTCTGTTAGCGCTTAAATGGTTTGCCCGTGGATGGCGGGCGCTGGGATGCTCGGCCGAGTAGGAACGCGGAGAAGGGGAACCGCAAAGTGGCCGGTATCGCGTCCAGTAAGTCGTTCGAGCTTGAGCCGGAAGTCCGTACGGTGGCTGGGGTTCTCCGGGGTGCCTGGGAGGCGCGGCTGGCGGTTTTCCGGGGGGTTTCGTTCGCTGAGGCGCCGGTTGGTGTGCTTCGGTTCGCTGCGCCGGAGCGGGTGCGTGGGTGGGATGGTGTGCGTCCGGCGGTGGCGTACGGGCCGCCGCCTCCGCAGTCCGGTCTGCTGGGGACGTCGCAGGACGGCGGCGGTGAGGACTGGTTGACGGTCAACGTCTGGACGCCGGAGCCGGGGTCGGACGCGGGGCTTCCGGTGATGGTGTGGATTCCTGGTGGGGCTTATGCCCTGGGTAATTCCAGCCTGCCGGAATACGACGGTGGGCGTCTGGCTGGGAGTGGGGTCGTGGTGGTGACCCTCAACTACCGGCTCGGGATTGAGGGGTTCGGGCAGGTCGACGGGGCGCCGGCCAATCGGGGGTTGCTCGATCAGGTCGCGGCTCTGGAGTGGGTGCGGGACAACATCCGGGTGTTCGGTGGGGACCCGGATCGGGTCACGGTCTTCGGGGAGTCGGCGGGGGGCGGGTCGGTTGCCGCGCTGCTGGCCATGCCGCGCGCGGCCGGGCTCTTTCGCAGGGCGATCGCGCAGAGTGTGCCGGGGACGTTCTTCTCTCCTGAACTGGCGGCTGACATCGCCGCTGCCTGTGCTGCCGAGCTGGGGATACGGGCGACGGTGTCCGATCTGTCGGCGGTGGAGCCGGATCTGCTGCCTGTCGTGGGCGACGCGATCGCCGTCAAGACGGGGGAATGGCGGGAGCGGTGGGGGCAGATCACGCACCGGGGGATCCCGTTCGCGCCGGTTGTCGACGGTGATGTTCTGCCGGTGACGCCGTGGCAGGCGCTGGCTGACGGTGCTGCCCGGGATGTCGGGCTTCTTGTCGGGCATACGCGTGATGAGCACCGGTTGTTCAGCTTGATCGACGGGGTGCTCGGCCAGGTCACGGGGGAGCAGACGGAGACCGCTCTGCGCATGCTGGCCCCCGGTGCGGACGGTGCGCGCCGGTACCGGGAGGCGTTCCCGGGTGTGACCGATGAGGAGCTGTACGAGCTGGTCAACGCGGACTGGCTGTTCCGCATGCCGAGCGTCCAGCTCGCCGACGCGCAGCTCGCCGGGGGCGGACGGGCCCATCTGTTCGAACTGACCTGGGCCGCTCCGGGAATGGGCGGTGCCCTCGGCGCGTGCCATGGGCTGGACGTGCCGCTCGTCTTCGGCAACCTGAGCAGCGGACAGACCGCCATGCTGATCGGCGATCCGCCCTCTCCGGAGGCGGAGGAACTGTCCGCGCGGATGCGCGGCGCGTGGACGGCGTTCGCCGCGCACGGCGACCCGGGCTGGCCTCAGCACGACGCCGATCGGCGTCTCACACAGCTCTTCGACACGCCGTCGACGGTCGCCGCCTACCCGGAAGAGACCTCGCGACTGCTGTGGCAGGACCACCCCTTCCCGGTGCTTCCGCTGCTCGCGCGGTAGAGCAGACGAACAGTGCGTTGAGGGTCAAAGGTCTAGTGCGCCCCCACCGGAAATCCTCACCGGAAAGCCGGCCAGGATGGGGGGCCTCGGCGGGCATTTCCAGAACAGCCCGACTCGCGCCCGCTGTTTGGTCCCTCCTCGGGTGGTGCGGCCCCCGGGTGGTCTCTTCTCGGTGTGGTGCCGCCCCGGGGATTCGAACCCCGACGTCCCGTGTCCTGAGCACGGTGCCTCCTGCCGTTGGGCTAGAGCGGCCAGTGTCGCGTACGTCCGGCGGGATTCGAACCCGCTACCTCCGGCATCTCGGGCCGGCGCCTCTACCAGGTGGGCTACGGACGTTCGAGCCCGTGGGCTCGTCAGCTGCCAGAGCACGATTCGAACGTGCACTCGCCCGGTTCAAAGCCGGGGGTCCTGCCGGTTAGACGATCTGGCATCGTGCGTGACTCGTGGACCGACAGGGTCTTGAAACCTGAACTCCTGCTTGCAAGGCAGGCGTGATGCCTTTTCACCATCAGCCCATGTCCCATTTGTTTTCTCCGCTATTCAGTTTTAGGCGTGCGTGCACCGCTCAAGGGCGTACGAGGAAAAGAAAAAGCCGCCGGATCTCCCTGGCGGCTTCATGGGTGGCCCTTTGTGGGTCTACCCTGAAGTCCGCCAAAGTCGCAGCTCAAGAGCACGCAGGCTGCGCGCTTGCTCCCGCTGGGCCTGGTAGCTCATGACCGTCATCCTTCCCTGCTCTCGTCCGAGCGGCTCGCTCGTGTTATTCAGAACGGTAGTCGCCCGGCTTGCCACGTGCGACACATTTATTGTGCCCATTATTCGGGTGGGAACGCCAGCTGCGGATTGCCGCGATCTTCGGCTGTCCGGTATGTCGGTAGTCTCCCCGCGTGTCGCGGCAATCCGGGCGGCTGACCCTAGGTCGGGAAAAGGGGGACTAGGGATATTCCCGGGGTGACGGTGTGCGGGGCTCTGCCTACGGTCGAGAACGGACCTGGCGGTAGAGGAGGGGCGCATGCTGGAGGAGAATCCCGCGGAGAACACCGGCGTCGAGGTCGTGGCGGGGGAGTTTCAGGATGAGTCGGTGCGTTTTGTGGCGCGGCGGCTGATTGTGCAGTTGGCGGAAGGGGCCGCCGGGGAAGAGGGGGTGGCGGGGCAGGTCGCGGAGGCGCTGGCGGCGCTGCCGCCGGGAACCGTGGTGGTGCGGGGGCCGAGCGCGACGGGGCGGCTCGTGGTGGCGTTGCCGGAGACGGGGTCGGCGGCGGACACGGTGCTGTCGAACGTGGGGGTCGCGGAGACGACGCCGGCGATCGAGTACGTGGAGCCGGATGTGGTGGACCGGGCGCAGATCGTGCCCAACGATCCGAGGTTCGCGCAGCAGTGGGGACCGGCCGCGGTGGGCGCGCAGGCGGCCTGGGACCTGCAGACGGGCGCCTCGAACGTGCTGATCGGGATCATCGACTCGGGCATCTCGCTCAGCGCGGACGTGCTCGACCACGACGACCTGCGGGACGCGGGAAGGATCACGCTCGGGACGGACTTCGTGGACGGGGGCACCCCCCGCGACCTGAACGGCCACGGCACGCACGTGGCGGGCATCGCCGCGGCGGCGGGCAACAACGCCACCGGGGTCGCGGGCATGAACTGGGGTTCGCCGGTGTACGTCTGCCGGACCCTGGACGCGAACGGCAACGGCGGGTCGGCGGACTTCGCGGACGCGGTCGAGGAGATCACCGACTACGCGGTGGCGCACGGCTTGAAGGCCGTCATCAACTACTCGGGCGGCGGCGCGAACAACAACACCAAACAGGCGGCCTGCCAGTACGCATCCGACCGAGGCATGCTCGTGGTGGCCGCGGCCGGGAACGACGGCGCGGGGCCGGTGATCTGGCCGGCGGCGTACTCGACGAGCATCGTGGGCGTGGTGGCGGTCGGCTCGACCGACCCGGGGGACGTGATCTCGAGCTTCTCCAACGTGGGCCCGGAGGTGACGGTCGTCGCGCCCGGCAGGAACATCCTGTCCACGCTGCCGACCTACAGTGTGAGCCCGACCCTGCCGCTCAACTACGGTTCGCTGAGCGGCACGTCCATGGCGACACCGCTGGTCGCCGGCCTGGCGGCGCTGATGTGGAGCCGGCATCCCGGTCACACCAACGCCAAGATCAAGCAATGCCTCCAGGACAGCGCGGTCAAACTGGGCGCGGCGGCGTTCGACAACAGCTGGGGCCACGGCCGGGTGGACGCGCGGGCGGCGCTGACCTGCGGCGACCTGATCGTCCCGATCACCAGGCTCGGGTCGTGCCCGAGCCGGATCGCCGTGTGCGAGCCTTCCACGCTGGTCTCCTGCCGGACGTTCCTGCAGGTCAACTGCCCGACCCGGCTGCCGGTGCTCTGCCCGACGACCCGGATCGGCTGCGTGACCGACCTGCGCTGCCCGTCGATGATCACCGTCTGCGTCAGCGACCTGCGCTGCCCGTCGGTGGTCGCGGGCTGCCAGTCCACGCTGCGCTGCCCGTCCGTGGTGGACGGCTGCCAGTCGAGTCTGGGCTGCGGGTCGGAGCTGTGCAATCCGACGATCCCGGTCCGTCCCCCGGTGGACCCGATCCTGCACGAGATCGTGAACAGGCTGAGCGACCTGGAGCGGCGGGTGTCCGGGGAGGCGTCCACGAGCCAGGGTGAGGCCGAATGGTTCTACGTGGACGACGACGGCGACGTGCACGAGGTCTGAGGCGATGAACCTGTCCCGCCGCGCCGTACGGCTGCTGCTCGACCGCGGCCTCGTCCGCGCCGCCGACGTGCACCGATACGGTCTGACCGCCCGCGACGTCTCCGAATCCAACGGGGTCGTCCTGGTGGAGCTGGGCAACGGCCAGGGGTTCGCGGTCAAGGACGTGGGCGCCCCGCGTGAAGGCGGCCAAGGAGAGCCGGAACGGGAGATCGCGCTCTATCGGGCCGCGGGCGGCACTGCCATGCTGCCCCGGCTGGAGCTGCACGATCCCGGCGCGGGGCTGCTCGTCCTGGAGGGTGTGATCGCGGCGCGGCGGCTGGACCGGCTCGCCGCGCCGCACG